>JBBAAC010000096.1:0-8760 GCA_041658465.1 bacterium | reverse complement strand
ATCATGACTGTCCGGTTTAACCTGAAACGGCAATAAAATCGCGTGTAACACCTGGAAAACGCTGTGTCTCGTTTGAAACTCGAATTTCAAATCTCCTCCCCTTTGTAAGGGGAGGTCGGGTGGGGTAGACCTTGGGAAATCCACGATCTACCTCCCCTGGCCCCTCCTTACAAAGGAGGGGGATGTGAAAACGCAAAAATAAACCGGACAGTCATGGCTCAGGATCAGGATTAAGAAATCGGAGTTAACGGCTTTGATTTCAAATCCCCTCCCTTTGCGACCGAGGCGAGAGCCGGAGGGTGAAAGAGGAGGGATAGGGAGGGTAGCGGTTCTCCCCCTTTGTAAGGGGGAGTCAGAGGGGGTAGACCTTGATCTACCTCCCCTGACCCCTCCTTACAAAGGAGGGGAAACTGACTGCATGTTTTTTTCGTCGCTAAATTTCTCATGAATCAATAATCTCAAATCGCCATTGTCATTCCCGAGTGTCTTAATCGGGAATCCAATCTTCTGAATTCCAGCGATGCGACTCAAACCCGATTTTCGCGTCTCATAATGCATTGTTTCGTTGACTTTCGCGTCTCCATCCATAAAATGAAGAAAAATAAAGGGATTCAACGCTCTTTCAGGGGTTTTTAGTTTTAAATTTTTCAGGTTTTGCGGTCTGATGTTCCCCCTCCTTTGTAAGCCTGCCGGCAGGGAGGGGCTAGGGGAGGTAGAGCAAGGTTTTCAGGTTTTTCCACTGTCTACCCCTCCCTATCCCTCCCCTTACAAAGGGGAGGGGATTCAAATTCAGTTTAACTGAAGTTACGGAGGGGATGATGAAATTTATGCGAGTTGTCGTGTTGCTTCTAGTTATAATTTTATCTTTGGGGACCGCTCAAACCGCATCCGCACTCATCAAGAACGCCGACGTCATCACGGTCAATCCGGCCACGGACGGCGGCAAGTACATCACGGTCCATCAGTCCAACACCATGCCGCAGTGGAGCTTCAACGCGGGCGGCACTTTCGATTACGCGTTCGAGCCGCTCGAGTACGCCGATGCCGCGGGCAACCGCCGACGCGGTATCATCGACGACCTGCTCATGGCCAACATCCAGGGCGCCATTGCGTGGACCGACTGGTGGCTCATGGGCGCAAATATTCCAGTCGCGCTCTGGGAGACTTTCTATAACCCGAACATGGCAGCCGCGGCCGTGCAGAAGCAAACTTACATGGGCAAGATGGGCGACGTAAGGCTGGAGATGAAGTTCCGCTTCCTTGATATAGACCGCTATCACGTCGGCCTCTCGCTCGTCCCGTTCATGTACTTCCCGACTGGCAAGTCCAACTACTTCCTCGGCAACGGCATGTGGTCGCCGGGTGGCACGCTGGTCTTTGACGCGGACATCAAGAATCGCGTCTTCCTCGCCCTGAACGTCGGCTACCGCATGTACCAGGAGACGCGCTACGACGTGAACAACACGAACGCCGTTATCGACGATACGCTCTCCCTGGGCGGCGGCATCAACGTGCGCATCAACGACACATGGGGAGTCCTGGGCGAGGTCTTCTCCGAGTCCGTTATCTCCGGCATGTTCAAGAACCAGCTGCAGAACCCGGCCGAGTTCCTGGCCGGCGGCCGCTTCACGCCGCAGAGCACGGCAAAGGGCCTGGGCGTGACGCTCGCGGGCGGCCGCGGCATCACCACGGGCATCGGCTCGCCGGACTTCAGGGTCCTGCTGGGCGTGAACTACCGCCACATCAAGTCCGCTCCGCCGCCGCCGCCTGTCGAGGTCGAGGCGCAGGTGGAGGAGAAGATAGTAATCACGCAGAAGATCCACTTCGAGTTCGACCGCGCGGTCATCCGGCCGATCTCTTACCCGATACTCGACGACGTGGCATACCTGCTGCAGAAGAACCCGCAGATCAGGCTGGTGCGCGTCGAGGGCCACACCGATTGGATCGGCTCGGATGCCTACAACCAGAAGCTCTCCGAGGCGCGCGCAAATGCGGTGCGCAATTACCTGGTCCAGAAGGGCATAGAGCCTGATCGCCTGCAGGCAGTGGGCTACGGCGAGCAGAGACCGATCGCTGACAACAACACGGTCATGGGCCGTGCGCGCAACCGCCGCACCGAGTTCACGGTCGTGGATGTAGGCAGGTGAAGGGTTCAGAATGACATGTGAAAATGGGGGAGCCCAAAGCTCCCCCATTTTTTACTTGCCCCTCCTTTGTAAGGAGGGGATAGGGGAGGTAGATCAAGGTTTTCCCACTGTCTACCCCACCCTAACCCTCCCCTTACAAAGGGGAGGGGATAATATGACACCAGCACACACACACACAAGACATCCTCTTGCCACGCCCGTGCAGTATGTAAAGGGCGTGGGGCCGGTGCTCGCCGACAGGCTGGGGCGCATGGGGATTCTGACGGTGGGGGACCTGCTCGCGGTCACGCCTATCCGCTACATAGACCGCCGCCGCATCCTGCCGATCTCGGAGCTGACGCCCGGACGGGACCGCACCATCACCGGCACCGTCGCGGCCGCGGGGATATCGTTCCTGGGCCGGCGAAGGAAGCGCATATTCGAAGTGGTGGTGAGCGACGGGTCGGGTAAGGTCTCCGCAAAGTTCTTCCACTTCAAGCAGCAGTATTTCGGAGAGCGCTACAAGCCCGGCGTTGAGCTCATGCTCTCAGGCGACGTGAGCGAGTACGGTAGGACCCTCCAGTTCATCCATCCCGAGGTCGAGGTGCTCTCTGATGAAGAAGGGGCGCCGGACAGCGGCGGAAAGATCATACCGATCTATCCGCTCACCGAGGGGCTTTATCAAAAGACCATGCGCAAGATCGTGCGCAACGCATGGGACGCGTACAACCAGCACATAACGCCCATATTCCCCGAGGCGTTCGCTGAAAGCCACCGGCTCGAAGACCCGTGGACCTGCCTGCAGGAGATGCACTTCCCGTCTCCCGACATGGACCCCGAGCTGCTCACCATCGGCCGCTCCGCCGCGCACCGCACGCTCATATTTGATGAGTTCTTCTTTTTGGAGCTGGGGCTTGCGCTCCGAAGAAGGCAGCACGTGGTCAAGCCGGGCATCTCGTTCCCGAAGGACGATTCAGGGTACGGGCAGTTAATCGCAGCGCTGCCCTTTGCGCTCACGCAGGCGCAGAGTCGCTCGATCTCCGAGATCTTTGCGGACATGGAAAGTCCCCGGCCCATGAACAGGCTCCTGCAGGGCGACGTGGGGAGCGGCAAGACCGTGGTAGCGCTGTCAGCCGCCCTCAAGGCGATCGCAGCGGGCTATCAGGCCGCGATCATGGCGCCCACCGAGATCCTCGCCGAGCAGCACTTCGCAACCATCGCCGGAATCGCCGCGCCGCTCGGAGTGGCGCATGCGCTGCTCACGAGTTCCGTCAAGGGGCGTGAGCGCGCTGCCATTCTGCAGGCCATCGCAGACGGCACCGTCCCGCTCGCGGTCGGCACGCACGCGCTCATCCAGGAGGGCGTGGTATTTGGGAATCTCGGGTTCATCGTGGTGGACGAGCAGCATCGCTTCGGCGTGATGCAGCGCGCGGCGCTTCGGAAGAAGGGCTCTACTTCCGCGGAGGGCGTATGGCCGGACGTGCTCGTGATGACGGCGACGCCGATACCGCGCACTCTCGCGATGACGCTCTACGGAGACCTCGACGTCTCCGTGATCGACGAGCTGCCAAAGGGCAGGCTGCCGATCGCGACAAAGCTCTTTGACGAAGCCAGGCGCGAGAAACTCTACGAGGGCATGCGCCACGAGCTGAAGCGCGGGCGGCAGTGCTATGTTATCTATCCGCTCATCGAGGAGAGCGAGAAGCTCGATCTCAAGAACGCGACCGACATGTGCAAGGAGCTCAAGGGGGTATTCGAACCCGATTATCGCGTGGAGCTTCTGCACGGCAGGATGAAGTCAGAAGACAAAGAGCGGGTGATGGCGGAATTCAAGGCCGGGAATATCCAGGTGCTGGCCGCGACATCGGTCGTAGAGGTCGGCGTGGACGTCCCGAACGCCTCGGTCATGGTGATCGAACACGCGGAGCGCTTCGGCCTCTCGCAGCTGCACCAGCTGCGCGGGAGGGTGGGGCGATCGAACCACCAGTCCTACTGCATCCTCATGGCCGACTACCGCCGCTCGGAAGAGGCCAAAGTGCGGCTGCGCGCCATGGTGGAGACCACCGACGGGTTCAAAATCGCAGAGGAGGACCTGGCGCTGCGCGGGCCCGGCGAATTCATGGGCACGCGGCAGTCCGGGCTGCCTCCCTTTCGAATCGCCAATCTCGCGCGCGACGTGGGCATACTCTCGCAGGCGCGGGACGCGGCGTTCAAGCTCATTGAGACGGATCCAGAGCTCGCTGACCCCGCGCATCGCAGAATCCGCGAGGTCCTCATCTCCAGGTGGGAAGGCCGTCTCACGCTCGCCGATGTATCCTAAGCCCCCCTTGCAAACCGACACCGTGCCAGAGAACGCGGCAACCCGCGGCTGGCATCTCGCCTGCCGGCAGCCAGATTGCGCTCCTCGCCACATAAAGAGCGGTGTCCCCAGCCCATCATCTCGCAAGCCGATAACGAGTCTAAGTCAGTTTCTAAGGCTAACGGCGAATCACTTGCCACCGCGGTCCCCATTGCTCGAAGCTGGACTGGGGACACCGCTCATCATGCGCCATGATACAACTTGCGCAGTGGCGCGTGGTAAGCGGGTTTTTCACGTTTATGGCAATGCAATGGGACGCGATACTGGCACGGAGCAAGCGGTGACCCGCGGCAGGCTTCGAGCAATGGGGACCGCATCAGCGTGGAATCCACCGTTAGCCGTGTAGACTGAAAACAACTCGGTGTCGGCTTGCGAGATGCCAGCCGCGGGTCACCGCGTACTAAGGGCTATGGACCCCGCGCACTTCATGACAAGGAGCGATTGACTCGTATATGGGGCATGATATGCGTCGCATCCATGCGAAATGACGGTATCAGACCGCGGAGGTTGCCTGAGTGGCTGCGCAAGCCCGCCGGGCCCTCGGGCAGCGCACACGCTATGAAGGCGGCGCTGCGCGGCAGGTCTCTGCACACGGTCTGCGAGGAGGCGCGCTGCCCCAACATCGGCGAGTGCTTTGGCCGCGGCACTGCTACTATAATGATAATGGGAGATATATGCACACGTGCCTGCGGGTTCTGTGCAGTGGCGCATGGCCTGCCCGGCAAACTTGATCCAGATGAGCCGGGGCGCGTAGCAGGGCAGGTGAGGGAGCTGGGTCTGAGACACGCGGTCATCACATCGGTCACACGCGACGACCTTTCTGACGGAGGCGCCGCGCACTTTGCGGCCGCCATCTCCGCTATCCGCGCCGGCTGTCCCGCGACCTCGATCGAGGTGCTGACTCCAGATTTTGAGGGCAGGGAAGGGGACATCGAAATCGTTTGCGCGGCGGGCCCGGACGTGTTCAATCACAACGTCGAGACCGTGGAGAGACTCACACCTATGGTGCGAAATAAAGCCTCGTACAGGCGGTCGCTCGATGTCCTGACAAAGGCAAAAAATTGTATGGTGTCATCGCGAGGAGCCGAAGGCGACGTGGCGATCCCACGGAATCAGGGGGATTGCTTCGGCGCATCCGCGCCTCGCAATGACACTAGATATATCAAGTCCGGGCTCATGGTGGGGCTGGGCGAGACCAGGGATGAAATCGATTCCGCGCTCAGGGACCTGGCAGGTGTTGGCTGCGATATCGTGACGATCGGGCAGTACCTGCAGCCGACAAAGAAGGCACTGCCTGTTGCCGAGTATATTGAACCTAAAGTATTTCTTGAATATGAGGAGATGGGTTTGAGCCTTGGCATCAAGGCTGTGTTTTCCGGGCCGTTTGTGCGGAGTTCGTATATGGCAGATAAAGTGATACTTAATCCCCCTCCTTTGTAAGGAGGGGATAGGGGAGGTAGATCAATATCTACCCCACCTAACCTCCCCTTACAAAGGGGAGGAATGTGATATCAAGGAGGTAGAATGGTCACGTTTTCTCAATCCATTGCAATCAAGGCGCCGATCCAGCGTGTGTATGAAGTTATTTCGGATTTCGCGCGTTACCCGGATTTCCTGGAGGAAATAGAGGGCGCGGAAGTCGTTTCGAGCGGCAAGAACAAGGCGCGCGTGGCCTTTGCCTTGAACCTCATGACCAAGGTCCACTACACGCTCGACTTCAAGCTCAAGCCGCCCAGCTCGATTAAGTGGACGCTGGTCGAGGGCGAGTTCATGAAGGGCAACGACGGATCCTGGGAGCTTGCATCACTCGAGAACAACCTCACTGACGCAAAATTTTCCACTGAGGTGGAGTTCCCGTTCTGGGTTCCAAAGTCCATGGCCGAAGAGGTGTTAAGCAGCGGAATGCCCAAGATGCTGGAGGGTTTTAAACGCGAGGCTGAACGTGGCGCCGCGACTTGACAATGTGTATTAAAATGTGTAATGATATGTGTAGAAATGGAGGTGCGGCATGGCGACCAATCTCGCATTAAATGATGAATTGCTTGAAAAGGCCCTGGAAATAGGCGGGTTGAACACGAAAAAGGAGACCGTCAACGAAGCCCTGCGCGAATTTATCGAGCGACGGCAACAGGGGCGCATCCTCGAACTCTTCGGCAAGATCGATTGGGATGCAAAATATCAGTATAAGCGTGGCCGGGGGCGCAGGTGAGATATATCGTTGACACATCTGTCTGGTCACAGGCCCTGCGGCGGGAACACCATCGTGAAACGGAAGAGGTTCGCAAGCTTACAATCCTCCTCAGGGAAGGGGAACGTATTTTACTGCCGGGTATTATTCTGCAGGAAATCCTTCAAGGCGTCCGTCGTTCAGAGCAGTTTCATGAGATCCGTGAATCGTTGAGCTGTTTTCCCCTGATTGAGGCCACGCGAGACGATTATCTCTTTGCCGCGGAGCTCTTCAATGTATGTCGCGCGAAGGGCGTAGCGGTGTCCACAATCGACTTCCTGATTGCATCGCTCGCAATCCGCAATGACTGCCGGCTTCTGACTTCGGACAAAGACTTTACCCATATCGCCAGACACTGCGAACTCAAGCTGTTATGACCCCGGCATTTTTTTGGTCTGTCAGCAAATTGACGCTATTATCATTTTGAAAAGTCTTGCGTTGTTTCTTAGCAACGGACGCCTTGAAATTCTTGGGGAAAATGTCCCGGCCTTATGGCATATTTCTTGAAGATATCTGGTGTTGGTCCAAACAAAGGAGGCACGTATGAAGAGAACACTGATATTTGCCGTCAGCGTCATCGTAACTGTCTTGCTGGCCGTACCGGTCTCTGCCCAGCTCATGAAAAGGACCGTGCCGGCTGTGCAGCCTGCGCAGCCCGTCGTGCGCGCGCCGGCGCCTAAGATTACGCCGCAGACTCAGATCACTGTTGAACAGGCTACGCAGCTCATGCGTCTCGAAACGCTCGGCAAGTCGCTCGTCAACCAGACCAAGTGGGTCGACAATGTAGTCAGGTTTAATCCCAATCTCTTCAATCATTATGGCTGCAGAGTTCCATATCTGAGTCATATGGGTACTGGCCAAATGGAGGAGTCCGTGGATTGCCATAGCGCCCTCACTGCCGCGAATAAAAAGGGAGTACTTTGCGAGTTCCTCCTGGACGACGCAAAGAAGCTGTATGAGACTCCCTCGGCCTGCGCTAGCAACTATACTCCTTCGCCCTATGCTACGGAGCGCCTGTATGGGTGTCTCTTAAAGGATGGAGCGACTGCCCAGACTGCAGCTTGCCTGTACCGCGTATTTAAGGAAACGTCCGATGGCAAATTTCTTGGAAAGGTAGTTAATACAGATGAACTCATGGAGATCTGCGCGGATGGATGCGATTCAAGCGAAATCATTAAGGCCGCACTCGATTCGAGTAGCGGGCTACTCAAGGACGGGTATATGTGCGGGAAAATTTTACCGATCGAGCCGGTCTGTGTATTAGGAGAGTCATTCGGCAATAATCCTTATGGCCAAGTGAAACCTCTTCACGAACATTACTGCTGCACGATTAATGAGACTGAGCAACAGTAGTCAATATCTGATATGCATCACCGCTCCTGGCGCTTGGCCCTGAAATACCTGGCCAACGCCAGCAGCGGGAAGAAGTGACGATATCCGTGGTAGCGGATGTAGAAGTGATTCGGGAAACCGGTGCCTGTGTAGTGCCTTTCGTCCCATGCGCCGTCGCTGTTCTGATTATCCAGCAGCCATTCTGCCGCGCGCGTAGCGGCACCGCTCTTTGCGAGCCCGGCCGCCGTAAGCCCCATGAGCGCCCATGCGGTCTGCGAGGGGATCGAGGCATCCAGCTCGATGAAGTGCTGTGTATGGTAAGTGTCCGGCGACTCGCCGAAACCGCCGTCCGGCCTCTGCACTGATGCCAGCCACTCCGCCGCAGCCACGGCCCTCGGGTCATCTGCAAGGCCGGCGGCAGAAAGCCCGGTGAGCACGCACCAGGTCCCGTAGATGTAGTTGATGCCCCAGCGCGCAAACCAGCCGCCGAATTTCTCCTGCGCGCCCCAGATATAATCAATGGCGCGGCGCATGGCCGGGTGATCCACGGAGAAGTTGCGTCTGGCCAGGAACTCCACCATCCTGCCGGTGACGTCCGGCGAAGACGGGTCAAGGCACGCTGAATGGTCCGAGAAGGGAATGCGGTTGACGAGCGCCTGTGTCTGATTGCGGTCGAACGCCCCCCAGCCGCCGTCGTCGTTCTGCATGGAGAGGAT
>JBBAAC010000095.1:0-8775 GCA_041658465.1 bacterium | reverse complement strand
CACGAGGGCGAGAAAATTCGATTTGATGTCGCGCGACCACGAAAGCCGCGGCGATATGACTCGGGCCGCGATAAGATGCCACATGGCCGCCAAGGAGCTGATCAGGGTGACCTGGCTGGCCGGACCGCAGCAGCAGTTCATCGCCTCCGCGAGCAGGGCCCTGCTTCTGAGGGCGGGAGGACTCTATACTGCAGCGGCCGACGCGATGAGGGCCGCAGCCGAAAGGGGAGATGCGCCTGCGCACTGGCAGGATCACCTCGGTGCGCTCCATCACCGCGGCGAGGAAGTGTCGAATGACATCACGAGCGCGTATTATTATCTTAAAAAGAATGAACCACCGATCGGCCGGCCGGTGGTGGATATCTTCTCAACCGTAGAGGATGAGTCGCCTCTCTCGACTGCAGTCGTCAATGTGGCGCAGTATCAGGTAGACGAGCAGACGGCTCCCGCCGTCGAAGATGAGGACGTGGAGCAGGCCTTCAGCCGAGTGATGGAGACCGATGAAGCTGTGGCTGCTGGTGAAATTCCATTCACGCCGGTGCCGGCCTGCGTTGTCGGCAAGCCATGACGATTGCAGGAGTTTTCTTAGGCATTCCTGGCGGCGTCTGATCGAGGCACAGTTTGAGTCCTGCAACGACATATAGGCGCGTCTTTGTCCCGAAGTGGACGCATGAAACGCCGGCATGGTATCGCGGAGAGCCGCATTGGTCCCTAGTGCCGCCGCTCGGTGAGATATTCGATCCAAGAAATGCGCGGAGAAAGTTCGACGCCTCGGTCGCAGAGATGCTCGTGGATGCCGTGGCGTCGAGCGGCTATCGGACGGAGGAGATCAGCCTGCTAAAGGAGCTCTCAAAAGGAAGGGTAGGCAGGTTCGGCAGGAACGAAATTCAGGCGCTGAGATCGTTCGCGACCGGGGCCGAGTTGGCATACAGGGAATTCGACTATTGCAGCGCAGACGCGGCCTTCATGAGCATTCATGAGCTCGGTTATATCAACGCCCCGGCTTCGATGATCGACGAGGGCGTTGCCTCACAGGCAGCAGAATTGATAGCGTCTCACAATTGGCTCTTAGGCGACGTTAATTTATTGTGGGGTATCCTCTCCGAGAAACACGGGCTCTTTGAACCTGCCGCGCTTCTTCGCCTGGGCGGGTTCTTCGCCGTGGCCAGAAGCCTCTGGAACCTCGGGTTGTGGTCCCACGCATCGGATCGGATCGACGACTTCGGGGTCATAGATATTCCGGGAGGGGATGCAGTAGGCGGTCCCGAGGAACCGACGCAGGAAAATGTGGATGAGTGCGCCATGACGCTTGCCAGCTCTTCGGCGGACGCGGCGGGGATCGCGTATCCTGATGTCACGATAAATTACATAAGTTCCAAATGACGCAAACATGGTTTCCTGAGGGGGCTGGCGGCGATGAGCGCTGCCCTGGCGACCTTTTCGCGCTGATCTTGCTATTCTTTCCGCTGGAAAAACATCCGCGGCCCATGCAATGCTCTGGCTATGCTTCTTACGATCATTAAACACGCATTATCCCGAGTGACAGACCTCGTCTATCCTCCGCGTTGCCCGATCTGCGACGATTTCGCGCCTTGCCGTTTGGTCCCATGTGAAAAATGCGAGCCCTTGATCATGCGCGTGCCGGGCGACGCCGTGCTTGAATTACCCGGCCGCATCTGGCTTGCCAGGGCGAGGTCCTGCTTTGCCTACGAGGGCCGCCTGCGCGACGCGCTTCAGTCGATGAAATATTCGAAGCGGCTCGATCTCGCTCGGTTCTTCGGGCAGATGCTTGCGGAGGATGCGCGTGCGCTGGGCGATTTCGACCGGGTTACATGCGTTCCGATGAGCGGCGTGCGCATTCGCCGCCGGGGCTACAATCCGGTCGCGATCCTCGCGCGGGCGGTCGCCGCGGAGACGAATGCGAGGCTGGATCTCGATGCGCTCTTGCGAGTTCGCGATTCAGTACCGCAGGTTGGTCTCCCGCGCGAGGAGCGCGTGAAGAACGTGGTCAAGGCCTTCGAGGTGCCTGAGGGCCATCGCTGGCATATCGAGAGGACGAGGGTGCTTCTCATCGACGACGTGCTCACGACCGGCGCTACTGCGAACGATTGCGCGAGGGCTCTTATCCGTGCAGGCGCGGACGAGGTCTTAGTATTAACAGTTGCAAGGGCGCTCTAGGGGTGCTATCTAGTTGGAAATACAAGGGAATCTCATGGGCAGCGCGATCGATACAATCTCCGGCATAGCCAGGCGCGCGGGCAAGATCCTGCTCGATCACGTGGGCCGCGTAGAGCACGTGGAATACAAGGGCGCGATCGATCTCGTGACGGAGGTGGACAGAATGAGCGAGGCGTTTATCATCGCCGAGCTCTCGCGCGCCTTTCCAGGCGACGACATCCTCGCCGAGGAGAGCGGTGGTACGAAACGCGGCTCGGCGCGACGCTGGATCGTGGACCCTCTAGATGGCACCGTCAACTTCGCGCACGGTTTTCCCTTCTTCTGCGTCTCCATAGCGCTCGAGGAGGATGGCGAGATCGTCGCCGCCGCGATCTTCGACCCCAACCGCGATGAGCTCTTCACGGCAGAGAAGGGAAAGGGTGCAGAGCTCAACGGCAGCGAGATGCGCGTCTCCAATGCGGCCGAGCTCGAGAAGTCGCTCGTGGCGACGGGCTTTGCATACAACGTGCGCCAGGAAGAGCGGCTGGATAATCTCGACAATTTCGGGAACTTTATTAAAAGGGCGCGCGCGGTGCGCAGGCCGGGCTCCGCCGCGATCGATCTCGCATGGACCGCATGCGGCCGCATCGACGGCTTCTGGGAGCTGTTCTTAAAGCCCTGGGACATCGCGGCCGGCGTGCTCCTCATACGCGAGGCGGGCGGCAGGGTGACCTCATTCGACGGCGGCCCGATCGATATCTACGGAACACAGATACTCGCATCGAACGGGTTGATACATGGGGAGATGATGCGAGTGCTGATGAAAACCAAAGAAGAATAATGAGTCACTGCGCCAGGAATTCACAGGGAGGATATTTTGAGGTGCTCTGAGGGCGTCGCTTTCATAAGCCGTAGAAGCTGCGACGCCCGAAGCGCAGGCGAAGTCGCCGGCGTCTGAGGCGACGAGCCGTACCGAAAAATATCCTCCCTGTGAATTCCTGGCAGAGGAGTCATTATGATCGATCCGAACAAGAAAGATCCGTTGCCGGTGAGCCCCTCCGATGTCTGCTATCGAGCGTTCGAACTCATCGCCGCCAAGCAGTACGAGGACGCCGAGAAGCTCCTTGCGTTCAACATGTCGCGCACCGATGACGACGCCGCGATCGCGCTCTATCACTCCGTGATGGGCGTTCTCTTCAAGGTGCAGGGCGAATACAAGAACGCGTGGAAGCATTACGAACGCGCGGAGAAGCTTCTGCCCCAGGATCCCGCTCTCAAGATCATCTCCGCCAGGCTCCTCATCGAGCAGTTCTCGGAATACGACCAGGCGATAAAGAAGGCGAAGAAGGTGCTGGAGATCATTCCCGGCAACCCGGTCTTCGCGCATCAGGCGTATACGACCATGGGCCTGGCTTATTTCAAGAAGGGCGACAGAAAGAAGGCGATCGCGATGCTCGTCTCCTCGATGGGAGACGATTTCAGGGGTTTTATTTCGGCGAAGAATATCGACTTCGCCCTCGCGGAAATGCTGCTGCGCCGCGAGATCGGACTCACAGAGTGCAGGGTTTTTCTGGTGAAGGCGAATGCGTTCGCGGACGGCACTTCGGAAGAGGCCTATATCCGTCTCATAGGAAAGATGCTCGCTGCATTTGACGAGGAAAACCCGGCCATGGCGCACGCCGACCAGGACGAGACGACCGAGGCGAGGGAAGTACCAGAAGGGGTATGATCAGGTGGCGACCAATCCAACGTTAATCGATACCCACGCGCACCTCACGTTTTCGCAGTTCGATCCAGACCGGGGCTCGGTGCTCGAGCGCGCCTGGGAGGCGGGGCTGGAGGCGATCGTCACCGTAGGCGCGGGCGAGAAGTTCGCGGGCAACGAGGCCGCGATCGGACTTGCCGAGTCAAACGATCGCATCTTTGCCACTATAGGAATCCACCCTCACGATGCGGACGCAGTGGAGGAGGGGTGGATGGCGCGCCTGGAAGAGATGGCGGCGCACCCTCGCGTGGTCGCGGTGGGCGAGATCGGGCTCGACTATCATTACAATCTCTCTGAGCCATCACGACAGCGCGAGCTCTTCAGTAAGATGATCGAGATGGCGAAGCGCGTGGACAAGCCGATCGTCATCCACGATCGCGATGCGCACGACGACGTCTGGCGCATCATCGAGGAATGCGGCGTGCCGGCGCGCGGCGGGGTCTTTCATTGTTTCTCAGGCGACCTGGCTTTTGCGGAGCGCGTTATTTCCAGGGGCTTTATTATCTCCGTCCCCGGCGTCGTCACGTTTCAGAACGCGAAGATGCTGCACGAAGTCGTTGCCGCCATCCCGCTGGAGAAGATGGTACTGGAGACGGATTGCCCGTTTCTTGCGCCGGAGCCGCATCGCGGAAAGCGCAATGAGCCGGCCTTTGTTCCGCTGGTGGCCGCGAAAATCGCCCAGATCAAGGGGCTGGCGCTGGAGGACGTGACGCGGGTGACGACCCTCGCGGCGAGGCGCGTGTTTTCGCTCCCCGGCTCGGAGCTTTTGCCGAGCATCGCCTATCGCATCCGCAACTCGCTCTATCTCAACATCACGAATCGCTGCAACATGGCCTGCAGATTCTGCCCGAAGTTCACCGATTACGAAGTGAAGGGGTATTACCTCCGGCTCCCGCACGAGCCGTCGGTCGAGCAGGTCTTCCAGGCGATGGGACAGCCCGAGCAGTTCGACGAGGTCGTGTTCTGCGGGTATGGCGAGCCCACGCTCAGGCTAGAGGTGCTCAAGGTGATAGCGGCGCGAATGAAGGCGCGCGGGGTAAAGAGGGTGAGGCTCAATACCGACGGGCTTGCGAACCTGGTCTATGGCCGCAATGTGCTGCCGGAGCTTGCGGGCCTCATCGACGCGGTCTCTGTTTCGCTCAACGCCCCGGACGCGCCGGGTCATTCGAACATGTGTCCATCGAAATACGGTGAGGCTGCATATGCCGCCGTGTGCGAGTTCATCCGCGAGGCGAAGAAAAATATTCCAGAAGTCGTTGCCACCGTAGTGGCCTTCCCGGGCCTGGACATCGAGGCCTGCCGCAAGAGGGCGGACGAACTCGGCGTGCCATTGAGGGTCAGAGAATATATGAACGTCGGGTAAAGTCCGTCCTGCAAAAAGAACGCAGCAGATTTTTGCAGGACCCATAAAAAAGCCCCGGTCATCTCTGACCAGGGCCCACTGCAATTCCCCCATCTACTTTATTGAGTTTAGAAGTGCCAGCCGACGAGCCCCAGCAGCACCGCCTGCAGGTTTGTTCCCCCGTCTATGATCTTCGTGTTCGGCGTGCCGCGAACCGTTTTGAAGACTGCTTTCTGGAAGATCACGTTCTCCGTGAAATCGATGGCGAGGAAGACGCCCTTCCAGATGTAGAACTCCGTGCCTGCGCCGAAGCCGATGCCTCCGCCGAACGCGCCGGTCTTGTTGCCGTTGCCGTTGGCGTTCACATAGAGGCCGTGCGCTGTGCCGCCCAGCTTGAGGTACGGGATGATCTTCACGCCCGAGGGCTGCCACGTAGCGCGCGTGAAATACGGGAGCGTTGCACGGACAAAGAGCGAGAGATTGAGCGCATGCTCGCGGCCGTTTTCAACGGGCGTGTCGACGTTGCCGTCGCCGACGGTATCCGTCGCAAAGCCGTATGTCATCTGTAACATGGGCCCGATCCAGTCAGCGATGTCCCAGCCGAACGTTATACCTACTGCCGGGTTGAGCTTGCCGTCGAACTTGAGGTTGGTGAGCAGGTTCGTGTCGTTCGTGGCCTGCATGAACCCGCCGTGCGCGGCAAGATACGGGCCCTTGTGCCAGCCGTTTTCAGGGAATTGAGGCGCTGGTTTGTCTTCCTTGGCAGGCGACTCTTCCTTTGCCTTCGGCGTGCTTTCCTCTGCCGCTGGAGTCGTGCCTGGCTTCTTGTACCTGCTCTGCATAGCCATGGCCGAACCAGCGACGAACGTAGTGATGACCGCTGTTACGAGCGCAACGAGTAGATATCTCTTCATATCGCCCTCCCCCCCCGGTTATCTTGGTTTTAATTTACCTCAGCTCCTCGGACATCTTCTCTAGCAATTTTAAAAGGGGTGTCAAGTTGGCGATTTGAATATATTTTTGCGGCCAAGAAATCGTGGACAAAGCCCGGTTAATTGGCTATGGATTCGCACCTTTAGGCGCCCTTCTAGAGGGCTCGTATTTCGATTGCTCTTTCAACTTTTAACTTTCAACTTTTAACTGCCTTATGGTGGCTATGGTGCAGCGGCAGCACATCTGACTGTGGCTCAGAGGGTCGTGGGTTCGAATCCCACTAGCCACCCCAAAAGAGAAGGGGTCCCGATCGGGACCCCTTCTCTTTTGGGGTAGATAGTAGGTGCAGAAACTCGGTGGGTTCGTACGCAGCCGTTGAGCAGCTGGCGCGTTGTGGGCGCACGCTGCGATTATACGCAGCCCTTACGAAAGCGGGCGCGTTTTTTGCGGTCGGTTTCGTTAGGGATGCGGATCCCCGAAGGGGGCGGATGCGGATCCCCCCTGAGTGAACCGCCACGCTGTTGAGGTACCGTGGCGGGTCGTTTACGAAGGGGGGGAATCCCACTAGCCGTGGTGAATAATAACCAAGTTGGTGGAGGCGATGTCACCCTACGTCGGTCTCCACGGATGCTTCGACCGTCCCTTTAGCCGCAACGATTTCATCAAGTCGCCCTTCGGGAAACGCTCTTTGCCTTTTCGTGCTGCAGCGATTTGCAGCAGTGCTGCACAGTTACGCAGCACCAGTAGTTCTGCCCATCATTCGAGCCACGCGAGTTCAAGCGATTTTGCCGATCCTCATTGTGGCACGTTTCGTGCAAAGCAGAAACGTACCAAAATGAGGAGGCTATATGCCAACATCAAGTTCTGAAGTAAGCTTGGAGCCGGTCTGGATCGATATCATCTACGATCGTAAACTTCAAAAGATTACGGGAAAGTCGCGAGAGCACACAATGTGCAACAAGGGGTGCCATTTCTTCTTCATACTCCAGTGCGTTCTTGCGGAGTATCCTGCGATACATCGTACCTATGCTCCGGGCGTGCTGGGTTTTACGGTTAACGGCAAGCCGCCCGCCCCAGGCAGACCCATGCTTGACGGTGATGTGGTAGAATTCCTTGTGTGCGCTTCTACCGCAGTCATGCATTCGTGATCCCGTAAAACTTGACGCCCCGAGGTTAAAGTGGTTATAATTATAACCAGAGATGGTCAGAAGGGGGCGAACATGAAATCCATCACCACGACCGAGGCCAAGAAGCGGCTCCTGGAACTGGTCCGCGACGCGGATGAGTCCTTTGAGCGCTATCTCATCACCCGCAACGGCGAGCCCAAGGCAGTGCTCATGTCGGTGGACGACTACGAGGGCTGGATCGAGACGCTGGAGCTATCGAGCAGCAAGGAGGCGATGGCGGAGATCCGAAAGGCCCGCAAGGAGCTGGATGCGGGCAAGGGGGTCTCCTTCGAGAAGATCCTGGAGAAGCTCCATGGCTAAGTACAGGATCGTCTTCGCGCCCACGGCGGAGCGGCAGTTCCTGCGGCTGACGAAGGTCGTGCGGCTACGGGTGGCGCAGGCGATCGCCAAGCTCGCCGCTGATCCGCACCTCGGCAAGCGGCTGAAGGGGGAGTTGGCGGATTATTGGTCCTTTCGTATCGGAGACTATCGCGTGGTGTATTTCATCAGAAACAATCTCGTTCAGGTGGAAATCATACGCGTCGCCCATAGGCGCGAGGCTTATAGGGGCTGAAGAGGTGCGCGGTCAGATTATTAGCCCATCCACTAGCTACCCCAAGATTTTCCGCTGCGGCAAAATTGCCTGCAATCTGGAATGCCTCGGGCGGGAGTTTTGCAAGACTCCCGCCCGACGTGTTTTTAGAAGTACTAGCGAGTCTCGTGAGCTACCGTGGCGGGTCGTTTACGAAGGGGAAATCCCCCTAGCCATTTGTGAGCAATTAGAGGCGGGCGACGGCTATTGATTTCCAATAGTTACACGTCGGGAAATGAGCTGACCCTGGTTTGACGGACACTGAAAAACGGGTAGAAGGTGCCCGGAGGAGGTGTTCCGTGGGGAGATATACGAAGGAGTATAAAGCAGAAGCAGTGCGGTTGTTGGAATTGGGAGAGAAGCCAGCGAGCGAGCTTGCCATGGAATTAGGCATCAAGCGTACGCTGCTGTATCGTTGGAGAGATCAGCTTCGAGGCAAGGGGGAGGCGGCATTTTCTGGCAGTGGCAGGCCGAGGAACGATCAATTGAGTGAAATAGCCCGACTTAAGAAAGAGCTGAAAGAGGTAAAGGAAGAGCGCGACATATTAAAAAAAGCGGCGGCGTACTTTGCCAAGGACCTCAAGTAAAGTACGCGTTTATCAAGGATAACGAGCGAAGCCACGGGGTCCAAAGGATGTGCAGCGTATTGGGGGTTAGCCGTAGCGGATATTATGATTGGCAGAGAAGGTCATTGAGTAAGCGAAGCATTCGAGACAACGATTTAGCGGACGAGATACGCAAGATCCATAGGGAGTCACGAGAGAATTACGGGGCGATAAAGACGTGGAAAGCGCTTAAGGCAAGGGGTATCGATTGTGGC
>JBBAAC010000094.1:0-9008 GCA_041658465.1 bacterium | reverse complement strand
TCACATTACGAAGCGCTTGACCGGAAAGTTTCGGCAGGAACTCCCCTCGCCCGAGCAGGTGGCCGTTCTTTTGGGGGTCATCTAACCACCTTAAGGAACTTCCCAACTTACCATTATTGGTAAGTTGCTGCTTGTATTACCAGATAAGGAGGCGCAGCATCGCAAGGATAAGGAGTGCATCGCTGCCATGAAGCACGCAATGCACTTCATCAGCCTGGCGATGAAGGCAAACCCGATCGACGAATTTTCGCGTCTTGTTCAGGAGAGCAAAGAAAAACAGCCCGTTTCACGTGGCGCAAACGGCGAGAGGCATTAAACTTTATTTCAAGCGCAGCGAATCACAGCAGCGACGAAGAGACACCCGTAACGGGGAGGCGTTATGAAGATCAATGCAATGATCCTCCTTTTCGTCATGACCATGACGATCCCTTGTGCCTCATCCGCTGCTCCAAAAGATCAGATCAAGATCAAGGCCTCTGCGAATGTCGATACCTCGGTCGTTCAGAAGATGGAGGAACTCAGAAGCAAGGCAGGCGAGCGATTCGATCCCAATTCGTATTTCACTATCCTCACCCATATCGCCATGAAACGCGGGTATGTACTGGATTATGTTTACTGGCAGGACGGCGCCGGCAGTTACCCTTGCCTCTACGTTCGACGGGCCTCAGAGCCCCCCAGAAAATTGGGATCTCTCAAGGGACTTAGTGGAGAGGAGATGCGCCAGCGAAGGGCCTCGCTCGAGGGGATCTGCGATGCCAAGAACATCGTCAACCTGCTTCCCTTCATGACTGCCGATGGCTCGCCGGACAGCTATTTTCAACTTTCAGTATTTCTCAAAGTTGCCCGCCAGTTCCGTCTCGTCTGGCATGCCAATTACAATGACATCAGGATCGTCACGTCGGCTGCCGACATCGACGAGATTGCCAGAGATGTGAACAGTTATGGCCAACGCAAGGGGCCCGATCCGAACATGGCTCTGTGGGCGCGAGCCAAGGCCTGGCTGACGGAACCTGAAGTCGTGTTGAGCCCTGACACGGCAGAGGTAACATATTCCACATTTACAAAGTGGGGCGGCTTTTCCCGGATGAAGGATACGTTCGATCTCAAATCCCCCCACTCGATCGTCAAATCAGAGGTCCTGGATAAAATTGAATATAATTGTGGAATACGTTTTTGAAAAAGGGGACGTTTCCCGGAGTGTATTGACGCGCACCGCGCGGGCGCTCAACGCTACAGCTTGAAATGCCCGCTGATGCCCGCCAGGATGGTTTGCACCGCAAGGGCAGCAAGGATAAGCCCCATCACGCGGGTGATCACGTCGATCCCCGTCTTTCCCAGCCACTTCTGAAAATACGAGGCCGAGCGCAGCGTGAACCACGTCATCAGGAGAATTCCCAACAGGACGCCGGTAATGACCGCCTGTTCCATCGGCGAATAGAGATCATTGTCTGTCTGCAGCACCACCGCCATGATCGTTCCAGGTCCCGCGATATACGGCAATGCGACCGGAAACACCGACACATCGCGCTCGACCCGTTTTTGCTGCTCATCGACGTGAACCCCTTCCAGATCCGCATCGAGAATCATCTTCAGCGAAACCAGCAGGAGCACAAGGCCGCCAGCCACCTGAAAGGCATACATTTCGATGCCCAGGTGATCGAACAGGATCTGGCCCAGGACGATAAAGGCGATGAGTATGCAGGCCGAGATGATGCAGGCCTTGAGGGCGATGCAGCGCTGTTCGCTGATCCCCTTCCCCTTGGTTGCGGAGAGAAACAGGGGAACCGTCCCGATGGGATCGATGACGACATAGAATGTGACCGCGGCCTTGATGATATGTGCGAGCAAGTGGAGCTCCTTCCCGGGTTCAATCTCCTCCCTCTCCCTAGGGAGAGGCAAAGCCTTTATACATGGTTCTCCCATGTAAAAAAAGGGGGGTTCACGATAAAGGGGGCAATTCTTGATATGATGTTTTTCTTGTCGATAGGAATTTTCCTGACAATG
Organism: bacterium; assembly: GCA_041658465.1. Taxonomy (GTDB): domain Bacteria; phylum UBA10199; class UBA10199; order 2-02-FULL-44-16; family JAAZCA01; genus JAJZQH01. Next base: position 7,004 of record JBBAAC010000094.1, on the reverse strand, counting down.
TTGTAGAGCCTGCCTTCTACGGCACGGCCGTTTTCTGTTAATCAGAGGTATGATTCATGGCGCTCCTCAGCATCAGCGATCTTTGCGTGGCCTTTGACGACCCTCCCCTGCTCGATCGCGTGAGCATGAACGTGGAGAGGGGAGAGAGGATCTGCATCGTCGGGCGCAACGGGACCGGCAAATCCACCCTGCTCAAGTGCATAGCCGGCGAATTCGCGCCCGATTCGGGCGAGGTGGCGCGGGAGCGCGGGGCCGTGTTTTCGTTTCTGCCGCAGGAGGTCCCCGAGGGGCTCTGCGGCGCGGTATTCGACGTGGTGGCAGGCGGCATCCAGGAGACCGGGGATCTGCTCGCGGAATATCACCGCATAAGTTCGAGCATCGCCGTGAACCAGGACGCGGCGCTCATGAAGCGCATGGACGAGATCCAGCACCAGCTGGAGATAAGCGGCGGATGGCGGATGCACAGCGAGGTGGCGCGGGTGATCTCTCACATGGGAATCGATCCGGACGCCAGGTGCGAGGCCCTCTCTGCAGGGATGAGGCGCAGGGTGCTCATGGCGCGGGCCCTCGCGGGCAAACCGGACCTTCTCCTGCTCGACGAACCCACGAACCATCTCGATATCGATTCGATAACCTGGCTGGAGGAATATCTGCAAAACTTCGGCGGCTCTCTCATCTTCGTCACGCACGATCGCATGTTTCTAAAAAAGCTGGCCACCCGCATCGTGGAGATCGATCGCGGCCGTCTCAAGAGCTGGGCCTGCAATTACGAAACCTTTCTGGAGCGCAGGCAGCTGGATCAGCAGGCAGAGGAAAAACAGAGGGACCGCTTCGAAAAGAAACTAGCCGAGGAAGAGGCGTGGCTGAGAAAGGGCGTGCGCGCGAGGAGGACGCGCAACGAGGGGCGGGTCCGCTCGCTTATGCGCATGCGCGAGCAGAAACAGGCGCTTCGCTCGCGCGCAGGCTCCGTGCATCTGGAGGCGCAGGAAGCAGAGCGCACCGGCAGGCTGGTGATAGAGATAGAGGACGCATCATTCAGTTATCCCGGGAAATCGATCGTGGCCGATTTCTCCACGACGATCCTGCGCGGCGACAAGATCGGGATCATCGGCCCCAACGGGTCGGGCAAGACAACACTTTTGCGCATGCTCCTGGGCGAGCTCAAGCTCGATCAGGGCACACTGCGGCACGGCGTGCATCTTCAAATCGCGTATTTCGATCAGCTGAGGGGCGCGCTCGCGGAAGAGAAGTCGGTGCAGGATAACATCAGCGACGGAAATCCGTATCTCACCATAGGCGGAAAGCAGAAGCACGTCATAGGGTATCTCCAGGATTTCCTCTTCCCTCCGGAAAGGGCGAGATCTCCGGTCTCAGTCCTGTCCGGCGGGGAGCGAAACCGCCTGATGCTGGCAAAGCTCTTCACGCTGCCGTCGAACGTGCTCGTACTGGACGAACCGACAAACGACCTCGACGCGGAGACGCTCGATCTTTTGGAAGAGATGCTTATGGAATACAGCGGCACGGTGCTGCTGGTGAGCCACGACCGCGAGTTTCTCAACAACGTGGTCACGAGCACGATCGTGCTGGAGGGAGAGGGAAGGGTCGGCGAATACGTGGGCGGCTATGATGACATGTTGCGCCAGCGCAAGGTACCGCCCCTGCCTGCCCTCAAGGATGAGAAGCCGAAGAGGGAGAGATCTGAACCCGCGGGCCCGCGCAAGCTCACATTCAATGAAAAGAGAGAAATCGAGGCCCTGCCTGCGCGCATCGATGCGCTGGAAAAGGAAAAACGCGAGCTCTTGAATTCCATGTCCGATGCAAAGGTCTACGGGAATGCGGAGAGCGTAGCAGCGGTCATGGAGAGGCTGGGTCAGATCGATGCGGAGCTGGCGCTCGCCTACGATCGCTGGGCAGAGCTGGAGGAGCGTCGCTGATTACCTCTGACTCGCGATCTGCGCTTCCCTTCGCTCCGCCTCGTGCCTCAGCGCCTTTATCATCGCATTGACCGTCATCGTGACCGCGGTCCTGAAGACCGGCTTGGGCACACTCTCCTTTGCCTTCACGCGGTAGTAATATTTCAGCATGGTCTTGCCGTCGGGCCTGGGGCTCACCTCCCAGTATCCGTCGTCGTCCTGCGTCTTCGAGTCCATCTTGCGCCATGAGGCGCGGTTTTTTTCCGCGGTCTCATCATATGTATACGTACGCACGACCCACTCGTTTTTTATCGGCCACGGGAGATTGTAATATTCGTAGGCCATGCGCTGCCAGTGTCCGGAGTAGTTGGCGGGATTGGTCGAATCAGGGTGCTGCCGATCGATCTCCTCGACTCGCCGTTCGTCCGCTGCCACCTCGGGCGTGATGAGGGCCGCCGCCTCGGGCGAGAGGAAGCCTGCCTTCTGTGACATGGGGAGCCACTTGGGCCATCGCCCCATGTCGGTGAGCGCCGCCCAGACCGCCTTTGGCGACGTATCTATAATGGTTTGCACGCGGACATAGGCCCACGAGGGCTCGCCTGCAGAGACAGGCTCCTGGATCGTGACGTCCTTCACGACCCATCCGGCGTTTAGTTTTTCATCCAGCGTTTGCGCTGCCATGGCGAGGGCAGGCACTAATAATATGATAAGCAGCAGTGCATAAGAAATGCGGCGCATCGGCCCTCCTGTGATGTGGGGGGGCACCTTAGCGGGTCGGAAAAAAAATGCCAGAGCAATCCCGCCGCTGCCCAGGTGGACTATGTCGTATCCAGCGTCCGCGAACGCGCCGATGGCGGCTACTCCGCCGAGAATCATAACGATCGAGGGGTCGATCTGTTTCGTGATGTGATACGCTTCCTTGGTGTACGGAAGCAGGTTTTCCACCGAGGCACTTCATCATTGTCATTCTGTAATATATCCATTAACTTAGGCGCCTATGCGAGGCAGTCGGGGGAGTAATATCCACTACATAGCCGTAGCCCTGTTGGCATGCGCCGTTGCCCTGCTGTCGGGCTCCTCCACGGCGCAGGCGGCCGTCTTCGACCCGGGCGCAGGCTGGATGACCATAACGACCCCGCATTTCCGCATCCATCACCCCGAGCGAATAAGCGATGTCGCACAGCGCGCGGCCGGGATCCTGGAAGAGATCCACCCCAAGATCACGGAGAAGTGGGATTGGCAGCCCTGGGGCCGAAGCGAGGTGGTGCTCACCGACTCCACGGACGAAGCCAACGGCATGACGAGCGTGCTTCCGTATAACTGGATGCTGATCTTCGTTTCTCCGCCTGACCCGGATTCGTCGCTCGGCAATTTCGACGACTGGCTTCGCACGCTGCTCATCCACGAGTACACGCACCTCGTCCAGATAGACGCCATCGGCGGCGGGATGCATCTCCCCAGATTCATCCTGGGCAAGACCGCGTCCCCTTCCGGCATGAACCCGGTCTGGATGCGTGAGGGCATCGCCCAGTACGACGAGACCTACTACACCACAGGCGGCCGCGGGCGGGGTAGCTACAGCGAGATGGTGGTCAGGGCCTCTGTGCTGGACGACGCCTTCCCGTCGATCGATGTCGCCGACGGCCTGGGCTGGCGATGGCCTGGATACAAGACCGCATATATCTACGGGATCGAATTCGTCGAGTGGCTGATCTCCACTTATGGCGAAGAGCGGTTCATGAAGCTCGACCGGAGGATCCGCTCGTCGTTGCTCGTGGGCATGCTCAACCACGACGCACGCAACGTCTACGGCATGACATTCTACGAGCTCTGGAACGAGTGGCTCCAGACGCTCGAGAAGAAGTATGCGCAGGTGCGCGCTTCCGTAGAGTCACAGGGCGAGACCAGCCCCTCGGAGATAGTGGTGCCCACTGGCCGCGACGGCCAGTATGCGGTGCCCGCTCTCTCTCCCGATCGGTCCAAGCTCGTCTATACCGCCGCCTCCCCGCACGGAAAGGCTGAGGTGAGGCTGCTCGATATGGCCAGCGGCGAGACGCAGATGCTCAAGAAGGGCCAGGAGCCCGTGCAGTACTCCTGGAGCCCGGACGGAACGAAGATCGCCTATTCGGTCTTGGGCAAGTACAAGCACTTCTACAATTATTACGACCTGTGGATCTACGACTTCACGAAGGAGAAAAAGCGGTTCAAGAAACTCACGACCGGTGAGAGGGCCCGCGATCCGGAGTTCGATCGCAGCGGCACATCGATCCTCTTCGTAGGCGGCGAGAAGGGCACGGATCAGCTCAAGCGAATAAACGTCGAGTCAAAGGAGATCGCCGTACTCATGCAGACCGTCCTGCCGAACACGCAGTTCGCAAACCCGCGCCTATCCCCCGACGGCCGCTTTATAGCGGTCTCGGTCTGGCGGTCCGGGGACGGCTGGCGCATCTATCGATATGCCGCGGACGGCAGCGGTGGAACCAGGCTCACCGAGGGCAAGGGGCTCGTCATCGAAAGCCGCCCCGTATGGACCGGCGACGGCGGGCACGTGCTCTATGCATCGGACGAGGGCGGGATCTCGAACCTCTACCGCGTGGGCTGGAACGGCGGCCGCTCGACGCGGCTCACGAACGTGCTCACGGGCGTGTTCCAGCCGCAGATCGGAGAGGGCAGCAGCGTCTACGCGCAATACTACACTTCAAAGGGTTTCGTGATCGCCAGGTTCGACCTGCCGCAGCTGTATTCCGCGCCGGAAGGTGCGCTGCCTAAGTCAAAGGCCAAGGGAAAGGGCAAGGCTGCGCGCGGGGAGGGAGAAGGCGCTGCACCTCAAACGGGAGGCATTGCGATCGGGCATGGAGGTACCGCGTCCTCAGGGGCGGTCGGCGCACCTGGCAGCGCAGCCGGCAGCGTCGGGACCGCGGGAGAGACGGGTGCCGCAGGCGGCGCTGCGGAGGCGCCACCCTACAAGGACGAAAAATACGTCGCGTTCGGCAAGTCGCTCTTCCTGCCGCGCTTCATCGTGCCGTACGCGATGTACGGGGACGGATATGTCTTCGCCAGCGCGCTGACCGGCGGCACGGACCCGCTGCGGTGGCACAACTGGGTAGCTGCGGCTACGTACAGAAGCGACGCGAACATGTTCGGCTACACGTTCTTCTACGCGTACAACAGATTCAAACCGGTCTTCGGCGCGACGGCCAGCCTCTTCGCGGTGGACTACGGCAATATCGCGTTCGATACGGACGGCGACGTCACTACTACAAACGATCAGGTCATAGTTCACTACTTCGAGAAGAGGCATCGCATATCCCCGTACATGGCGATACCCTTCAAGAACAATCTCTTCTCGCTCTCATATTTCTACGAAGACCATCAGTCATTGACAAAGCTCACCCCGGCGGAGAATGCGGCCTTGAATCTGGGCAAGTTCGCGGGTTTCATGCTCGAGTACAGGTACGGCGACGCCGAGAAATTCCCTGCCTCGATCAGCCGCGAGAACGGCAGAAACATAAGGCTCACGGGCAGCATCACGAACAAACACCTGGGCTCCGGCGATCGCAACGAGCAGGTGATCTTCTCCGGCGACTGGCGCGAGTACGTGAAGCTCTGGCATAACCACGTCCTGGCGCTGCGCTCGGCCGGCGGCATGACCTGGGGCGACAGGCTCGTGCAGGGAACTTTCGCGGTCGGCGGCGCATTGGGCGAGGGACAATTCGCCTCCGGCGGTTCGTTCAACTACTTCCCGCTGCGCGGGCTTCCGCTCTCCGCGATCTCCTGCACGCGCGCGATGCTCATCTCCTCCGAATACCGCTTTCCGATCTATTCGCTGCAGCGTGGGCTCGGCACTCTGCCGCTTTATCTCAAGGAGGTCAGCGGCGCTGTGTTCGCCGACTATGGCGACGGCTGGACAGCAGCCACCAGGAGCAAGAGCAGCATCAAGACCTTCTTCGACGACTTTCTGCTCGGCGTGGGCGCCGAGCTGCGCGGCGACTTCGTGCTGGGGCACGGCCTGCCGATCCACGGCCGCGTAGGTTATGCCATTATCGTGCTCAACCGGGACCGCCTCGACAGCCTCACGGACCCGATACTCGGCACGTCCATCAAGGATGGAATGCTCATTCTTTCGATAGGGACGATATTCTAAAATCCCCCCCCCTTTGTAAGGGCTTCGGCCGTGAGCTCAGCCGAACGGGAGGGTCAGAGTGGGGTAGATCTACCTCCCCTAGCCCCTCCTTACAAAGGAGGGGAATATTCCCTCCCCTTTGTAAGGGGAGGGCCAGGGTGGGGTAGATCGAGAGTTTGCGACAAATAGCGCATCGATATGACACGCATATCTTTCAGAATCAGCGTTGCTGCATTTCTTGTGTGCCTCTCAGTTTCTTCAACTGCGTGCGCTGCGGGACGGGCGAAGCCTGCAGCCAGTGCCGCGCATCCGGCTGCGACGCGCGGGGCGCCCTCCGACCTTCAGGCAATCGTGCAGGGGCTCGCGGGGTTTGAGGCGAGGGCGTCCAGGTACAATGCGGACGAGTGGAACTTCGTGCTCGGCTATGCGCACTGGAGCGCCGGCCGGTTCGAGGACGCGGTCCACTATCTCAAGTTGGCTCAGGGCAAGCTGCCGCAGGTTGAAGATCACATCCTATACTTCATGGTCGCATCGGAGAACCGGCTCGGCAAATATTCTGACGCCTTGAATCTTCTCGATGCGTTCGACGCGCAGTGCCAGGGCAGCGTCTGGACGAACGAAGGCCAGGTGGAGCGCGGCATAGCGCTCGCTGGGCTGGGCCGTTTTCCAGAGGCGCTCTCAGCCCTCTCGCGTGCGCTTTCCTCGGCCGGCGAAAACGACAGGCGCAGGATCCAGCGCGAGATCGCGCGCGTCTACATAGCCTCCGGCGACGGAGAGCGCGCAGCATCGTACATAAGGGACATGGCGATAAACTCCGCCGGAGAGAGGGAACTCGCGGATCTCGACGCGCTCGTGGGCTCGCTCAAGTCGCGCTATCGCATAGACGTGCTCGCCTGGCTCGATGGGCCCGCGAATCAGCTCAGGCTCATACAGACCTTCATCGCGGGCTCGCAGTGGGCAGACGCGGC
>JBBAAC010000093.1:0-9104 GCA_041658465.1 bacterium | reverse complement strand
CCGCAGGCGGGGCAGGCAGAGCCTCCGCACGCGAGGACGACCCTCCCTGCCTCGAAGCGTTTTTTCTCCGCGCCTATCTCGAACCATCCCTCGCGAGGCGAGATCGAATCCGCGCTGAAGCCCGTTTTGGTTTTGACGCCCAATTCCTCTGCGCGGGCAATCATCGCCGCGAGCAGCTGCCTGGCGCCGCCTTTCGGAAAGAGGCGGCCTTCATCCTCCTCCACGATCGCAACGCCTATGGATTCGAAAAAGCGGATCGTCTCGCCTGCGCCGAATGCGGCGAGCACGTTGCGGATGAAGTTCCTGCTCCCGCCCGAGTATTTGTCCGGCGAGAGCAAGCTGTTCGCGAGGTTGCAGCGGCCCCCGCCCGAGATGAGGATCTTGCTGCCGCATCGAACCATGCGCTCAAGGATCGTCACGCCGCCTCGGCGCAACTGCGCCGCGGCGATCGCGGCCATGAGACCCGCTGCGCCGCCGCCTATGATCGCGATGTCGATCGATTTCATTTATTCCCTGTTATTGAGGTTTGCAAACCCGAGTAAAAATCGGATGCGAAGAATTTTTCTATCGCTTCCTTCAGGTCTGAGGCACTGGAGATGGTGTGACACTCCTGCATGAAGCGGTGCACGCCCCTCATCCCCTTGCCATACCACGGGAGTATGGCGCGCATGTTGAGCACGGCCAGCTTCTCGCCCATGAATCCGCAGAGCAGTTCGAGGTGCCGCGTGGCGGTGCGGCCTCGCTCCGCTGCCGTGGGGTGGAATTCCATGGATCCGAGAATTTCTGCAAAGACCCACGGGTTGCCCAGGGCCGCGCGTCCGATCATGACGCCGTCGCAGCCGGTCTCGGCGGCCATCCTCATCGCGTCGCCACGCGTGTGCACGTCGCCGTTTCCTATCACGGGTATGCGCACCGCAGACTTGACCTCGCCTATCAGCCGCCAGTCGGACTTGCCCCTGAACTCCTGAACCCGCGTACGCGGATGGACGGTCACCGCGTCAGCCCCGCACTCCTGCGCTATGCGCGCCATTTCGACGCAGTTGATAGAATCGTCGTCCCAACCCGCGCGTATCTTGACCGTGAGCGGGAGGGCCGTTGCGGCCCGTACGGCCTTGATGAGCTGTGCGGCGCGCCTGGGCGTTTTCATGAGCGCGCTCCCCGCGCCCTTTGACACGACCTTCTTCACGGGGCAGCCCATGTTGATGTCGATGAGGTCGACTGGCTCTCCTTCGAGCGCGCGGATTGCCGCGGCCATGGATTCTGGCTCTGCGCCGAAGAGCTGCACGCCGAAGGGGCGCACCCTCTCGTCGTTTGCGAAGTATCTGCGCGTGCGCGCCTGCGCGCGTATCGCGCCCTCGGCCGAGACCATCTCAGAGATCGCGAGCGCGCACCCGCACTCCATCGCGAGGATGCGATAGGGGAGCGAGGAAAGGCCGGCCAGCGGCGCCGCGACGACGTTGTTTCGCAGGCAAAGCGCGCCGATCTTCAAGGGTGGAAATGTGAGCAATGTATTCATTTCTCCAGCGAGTACCTGATAGAGAGCGTGATCGGCCCCGCATAATACGGCAGCGGCGCTGCCCGCCGCACGGTCTCGAGTGCGGCGGCGTCCAGCTCGGACTCCCCGCACGTTGTGGACAGTTTGACCCAGCCTATCGAGCCGTCCTGGTTAATGGCAAACGAGACGCGCGGCGAGCCCGTGATCCCCCTGCGCCTCGCTGAAGGGGGATAATACTTCGACGAATTTATCTTTCTCCATATCGCAGCAAGGATCGGGTTGCCCCTTCCACCGCTCCCTCCGCCGATCCCTGAGCCGGCGCCCCCTTCTCCCGTCCCCGCTCCCTCGGCCTTGCCTTTGCCTTCTCCTTTGCCTTCACCACTAGGCAAGGCAGCTTCCGGAGCAGTCGTGACGGTCGGGATGGGCCCGCCCTCCGTGCTCTCTTTCTCTCGGAGCCTTACGGAGGGCGTCTTTCTATCCGGCGTTCTCTGCCGCGATTCTTCCTTTGCGCCTCCTTCGCTGCCCGCAGCTCCAGGTTCACCGCCTTCAGGGCCTTCGATCCACACGGCGACCACTGCATTCGTACCCGGGTACTCAACGGGATAGACATGAAACGCAAACCACGCGACGAGCGCAATGAGGGTCGCATGCGCTGTGATGGATATTATGACGGCCAGCCTTAATTTCGGGTGCATCTTCATTATTTCAGAGGCTTTTATGCGACGAGCGATCCGGTTGCAAGGGCATTGAATTCTGACCCATTGCTGTATTAGAAGGAGTGCAGGGGGACAAAATGACCAAAAATATCGAGGAGACCACGGCATGCCGGCGGAGCGCGCGAAGTCAGCGCATCGACGCGGTGTGCTGGGGCCTTTTTTTCATCTGGATAGGCTGCATCCTGATGGTGAAGGGGATGCCCCGCGGGGTTGGCTCGTTCGGAGTCGGCGCCATAGTGCTGGGCGGCGCGGTCGTTCGGCACTTCCTGCACGTGACGGTGAGCACGTTCTGGATCATCATCGGCACGGTCTTCGTGCTGGCGGGGGCAGGGGAGATGCTGGCGCTCGACCTGCCCCTGCTGCCGGCGGCGCTCATCATCTGCGGGATGCTGCTTCTATTCCATACCCGTTCGAAGCGGCGCCGCAGGAGGCATCGCCGCTGATACGTCGCCATTTTCACACAAATCCTCGATTGGCCCATTGCAAAGCGCCTGAAACACTCAGCGAGCAATAAATCAACGGACGTGCTGGAGTTCTGCGTCGTGGGCAAGGCCTGTGGATCTATCCGGGCGCTGTTTGATTGTGATGCTCAGAATGAATAAAAGAGAGACACCCCAAGTGTTCTGTTTGTCGCCATTGGCAGAACAGTAAAGCGTGACGCCCGCTCTTTCTTATGAAAACGAGTAACGCCCCATCCAACGGCGGTACCGATGACGGCGCCCATGACGACGTCCGAAAGATAGTGGGCGTTGGAGTCGATACGCGAAAAACCAACGAAACCCGCAATAAGATAAGCGGGAACACCGGCATATGGGCCATGCAATGCCGCGAGCACCGTCGCTACGGAGAAGGCCTCCGCGGTATGGTCGGAGGGGAACCCCCATTTTCCACCGTTTGGCCGCTGGCGATCGGCGACGAGTTTCGTCCAAGCTGTAAGGGCCTGCGTAAAAATTAGAGCTTCAAAGAGGTTCTCCCCTGTGAAGGCGACATCGTCGTCTTTAATCAATTTGCCGATACCCCAAACCGCAGCCGCCGCGGGATCAAGGATGTAGGCCGGGCCTGCATCATCAATGATTGAATCTATTTTGCCAAGGTGACTGTGAGTAAAGTGGCTTTGCACATCCTTGTCGATTTTGGATAAACCGCCGCTCAGCGCACCGCCGCCAATCAAAAGCAGCATTGGCCACGAGAATAACGTGTTCGTAACGTCGCCGGCGGCATGGAGAACGATTGTTTCCCCGGCGCTGGCCGACGCAAGGCCCGGAATCATCAGGAGTATAACAGTCACAAGTAATGTAGTCAGCTTCTTGAATTTCATTCGCCCTCCAGGCCATTCGCGTTTTTGCGTGCCATATTCGTCGTTCTTCCAGTAACGTGATCCACGATGCCCAGGGGATATCCTCGCACTGAACCAGCGAGCATTCCAATCCGTTGTTCGTCCCACTTCAGTCGTCTCTTCTTGGCCATCATTCTGACGAGAAGCCGTGTTTCAATGCGGTTCAAATATCCGACTGAAACGATGTCGGACGGCATCATCATCGAGCGAAGCAGCACTTCATCGCTTTCTTTGATGAAATGCTCGATGATAGTTATCGTCTGGAACCTTCGTTCCTCGGCAAAAAGGCGAAGCATCGAGATCTTCGCGTGCGTGAGCTTCGCAACGTTGTCAAAGACGATGACGTGATTCTTATTGTCAGCGAGGTTCCCATGAAGGACGCGATACCGCTCCGATTTGTATCGCATGGGCTCCCATCGTTTCTTGCTCTTCGAGTGTTTCTGGAGTTCCAGCGCCAATGCTCCGCACATCTCCCTGGGCGTCCGCGAAAAGTCGACGAAGTGAAACGTCCATCGCCCGCCGACGACCTCCGCGACGTGCCTCGCGAGTGCGGTCCGACCAATGCCGAAGAGGCCCCGAAGGATGACGTTCCTGCCATCCTCTAGGGCCCGGATGATCGTCTTCGTTTCTTTCTCTCGGCCGACGAAGAACATGAACCCTTTCTTACGCAAATGGATTTGCAAAAACGGCGGCTTTGCCAAGTTCCTCCTCGATTTCAAGAAGGCGGTTATACTTGCAGATGCGTTCGCTGCGGCACGCAGATCCGGTCTTGATCTGGCCTCCGCCCATCGCGACTGCGAAGTCGGCGAGGAACGCGTCTTCCGTCTCGCCCGAGCGGTGGGAGATGACGTAGTTCCATCCCGCCTCGCGGCATAGCCCGATCGCCTCGATCGTCTCCGTCACGGTTCCGATCTGATTGAGCTTGATGAGGACGGCATTGGCCGCCTTCTCCTTGACGCCTCGTGAGATGAAACGCGGGTTCGTGACAAAGATGTCGTCACCAACGATCTGGATTTTGCCGCCCTGCGATGCTGTCTGCATCTGAAAGCCTTCCCAATCGTCCTCGGCGAGGCCGTCCTCGATGGAGACGATGGGGTAGTTTTCAATCCATTTGCCATAGAGTGCTACCATGTCCGAATTCGTCTTCTTCCCCTGTCCGGATTTCGAGAGGTTGTAGGTGCCACCCTCGCAGAACGAGCTTGCGGCTGGATCGAGCGCTATGGCGACGTCCTTCCCCGGCGCATATCCCGCGGACTCAATTGCGGCGATGATCACTTCGCATGCCTCCTCGTTGCTCTTGAGGTTCGGGGCGAAGCCACCTTCGTCTCCCACGCTCGTTGCGTAACCCTTCTTGGCGAGGATGCCCTTGAGCGCGTGAAACGTCTCTGCTCCGTAGCGCAGCGCCTCAGCGAACGTCGGCGCGCCGATCGGCATCGCCATGAACTCCTGAAAGTCCACTCGCGAAGCAGGCTCAAATCGCCCTCGGAGAGCGGCCTGTCGGAACTCACTGCCAGCACTGCCGCCCCTATCTCCGGCAGCATTCCGTGGGAAATGTCCCGGTGGGCCGCAAAGACGCTTCCGAGCCCCGGCGTGTCGATCAGCCGCAGGCCGGCATAGCGTTTGAGGTTCGGAAGAAAGATGTCGACGGCCGCAACGCCCTTCTGATTGGATGGATTCTCCGCCTCCGAGGTATAGGCCGCAACATTGGCTAGGGCGATATCAAACGAGGAACCATCAGGACGCAAGACAGTCGCCTTATTCGCTTCACCATATTGAAGCCGAGTTATCGCGGTCGTGACAGGAATGACGCCGACCGGCAAGACATCCCTGCCGACGAGGCTGTTCAAAAAAGAACTTTTCCCCGATTTGAACTGACCGATAACGACGACATTGACGAGGGCCTCTTCACCCTGCAGGGCCTTGCACGCTAAGATCTGACGATCCAAGGCGGTGATCTGAAATTCAGCCGCAATCCGGCCGACTCGCGAAACAACTCCTCGTGTTGTTGCCTTCATGTCCATATTCGGTCCATCAAAATAAAAAACCCCTTGGGTTTTATGTCCCAAGGAGTCATCAGCCGTATCGGCGGTTCACGGTGAACTCCATCACCGATTCGCTATCTGTCACGTTTACTTACCTATTTGAAGTGCGCGCGTCAATCACGAACCCTCAAACTACTTGCAATTACAGGGTTCTTATCGTATCAATAACCCGTAAGTGACGCACAGGCGATGGAGTTCGCCAGAATTGCCCGTCCACGGACTAATGACTCCTACCGATTCAATGTCGGTGGGAGTTTTTTATTTTAGGAACCTGTTCCTGAGGAGGAAAAATGGAAGAGATTTATCTTGTCGCGGCTGTCTGGCTCGGACTCGCGGTCTTCTCGACGATTCTGTCGAGCCACCTGAGAATTTCAATGGCGCTCATGGAAATCTGCGTGGGAATCGTGGCGGCGCTCGTCGCCCAGAAGTTCTTCGGCATGGAGATGCCTGGTAGGGATCTTCCCTGGCTCAAATTCATCGCAGGTTCCGGAGCCGTGCTCCTCACGTTCCTCTCCGGTGCGGAGCTCGATCCTACCGTCCTTCGAATGAAATGGAAGGAAGTGATTGTCGTGGGCACGGTCGGTTTTTTTGCCCCATTCTTGGGATGCGCCGCTATCGCTCATTATATTCTGGGCTGGAACCATCAAGCGAGCCTTCTTGCAGGCGTCGCCCTGTCCACTACTTCGATGGCCGTCGTCTATGCCGTCATGCTGGAATACGGATTCAACAAGACCGAGTTCGGCAAGGGAATTTTGGGCGCATGTTTCATCAACGATCTGGGGACGGTCATCGCCCTGGGGCTCATCTTCGCTCCGTTCACTGTGCGCACGGTCATCTTCATCGTTGTTTCCGTCGTTGCGTTCGCGATCATGCCCTTTGTCACGCGCAAACTTACGAAAGTTTACGGCAACAAGACGGCAGCCATTCGAACCAAGTGGATTCTCGGCCTCCTCTTCGGGCTCGGCGGGCTGGCGCTCTGGGCTGGAAGCGAGGCAGTCCTGCCGGCATATATCGCTGGGATGGTGTTGGCCGGCACTATGAGCAACGACCATCATTACGTCCGCAGACTCCGTACGCTCACCATCGGGTTCCTTACCCCTTTTTACTTCATCCGGGCGGGTGCGTTTGTTTCCATCCCTGCTTTGATCGTGGCACCTCTCACGTTCTTCGTCTTGTTGGGAGGAAAAGTGCTATCCAAGATTTTCGGCCTCTATCCAGTCATAGGAAAATTTCGGGGACATCGGAAGGAGCGCTGGTACTACACGCTGCTTATGTCGACGGGTCTCACGTTCGGTACGATATCGGCGCTCTATGGTCTCTCACATGGCATCGTCACGGAGGAGCAATACTCATTGCTCGTAGCGGTGGTTATCGGCAGTGCGCTCATCCCGACCATTATCGCCAACGCAGCCTTCCTGCCGAAGCACCTTCTATTGCCGCCCCCGCCGCTGGGCGAGGAGGAGGAGATCCTGGAGTTGGAAACGCCTGAATCTGCAAACTGAGCGCTATTTGATTTTCGCCAGCTCCTTGTCGAAGTATTTATTTCCCTGCTCGATGTAGCTCTCTCTGGAGATGATCTCTGCAGAGGCGGCTGCTGCGGTTTCGCCTGAGATCTTGCCGGCGCGCGCGAACTCGAGGCCGGCCTTCTCGAACGCCTTGTTCACCGCGTGCATCTTGAATGGATGCAGGAGTTTCGCGTACGGCATCATGGGCGCGGCAGGGCGGAGGACCGCGCCTGCATACTCCGCATTCATGTTGCGGCATATCGCCTGCATGTGCGCCACGAGGGGATCGAAGTTTTCGAGTTCCCAGAAGCCGCAGACGGAGACCAGGGCGATGCGCTTGGGCGATCCCTCCCTTGCGGCATGGCGCAGGTGGCCGTCGCGAATTTCGAAGTGCGGGTCAGCGATCGGGACCATGCGGTCGAGGCAGTTTTTGAGAAGCCCCGTCATCCCGTCCACGTACACGGGCGTCGCTATCACCGCGGCATCCGCGCCCTTCATGGAGGCGAGGATCTCTTCCATGTCATCCTTGTGGATGCATTGACCCGGGGTCTTGAGCCAGCATGCGAGCTCGCCCGTGCAGTGATGGATCTTCTTGCCCGCGAGCTGGATCGTCTCGACTTCGACCTGCGCCTCTTGCATCCCTTTGATGAAGCGTTCGAGCACGTGCCAGGTGAGGCCCTGCGTGCCGCGCGGGCTTCCATTGATCGCGAGTATTTTCATGGTTCCCCCTGATTGTCGAACGAGATGACTCCCCTCCTGAAGAGCAACAGTTATAGCAATAGCCCGAAAATTCAAGGTTTTTTCTTCTTGCCTCCGCGATGGGCATTTGCTAGACGCAGACGCCTTTAATAGCTCCCATCGTCTAGCGGTCTAGGACATAGCCCTCTCAAGGCTAAGACACCGGTTCGAGTCCGGTTGGGAGCGCAAAAAAATGCGGCCATTCGGCCGCTTTTTTTATGCGCTCCCAACTGGACTCCCGATGCGGCATCGGATGGCAGGACCTAGGACACATAGGGACCGGTTCGACGACCTTCCGACTATTTGCTCACCTAAGGTGAGCTGTCTAATGATGAAGTCCCGAGGAGCGGAGCGAGTCGGGGGTCCGGTTGGGAGCGCCAGCCCCCGGTTTTGTATTCCGCAAAAACCGTGCGGGCGTCGGGAGACATAGCCCTCTCAAGGCTAAGACACCGGTTCGACGACCTTCGGCGCATTTAGCACTCCGAAGGAGTGCATATGATGATGAAGTGCCGGCGCTTGGGAACCGAGCGCCGGCCGACCGAGGCCGGGTACCCGCAGCGCGGATGGCCGAGGAAGTACCCGAAGGCGAGAGCCGGAGGGTGATCCGGTTGGGAGCGCATAAAAATGCGGCCATGCGGCCGCTTTTTTTATGCGCTCCCGTTTTTTTATCAATCAGATCGAGAAGTGAACCTGTATTCGGTTACTGCCTTTTCGCCTCGTTTTTGCAACATATCAGATGTAATGCCTGCCAGCATGTCACGACTGGCTGTTGCCGTGGATATCGTCTTGAAAAATGCGATGTAGTCTTTGCGAGAAAACCATTGCTTGCCGAACTTATCCCTGGCGATTGCCAGGCGACTTTCTGCGGTCAAGGGCTCCGGTTTCAGCTCATCGACAAATTTTGCCAGGCTGTCCAGTATCGCCTTGAGGCAGAATTCTATGAACGCGGTCGATTCGCCGATCTTATCGGATTGCTCAAGGACTGAATAATATCCCTCCTGGTTGTCTCTGATCACCGATTCGACGGGAACATATTCAAATAGAGGGTGGTATTTAGCCAATATCAGATGCTGCCAGAATCTCCCCATCCTGCCGTTGCCGTCTTCAAACGGGTGGATAAATTCCAACTCATAATGAAACACACAGGAAGATATCAGATATTTTTTCTTCTCTTCGGCTTTGAGATATTCAAACAAGTCTGAAATCAGGCCGGCTACCATGGTCGGTTTCGGGGCAATGTGTTTAACTTTACTGCCATCAATTACGCCGATA
>JBBAAC010000092.1:0-9158 GCA_041658465.1 bacterium | reverse complement strand
CCAAAGAATGGGGCCTCTTCTTCAGGGTGTTCTGGGCGCAGATGTGGCGTTAGCGGCCCTTTGCGTGGAGCTTTTCAAGAACCGGCGAGCGATGTTTCCATGTGAGCGTGAACATGAGGGTACCAAATACGGCGGCCGCGATGAAGAACATGAACCCTCCATCCCAACCCCACTTGTCGACGAGGAGTCCCGTACCGAGTCCGCACACCGCGCTGCCGAAGTAACTGAAGACGCCGACCATCCCCGTGGCCGTTGCAGCGGCCTTCTTCGACGCAAACTCCGCGGCAGCGACATACACGAGCATTTGCGGTCCATAGACCAGGAAACCGATCGTCGCCAGCACCGCGCCTTCCAATATCGGATTGCCCAGTGGGAGCTTCCATAGGTAGAACATGAAGAATATCAGCAGGCACATGTAGATCACGTTTATAGGGGCGCGCCTTCCCTTGAAAAAACGATCCGAAATATAGCCCGCAGCGATCTGCCCGAATATACCTGAAACCTCAAACAAGGCGACCTTGAGGCCTGCGCCGGCCAGGCTGCTGCCCTTGCTCTCCTTCAGAAACGTCGGCGCCCAGTCGAGCACGCCGATGCGCACGATATAGACGAAAAAGCTGGCCATGCTCGTGTACCACACGAGCTTGTTCGTGAGGACGTACTTGAAGAGCACTTCCTTCATCGATTCCGCCGTGTCCTCATGGGCGTCGGTTATGTGAGCTTCGCCCCTGTACTCTTCCACGGGCGGGAGGCCCAAGGACTGCGGCGTATCTCTCAATCTGTTGAGCAGGAATAAGCCGACCAGGACCGCAATAATTCCGGGCACGTAAAAGGCGGAGCGCCATCCGTAATTCGTGATAAGAAAGCCTGAGAGTATCATGATGCCGCCGCCGCCGAATTGCGCGGAGGTGTTGCATATTCCCCATTTAGTCCCGAGCTCCTTGGGGCTGTACCAATGCGTGAGGAGCCTGGAGCAGGGGACCCAGCCCATCGACTGGAACCACGCATTGAGCAGCCAGAAGCAGCCGAACGCGATGAGCCCCGAACTCATTCCAAAAAAGATGTTAAAGATAGCGGAGCCTAAGAGCCCGATCGCCATGAAGTAACGAGGATTCGCGCGATCGGCTATAACGCCATTGAAGAATTTGCCCACGCCGTAAATTATTGAAAAACCAGTCAAGACCAGACCCAGATCCGTCTTCGTGTAATGGAGCTGCTCTAGGAAGGACGGCATCGCCATGGAAAAGTTTTTGCGGACAAAATAAAACGTCATGTATCCGATCATCATCGAATACATCATCCTGAGCCGCCAACGGCGATATTCCCTGTTGATCTGCTGCTGATCGGTGAGGGGCTCTGCGTGGGGTTGCGCCTTGAGGGCTGCGATTATTTTATCGATCATTTTTGTCTCGCTGATTGAAGGGTTAAAGTGAACTTACAAGAGTTATCATCCGTGATCAAACAAAAACCTCCCCGGGATTTGAGGCCAAATCCCTCGATGTATTCAGGCCTTTGAGGCGGGCCATTGAGTCCCTGGCGTGCGAAGCCGTTTCCGGCGTGGCATTAATGAAATTTTAACAATTTCCAAACAAGATGCTCATCAAGGCGGGTTAGCTTTGGATCAAATATAGACACAGGAGGATGTATGATATCGAGATCGATTAATGCGTTGGCAGTGCTCATGGGCGCAGGCCTCATTTTTGCCGCACTCGCATGCAGCGGCTGCTCCCGCTCTTCCGCGAACTCTATCACGCTCGCGGGTTCCACGGCGTTCCAGCCTTTTGCGGAGAAACTGGCGGAGCACTACTCGCAATTGCACCCTGAGGTGCGGATCAATGTCCAGGGCGGAGGCTCTGCGGTGGGGATTCAGTCGGCGCTGTCTGGTGCGGCTCAGATCGGCATGGCGGACCTGCTGGATCTTCCGCCCGAGGCAAAGGCCCTCGACTCCACAGTGGTGGCCCGTGACGGGATCGCGATAGTCGTTAATCCTGAAAATCCGGTGAGATCAATAACAGCGCAGCAGGCGAAGGAGGTGTTTTCTGGAAAGATCGCTAACTGGAAGGAATTGGGCGGTGCAGATACACTGATCAGAGTTGTTTCACGCGAAGAAGGCAGCGGCACGCGCCGCTCGTTTGACACGCTTGTTCTGGGAGCTGAAAGACTCTCGCCGAAGGCCCTGTTTCAGGATTCAAACGGCACTGTGCGCGAAACGGTTGCCGCAGATCCGAATGCAATCGGCTATGTTTCAATTGGTCTCGTGAACGAAAAAGTTAAGGCCATGACATACGACGGAATTGCCCCTACGCACGAAAATGTGAAGAGCAAAAAATATCCGCTCGCACGACCGATCTTTTTCCTCACAAAAGGAGAGCCCTCAGTCGCTTCAAAAGAATTCATAAATTATGTGATCTCCGGCGAAGCGCAGAGGAATCTGGAAAAAGAAGGGCTGATAGCGAGATAATTACCAATGGACCGCCTGATCTCCAAATTGCTTTTTTTTGCCGCATGTTCATCTACGGCCATACTCGCCCTCATAGCGCTCTTCATATTCAAGGAGGGCGTGCCGATAATGATAAAGAGCGGCCTCGGTCATTTTATCTTCGGCACCGTATGGCAACCGCTCGAAGGCCGGTTTGGAATTTTTCCTTTTATAGTCGGTTCCATCTGGGTGACGATCGGCGCCCTGGTGCTGGGCGTTCCGTTCGGAGTGGCCTGCGCCGTGTTTCTGGCCGAGTTTGCGCCGCGCTCCTGGGTCAATTTCTTAAAGCCAGCGATTGAGCTCCTCGCAGGCATTCCCTCGGTGGTTTATGGATTCATGGGCGTTGTGTGGCTCGCCCCTCTGATCCGCAATTATCTTGGCGGGCCCGGACTCTCGATACTCGCTGCGTCGTGCGTGCTGGCGATAATGATCCTGCCCACAATAGTCGGCGTTTCGATCGATGCAATACAAGCCGTGCCAAAAACCTACAAAGAAGGATCTCTGGCGCTTGGTGCAACGCAGTGGCAGAGCACATGGCGCATTATCCTGCCGGCGGCAAAATCAGGGATACTTGCCGGCGTGATCCTTGGTATGGGACGCGCCGTGGGCGAGACAATGGCCGTGATTATGATAGCAGGCAATGCAACACAGATCCCGCATTCCATACTCGATTCCGTGCGCACCCTCACAGCCAACATCGCCATGGAAATGGGTTTTGCTGTTGGAGAACACAGGCAGGCGCTGTTTGCCACAGGCGTCGTGCTGTTTTTCTTTATAATGATATTGAACTCGATCGCACTCAGGTTTGCGAAGAAAAAATTCTAATATGCGCATTCCGCCGAACATAACGCAGAATATTGCGCGCAGCTTGCTGTTTTTAGCTACAGCTGCGGCTGTGGGCATTCTTATCTTTGTGATCGGATTTGTGCTGGCAGGGGGATTGCGGCATGTGAGCTGGAGTTTTCTCACGGGGCCGATAATTGATATGGGCCGTTCAGGCGGCATCTTCCCGGCGATCATCGGCACCGGCCTGATGATACTCGTGGCAATCGGCATTGCGGCGCCGCTCGGTGTTGCGAGCGCAATATATCTCGCCGAGTACACGAGTGTTGGAAGGCTGACGAACGCAATAAGATTCGGCATCAATTGTCTTTCCGCAGTGCCTTCGATCATATTTGGTCTGTTTGGATTTTTGCTTTTTGTCGTGATGCTGGGATTCGGGTGGTCCATACTCTCCGGCGGTCTTTCGCTTGCGGCAATGATTTTGCCCACCATAATCCTGACATCGGAAGAAGCGCTGCGCTCCGTGCCTTTGCAGTACAGGAATGTCGCGGCATCTTTGGGCGCTTCGCGCTGGCAGGTGGTGACTAAAGCAGTTCTGCCATATGCGATGCCCGGCATCCTCACCGGAGTGATCTTGAGCATCGGCAGATCAATGGGCGAGACTGCGGTGGTGATATTTACCGCGGGCTCGGCAGTTCAGATGCCGCGTTCCGTGTTTGACTCCGCGCGCACGATGGCCGTGCATTTTTACATACTGGCGCGCGAAGGCCTTTCGTCCGACATGGCGTATGCGACGGCTGCGGTGCTGATATGCGCGATCCTCGTGATAAATATCAGCGCATATGCGATGATGCACAGGCTCATGCGGGGGAGGCGCACGGCATGACGACTCCCCTCAACAGGAAAATTGAGATAAAAGATCTCAGCGTGCGGTTCGGCGATGCGGAGGCGTTGCGTGGCGTCACTCTCGACATAGCAGCGAACGAGATACTCTCGATCATAGGCCCTGCAAACTCGGGGAAATCGACGCTGCTCATGGCGATCAACCGGATGATCGGCCGCGTGCCGAATGTGAGCGTCACGGGCATCATAAAACTGGGTGGCCGGGATGTGAACGATTTCAGAGATGTGGAGGAGCTGAGGAGAAAAATAGGCATGGTCTATGCCATGCCCATACCGCTGCCCATGAGCATACGCGACAATATCCTCTTCGGGCCGAGGCTCGTGAAGCGGCTTGGGAAAACTGCGTCTGACGAACTCGTGGAGCAGACCCTCAGGGCCGCGTACCTCTGGGACGAGGTGAAGGATCGGCTTTCTACCTCCGCCGTGAAGCTCTCGGGCGGCCAGCAGCAGCGCCTCTGCATAGCGCGCACGCTCGCTGTGGGACCGGAGGTGATCATGTTCGACGAGCCTTGCTCAGGGCTCGATCCGATCTCCACGGCAAAGGTCGAGGAGGCGATGAAAGAGCTCAAGGCAAACCACACGCTCATACTCGTCACCAACAACACGAAGCAGGCCGCGCGCGTCGGCGATCGCACTGCGTTCCTGCTCATGGGAAAACTCATCGAAGTGGACCGCACGGAGAGGATCTTTACCGCTCCTCGCGACAAGAAAACCGAGGAATACGTGACAGGGAAGTTCGGCTGATATGGAATCAATAGTCTGCAAAAAATTGAACCTCTTCTATGGCGACTTCCACGCGCTGAAGGACGTTTCGGTCTCCATAACGCCGCGGCGGATCACCTCCATCATAGGGCCGTCGGGCTGCGGCAAATCGACGCTGCTGCGGGTATTCAACCGGATGAACGACCTTATACCGGGGGTGAGCATCGCGGGCGAAGTGGATGTGCTCGGCCGTCCGCTGCTGGGCCTGGACATCCTCAATCTTCGCAGGTCCGTGGGCATGGTCTTTCAGCGGCCGAATCCGTTTCCGTTTTCCATCTTCGAAAACATCGCCTACGGGATGAGGATCCACGGCAACGGCAAGAGATCGACTATCGATGCGGTGGTGCAACAGAGCCTGGAGGGCGTGGGCCTCTGGAACGACCTCAAGGACCGCCTGAAGTCGAGCGCATTGGCGCTCTCGGGCGAGCAGCAGCAACGCCTCTGCATTGCCAGGACCCTTGCGACGAAGCCGCAGATCCTGCTCATGGACGAGCCGTGCTCGGCGCTCGACCCGATAGCCACGGCGCATATAGAGGAGCTGATGCAGGACCTGAAGAACGAATACACGATCATAATCGTCACTCACAACATGCAGCAGGCGGCGCGCGTCTCCGAGGATTGCGGTTTCATGCTCCTGGGCGAGCTGATAGAGTTCGGAAAGACGACTCAGCTCTTCACCGCGCCGCGGGACAAAAGGACTGAGGACTACATCAGCGGAAAATACGGATAGGAGGCAAAATGGATCGGCACATAGATCATCATTTCGACGAGGCGCTGGAGGTGCTAAAGCAGCAGATCGTGCTCATGGGCTTAAAGGTGGAGGAGATGGTGGCCGACTGCATGAAGGCCCTTGCTTCGCGCGATGAGAAGCTGGCGATGCAGGTGATCGAACGCGACCGCGCGGTGAATGCGCTGGAGGTCTCCATCGACGAGCAGTGCATCGAGCTTTTGGCTCGATACCAGCCGGCCGCCACCGACCTGCGCTTCATCACGCGCGGGCTCAAGATAGTCACCGACCTCGAAAGGGTCGGAGACCTTGCGGTCAATACCGCAAGCCGCGTGCTCGACATAGCGAAGCTGGGGGACGCGCCCATCGACCTCGCCCAGATGTCGTCGATCGTGCAGATGATGCTCAAGGACAGCATCGATGCCTTTGTGAACTTCAACGTGGCAAAGGCGGAGGGGGTGCTCAAGAACGACGATATAGTGGACGACCTCACGGATTGCTATGTGGGCGAGCTGCTCGATCGCGCGGGCAAGGAGCCCAAGAATCTCAATCGCCTGTTTCCGGCAACTTCCATCGTGCGCTATCTCGAACGGATAGCGGACCACTCCACGAACATCGCGGAGCTTGCCATCTTCACGGCAAAGGGGCGCGACGTGCGCCACAGCAAGCCGAGCTGAGGTTACCGCACCAGCGTAAAATTTAGAACAGCGCCTTTACGAGCTCTGGCGTGGCCTTGATCTCCGCCTGCAGCACAACTTTGTGGCTGGAAAGATAATCGAGCGGTATGACCCACGTGAGCCTGCGGCCGTCTTTCTCCTCCGCGTTTGATGAGACCACGTCAGATGGAAGGTCGAGCTCGAGCCGCAACTTTATCGAGCCCATGAGCATGGAGACCAGATCTCCCATTCCCTCCTCGCCCTTCTTCTCTTTTTTCTTCTTGGTATTACTGGGCACGAATGTGCGGGTGATCTGGATCGTCTTGCCCTTGTTCTTGAGCTGGTAGAAACCCTTCTCAGTGAAGAGCTGATCCACATCCACGTTCTGATCTTTCTTCTCCTGCTCCTTGGGCAGGGTATCATAGGTCTTGGCCAATGCCTTCCAGGAGCGCGCCTTCATCGAGAGCTCCGTGATGAGTTGGCCAAAGACTTCCCTGGTAGTGACCTTGGCGGATTCGAAGCCGTCGATTCCCTTCCCGATATCGTCGGCCTTGATGTCCATCTCCGGCGGGGTCTTCTGCTTCTGATCCTTGGGAAGATACAGGCGAAGCCTTAGAAGCGAAGATGACTGGCCGTCTTGCTGAATCGCGACCTTCTCCTCTATCTCAAGACAGCCGGCCATCGTCGCGCAGAGCATACAGATGATTGAAACTGTAAATAACCTTTTGAGCATGATCTCCCCTTGGAATTTTAGGCATTATTGAACCGGGTATAAGCCGAGGTCCATGCCCGCTGGTTGATAGTGCCACCACTCAGTCGGAAAGACCTCGAAACCGGCCTGTTTCATGAGCTTTATGAGCTGGTCGCGGTTTTCGCAGCGTTTCTTTTCGCCCGGCGTGCAAGGAGAGTTCGGAGATGCCTTTTCCGAGAAATCGTCGAAGGCCGTGGGCATGGGGAGCGGATCTCCTTCCTCATCCGTCAGGGTGCAGTCCACAGCCATCCCCCGGTTGTGGTTCGATCCCTTCGCCGGGTCTGCGACGTAGCGCGGGTCGGGGAGGATCTTCCACATCTCCTTTTGCACGGCCAGCGGTCGCCAGCAGTCCCAGAGCAGGAGCTTCAAGTGCCGCTTTGCAAGCACGGGCACGAGATTCATGAGCCGCTGTGCTGCGATCGGATCGAGCCAGCAGCGATTTACCCCGGAAGGGCCGTAGACGTTGCGGTGCAGGAAGTTATCGTCTGTATTGTAGCGCAGATCCACGATGAAGCGGTCGCTGATAAACGGCGGGGCCAGGAGCTGTTTAAACCCGGGAGGCGCTGCGGGTGCGGTTTTGCACAGTGCCGGCAAGGCAAAGAAGAGCAGAATGAGAATTCCTAAACTCCAGGATACCCGTTTCATTGCTGTCCCTTGATCGTCCTCGTCACGCCTTCATCAGTCTTTTGCGTGTTCGACTCCACGCCCATCGTCTTGGTCTTCTTTCTGGGGCCCGTGACCGTGCCGGTGCCAGTCGTCGTGACGCCGCTTCCCTTCTGATATGTGGTGGTGCTGGACGATCCGGTGGTGACGGTCTTGCCGGATTCCGTGGTGACTTCGGTCGAACCGTTATGAGATACGCCTTCGCCTTTATCATATGTAGTGCTGCCTTGGTGCTCTACGTCGGTCGTCTTGCCCGCTGGACCGGTCACGGTCCCGGTGCTCTGGTTTTGTACTCCTTGCCCCCGCTTGACGGTCGTCTTGCCGGTCGACTGGCTCTCCACCGTCCTGCCGGAAGGGCCGGTGAGCGTGCCCTTGCGCTGCCTCGCTTGCGTCTCAGTGGAGAGCAATGCGACCGTCATGCCTGCGATTACTGCAACGACAAATATCCATTTTTTGCCCATATATCCTCCCGGATGATGAAGAGAACTGCTCTCCCCTGTTGTATATGAATAATAATTATGTATATCCTTTCGTTCGCTCAAGCAACAAGGTCTTTTGCGACGCGCGCGGCCGTCCTAGAACAGGAAAGCATGATCCGGCTTGACGAAATCCACAAATCGTATGGCCCCCAGGTTCTCTTCGAAGGCGCCTCTCTACAGCTGGCGCCCGGCGAACGGCTGGGACTCATCGGCCGCAACGGCTCGGGAAAGACTACGCTCTTTCGTCTGCTCCTGGGTCAGGAGGAACCGGACTCGGGCGCCATCATCCTGCCCCGCAACTATCGCATGGGGCAGCTCGAGCAGATCCTCAAGTTCGACGCGCCGACGGTGATCGAGGAGGGATGCCGCGGGCTTGCCGAGGACGATCCTTCAGAGCGCTATCAGGTGGAGCGCATACTCGCGGGACTTGGGTTCACGCGCGAGGACCTTGTGCTGCACCCGGCCATGCTCTCCAGCGGTTTTCAGGTGAGGCTGTCGCTCGCGCGCACGCTCGTCTCGCATCCAAATCTCCTGCTTCTGGACGAGCCGACGAACTATCTCGACATCCTCTCGATAAGGTGGATCGAGGGTTTCCTGCGGGGCTGGGACGGCGAGCTCATACTCATCTCCCACGACCGGGACTTCATGGATGTGGTCTGCACGCACACGGCCATGATCCATCGCCGCGCCTTGCGCAAGGTGAGCGGCGGGAGCGACAAGATCATCGCCCAGATAGCGCAGGAGGAAGAGGTGCACGAGCGCACGCGGGCGAACGTGGAGCGCCAGCGCAGGCACCTGCAGGAGTTCGTGGATCGCTTCAAGGCAAAGGCGAGCAAGGCCGCCGCCGCGCGCTCGAAGATGAAGCAGATAGAGCGGCTCCCGATCCGGGGCGCGCTGGCCCGCGAGGCGGATCTCGCGTTTTCCTTCCACGCCGCGGAATTTCCGGCGAAGACGTTAA
>JBBAAC010000091.1:0-9218 GCA_041658465.1 bacterium | reverse complement strand
TGAAGCCTGCTTATGCGAATCGGTTTTTTTATGAAGGCGCTGAGGGAGAGATAGAATGCCACCAAAGCGATCAGCAATATGCCTAATGGGCGCGTGTCAAGTACGGGGAGCTTGAGCTGGTTTGCGATCGTGTGCGGTTCGAAGATGAGTGCAAGCCCCATGAGAGTCGAAAACCCTATCACGAGAGAGAAGCTCGTGAATGCAACGACTTTTGCAACATCGACTACGCGTATCCCCCATGCGGAATATATTCGGTACTTCACAGGAGCGCCGGTGAGGAGCGAAAAACCCATGTTGTGGCTGAATGCATATCCGACGAAAGATGCCTTCGCGATCCTGCGGTAGGGGAGATGGTATCCCATGTGATGCCATGCCAGTGCGTCGTAGCCGGTGAGCGCCAGGTAGCAGAGGGTTGAAAATCCTGCGCCCAGAGCGAGTTGAGCGGGCCCGATCTTCAAGAGGCTTCGGGCGATGTCGTGTATGCCGTAGTGGCCGAACTCGCGGGTCAGCACGTAGATCGCCGCGGCAAAGAGCGTCGCCCCCAGCAACGATCCTCCTATTTTTTTAAGCTTTCTCTTCATGCAGCATTGCTCCGAAGCTTTCTGACCGCCATGCCGCAGTTCGATCCGATGGCGTTTTCGCGCGCGTCGCCTATGGACAGGATCACGTCAAAGCCAAGGCCCATGAATTCATCGACGATCCTCTGCGCCCTGTCCGGCGCCTTCTGGGCGAGCCCGTTTAGAAGTCCGGATTCGCGGGAACGATAAGTGGGGTTGAGCGGCGTGATCTTTATGCACGCTGATCTCGGATCAAAGTGCTGCGCCACGACATGCGGGTCAAGCCTCACGCCTCCGGTGAGCGCAAAATTGAGCCCGACCTTTCTGGGGCCGAACGATGCGAACCGCTGCGCGTAGCTGCCCAGCTCCGCGAACGACATCTTGGGCACGGGCATGAGCCTGTCGCGCTCCGCATCGTCCGTTGAGTTGATTGAGAGCTGCAGCTGGAAAGGCCTGCCGCCGTAGACCTCGCGCCTGACGCGCATGAGCCCTTCGAACCACTCGACTGCGGATCGAGGCGCGACGGTCGCGATGCAGGGGATGAGCCCCGGCGCGTCGAAGCGCCCCGGCAGCGCTCGAAGCACGTCGAGCACTGCGGAGTTGAGCGCCGGCTCGCCCATGCGGGCGAACTGTACCTTGAATTTTTTTACCGATCTCAAGCGGTCGGCATCGTGGAGTGAGACCACGTGTTCTATCTGGGAAAATATTTCGTCGGCGCGCATGTTTCCATGAAAATCGCCTCCCGCATCGCACATCGGGCACGCGACCGGACATCCGAACTGCGTCGAGACGATGATGACCCATTTTTCGCCGGCAGCGAGCTCAGGGTCGCGGGCATCCACGAACTCGGCCATGAGATCCGCCCTGCCGCGAAAGCGCGCGACAAACACCTCCGCCAGCTCCGGATCGCCGCTTCTAGAAATGATTTCCATATATTTTCTCCTCCCCCTTGTAAGGGGAAGTCACTTGTACCCTCCCCCGTTGTAAGGGGGAGATGGAGGGGGTAGATCAAGGGGGTAGATCAAGGATCTACCTCCCCTTCCCCTCCTTACAAAGGAGGGGGGAGTTTAAGTACCTCGCCGCATCAATCGCAGC
Source organism: bacterium (assembly GCA_041658465.1). Classification (GTDB taxonomy): domain Bacteria; phylum UBA10199; class UBA10199; order 2-02-FULL-44-16; family JAAZCA01; genus JAJZQH01. The sequence goes on along the minus strand of JBBAAC010000091.1, from coordinate 7,566 downwards.
GCGTATCCCCTCGCCGCAGGCGATGGCTATGTGCCCCATGCGTCCCATGCTGCAATCGCCGGCAAGAAAAATCCGATCCGCTCTATCGCGCAGGACGCGAGGCTGCATGAAATCGAGATTCCTCTCCTTGCCTATGCAGATAACCACGAGATCGGCGCGGGCCTCGCACTCGTCGCCTTCGCATTCAAATGAGATCGTCACGGAGCTGTCACGACTTTCGATCTTCCTGGCGATGCGAGACGAGAAAACAGTTATCCCCGCCTCCCTTGCCCGCATGGCGAGCAACGGCGCACAGCGGGGCGAGCTGTGCTTCATCGCGACGGATACGCTTGCGGCGCTGTGAGAATAATAAATAGCCTGGTCAAACGCCGCGTCGCCGTCACCCAGTATCACCACGCGTTTTCCGCAGTGAGGCACCGAAGCCGGATCCGCATATGAGAAGAGACGGGTGCCCGAGATTTCGTCCTCGCCGGGTATCCCGAGTTTCCTGGGCTCAAGCCCGGCTGCTACGATCGCTGTGCGAGACGCGATTTCTCCGCTCGCTGTTCGCAGCGCAAGGAGCTCGCCATCCGCCTCTACGCCGATAATTTCTTCAGGCCTTATATCTATCCCATGCGCACCGGCTTGAGCCAGGAACCGGCTCATGAGTTCGCGGCCCGACATCCCTTCCGGAAATCCCGGGAAGTTCTCGATGCAATGCGCCGCCAGGGCCTGGCCGCCGGGCTCGCCCCGCTCAAAAATTGCGAACCTGAGGCCGATGCGAGACGCCTGCACTGCGGCCATGAGCCCGGCAGGGCCGGCTCCTATAATAGCGCAGTCCAGTACCTTCGGATCGCCGTATAAGGGCATCACTTGCAGCAGGACTCCGGATCCAGCGGATAGATATAGGCTATTATGAGCCCCGCGATGAGCAGCTCCACTAAGCCTCGGGCCAGCGAATAGACGACCACCCCTGCTGCTATGTTCATAAACGCGTAAGTGTAGAACATGCCCGGGATCATGGCAACGAACCACAGGCAGAACCCGAACTGAAGCCCCCTCACGGCCTTGCTCTTGCCGAACACGCAGCCTACCTTCGCATAGACGATCACATATATGAGGGAGATGAGGAAAGTGCCGAGATCGACCAGTCCCCAATATCCGAGCGGGAGGCCTTCGAAATTGCGCCAGATGGCCGTTGGAGGCAGGGCGTAGACCCACTTGAAGAGCCAGCCGCATGTCACGACGCCGAACGCTATGCAGAATGCAGCGACCGCAAGGCCGGCGAGGATGAGGCGCTTGGTGTTCATTATCATGCGATCCCCCTTGTCCCTAATCCTGCTCCTTCTTGAAGTATATGTATTTGCTCTCAAACCCCAATAGCACGGATACGATGTCGTTGGGGAATTCCCTCGTGTAAGTGTTGTATTTCTCCACCGCCTTGTTGAAGACGTCCATCGGCCCGGTCAGCTGCTGCTTTGTGGTCTGAAAGCCCTGGTTGAGCTCCATGTACTGATAGTGCGAAGCGATTCCCGGGTAGCGCTGGCCGGCCTGCAGGAGCATCTGTTCAAGCGCCGTCTCAGTATTGTTGGCAAAGGTCACCTTATCCTTCATGCCGCTTGCTGCTGCGAATGCCTTCTGCGCGACGGCGAGCGCTCTGGTCTGTTCGTCCTCGTTTGATGTGTAGAGTATGACTTCGTTCACGAGCTTGGGGATTTCATCGTAGCGCTGTTGAAGCTGGGCAGAGAGTGGGGTCCAGGTGTCTTTCACGAGCTCGTCCAGTTTCACGATCTGGTTGTACTTATAGATGCAGAGCAGGGCTACAGCTACGATGACTATTGTCAGGATCCATTTAATCTCGCCTTTCATCATGACTCCTTTCAGAACCTGCCTACCAGGCAAGGCCCGGCTGTGAAGATGAAGTAGTTCTCGTCGAAGCCGATATAATGGAGCTTCACCTGCAGCCCCGCGCCTACGTTCGGGTGGAAGTAGTACTCAAAACCCGCACCCAAGTTCGCGCCTACGTCTACCTTTTTCGTGGAGTCGGTGAAGGCGTTGCTCGCAGCTGCCGCCGATAGGTGCGTGATATAAGGGCCGACCGAGAGCGAGAACCAGTAGCGGGATTTGTCTAACGGGGTGTCTTTAGGCCGCGTCCAGTCGTACTCCATAAGCACGTACTTGATCCCGAAGGTTGGCCCGAATATGTTCATCCCGTCGCCCTGCATGTTATTGTTCCACTTGGTGTGGCCGTAGAGGAAGTCGAAGGTTGCGAACCAGTTCCGCCATATCTGCACGTCAACGCCGCCGTCCAGCAGCAGGTACATGAACCGGTCGACCTTCAGCTGGTCGCCGACGTTGATAAGATAGCCGATGTTTGGAGAAAATCTGACATTGACCTCTCTCCTCAAGGCAACCGTCTTGGGCGCTATATCCGCGCTCTTCTCGTACATCTTCAGCTGATCGGGGCGCGTATCGAAATAGTTTGGGTCGAGGCAGAGCGCCTTGTCGAACGCATCGCGCGCCTCTTCGTAGCGCTGAGTGTTGTACGCGGTCACTCCGCGGTTGCCCCATGCCAGCGTATAGTCCGGGTCCAGGTTGACGGCCTCGCGGTACTCATCGAGCGCCTCCAGTTGGTGTCCCAGAGTCTCCAGCGAGACGCCCAGGTTGTAGCGTATCTTGGGGTCCCAAGGATCGCATGCCTGCGCCATCTTGAACATGCGCAGCGCTTCCGTATCCCTGCCTTCATCGCCGAGGTTTATGCCCTGCGAGAGATAGAGCCCTGCTCGCTCAGGGTTTGGACACTCGCCGGGCGACGCATGCGCAGTCTTCGAGTGTTTGGCGTTGGCGTTTGCGGTTGCAGCGGCGAGGAGGATGACGATGGCGGCGAGCAATCGGCCTGCCCTGGCAAGTTGCATGATCTCCCCCTAAATTACCGTAATTGCGGGTTTTATATCAGATGGCGGGAAAAGCGTAAAGCGATAAACCCCGTTCAACGCGCCTCGGTTTTAAGACTTGGGCCTTGCGGCCGGGAGTATTATCGCGAACAAGCTGCCCTTGCCCAACTCGCTCTGCACTTCGATCCTGCCGCCGTGCATATCTACCACTTGCTTGCAGATAGACAGCCCGAGCCCGGAACCATGGGCCGGACGGACGCCTTTGGTCTGCAGCTGCCTGAACGGCTCGAAGAGCTTCGGCATATCCTCCTGCGCGATCCCTCGACCCGTATCCTCGACCTCGACCCTCACGCCGCCGTCGGAACGCACGAGCCCGAGCCTGATCTTGCCGCCTTCATCGGTATGCTTGATGGCATTATCGATGAGGTTGATCACGGTCTGTCTGATGCGATCCGCGTCGCACTGGATCATGCAGACGTCGGGAGGCAGGTCGAGAGCCAGCGACAGATTCTTGGCTTCAACCGCCGGCTTCATGAGCTTTTCCACGTCGATCATGAGCTCGTTCATGTTGGTGTCCTCGAAGATCAGCTCCATCCTGCCGGTCTCGAGCTTTGCGAAGTCCAGGACGTTGTTGGTGAGCCTGACGAGCCGATCCACATTGCGCTTCGCGATGATGAGCCGCTCTGACTGCTTTGTGCTGAGCGGCCCGTCTATCCCCTCGAGCATTATCTCGATGGCCTGCTTTGTAGTGCCCAGCGGTGTGCGCAGCTCGTGCGATATTATGGATGTGAATTCGGTCTTTACCCTGTTTATGCGCTCCAGCTCTTCGTTGGCCTTGCGAAGATTTTCTTCGGCTTGCTGGTGCTCCGTTACGTCCCTCGCGGTGACGAGCAGGGCGCGTCCGCTCTTGTATGCGATCTCCTGCGGCGCGAATTCGAACATGCGTATCTCGCCGCTCTTTTTTTCCAAGCGTATTATATAGGTATCTGGTGAAGGCGCTTTTCTTCTGCGCTGCTCTATATATCCGCGCATCGGCTCCCTGTCCTCTATATGGATTGTGTCCCATAAAAACATGATCCGCAGTTCATCGCGCGTGTAGCCGGTCATCTGGCACATCTTGTCGTTCACGAAGATAAACCGGTCGTCCTGGATCATGAATACCGCGTCATAGCTGCGCTCGACGAGAGTGCGGTACTTCTCCTCGCTCTCCTGCAGCTCATCCGCTATTCTCTTGCGATCCGTGAAGTCCGCCAGCGATAACACGCAACCGCCCGCCCCTGGTATCGAGGCCACCATGCTCTTCACGGAGTGGATATTGCCATAGGCGTCGATGAAGAGGAAGTCGCTCGCTGGCAGCAGCCTGCAGGCCTCTTCGTCGGAAGGCTTCATGCCCGTTTCGTACCTCATGTAGTCGTTCCATTTTTTCTTGCCCTCGATCTCCGCCTTTGAAATGTTCGTGAGGCGTGCGAATTCGTCGTTGATCAGCGAGAGGGTGCCGTCCTCCTCCACTATTGCCATCGCTGCGCCGGTCGTCTCGAAGATGGCTCGGTACTTTGCCTCGCTGAGTGCAACGTCCGCCTGCGAGCGCTCAAGCGCTGCCAGCGTGGCGTTGATGGAAGTCGTCAGCGCCGAGATCTCGTCAGCGCCTTGTACGGGCACACGGGCCGAGTGCTCAGCCCTTGATGCTATGGCGGCGAGATCCTTGTCCAGGCGGAGGAGCCGTACGAGCACCGTGCGATCGAGAAGCAGAGCGGCTACGAGCCAGAAGAGAAAACCTACCGAGAGCAACGACACGAAGAAATAGAACATCGCCGTGGTAGCCTGTTTATATATCGCCCTGGGGATGGCGATCTTCATCACGAACGCGGGCTTGCCGTAGATATCGGTCTGGAGGAGATAACCGGCGATCGTATCTTTGTTAAGTTCCCTCACGGAGGTCGATTTATGCAGAGAGAGAGACGGAAGCGCGGCGCGGACGTCGGCGGGAAGCGCGGAATCGTCCGCCCTGAAAAGTTCGATCGGCAAGCCGGTGAGTTTTTCCCACTGTTTGATCTTGGCAGCGTCGATATTGCGGGTCATCACCAGGACGCCGTGGTTCGGCCCCTTGTTTTCGCTCGTTAGCACATGATGCGAGCAGGCGAGCACTGGAAAGTCCTTCAGCATGATTATGCCCCGCATGCCCGCCAGATTATCCTTGAGCGCCAGCAGCGGCGAGTCGCGCTCCATTATATGCGAAGAGAGTCCTTGGACGGGCGGGATGAGCAGCTCCTGAGGGATGTCGGCACTGCGTTCGGCTACCAGTGTCCCGTCAAGGCCGATGAGGACTAAGCCGTTGACTTCGAGGGCTGCGAAGGACTGGCCGGTCAGATTGTCCCTTACGTAGTCCTTATTGCGATCGACCGCGAATTTGTATGTGTCGTTCCACCAGCCCCAGTCCTTGACGTGGGAATCCAGGGACTCAAAGTCGGCGATGATGGCCTCTGAAGCTCTCGAGACATTCTTCTCCATTCGTTCGCGTTCGATTGCCTCGAATTTCTTGAGGAGGATGACATGCGCAGAGAAGAAGACGATGATGGAGAGGCACAGGAGCACCGCTGCCACGCTCAGGTGCGTTTTTGTACGCAGTTTCATCGATCAGGCCTCGACATGCGGTTGAGGTCCTTGATACTAACGCCTGCATTTTTTAATTCAACAGTTTAGGTTGACCGCATAAGCGGAAGGCTTTACAACTCGCATTCAACGACAGTCGGGGAAAAGATCAGGGGGAACAATGGCCCAGAACATCGATGAGATAACAATCAACTGGACGGACGAGACCGACGGCAAGCAGAAGGTGAAGGAGCTGTCAAAGGAAGTGCTTTCCAGGGGGTCGTGGACCACTATCATGTTTCTTTACCAGGACCTGGACAACAAGACAGGTGAGTTCGGGGCCTCCAAGATCCGCATCCAGCGCTTCCAGAAGCGCAGCGGCGAGTTCAGGCCGCAGAGCAAGTTCAATATATCCAGCGCCAAACAGGCCTACCAGATCATAGACGTGATCCAGAAGTGGTTCCCCGAGCGGCCTTCAGCGTCCGCAGCTGCCGAAGAGGCCGTTGAAGAGTAGACTTGTGACGGCGTTCCGGGATCGTCTGTTCCAGAACGCGCCTCCCGCGGCGCCGCTCGTCATGAAGCCACGCGGGGCTCCCTCCGGCATCGCCTCACGAACCGACACCGAATAAAGCTACCCTATAAGGCTAACGTTCTTTGCCCAGCCACCGCGGTCCCCATCGTTCGACGATACCGTAGGGACCCCGCTTGCTACATGCCCTCGCTGCTTTTTATCGCCTTGCGAGGACGCGAGTTTTCCCCGCCGCTCCCGGCGATGTTCTGGAACAGATGATCCCGGAACGACGTCAAAGAGGTCTTCAATCGGTCACTGACGATCGTTCATCTTGAGCGCTCTGGTAGGGATGTGTGTATCGAGGTGTACAAGTGGCCTCGCCCATATTTGTCGGCTTCGGGTGGTGCTGGATAAACAATAGCAGCACATAGCAAGCGGTGACCTGCGGCAGGCTTCGAGCAATGGGGACCGCGATGGCGGTAATTCGACCGTTAGCCGCAGAAGCCGCGCTTTACTCCGTGTCGGCTTGCGAGATGCCAGCCGCAGGTCACCGCGTACTCCGGCACGGTGTTAGCTTGCGAGATGATAGCCAGAGGAGCGTTCCGAAACAGACGATCCCGGAACGCCGGCAAAGACACCTTCCGATCAGAGAGACGAATATATGAATTCGGAGGAGATCAGGACTTCTTGTATCCGAATGCGCTGAGGAGTTCGATCGGGATCGGGAATACGGTCGTGGAATTGTTTTCGCTCGCGATCTCGACCAGCGTCTGCAGGTAGCGCATCTGAAGCGCCATGGGATGATCCCTCATCATCACGGCCGCCTGGACGAGTTTTTCCGCTGCCTGCTGTTCGCCCTCAGCGTTGATGATCTTGGCGCGCCGCTCGCGCTCTGCCTCCGCCTGCCTCGCCATTGCGCGCCTGAGTTCCTCGGTGATGTCCACGTGTTTGATCTCCACGTTGGCGACTTTGATTCCCCAGGGCTCGGTCTGCTTGTCCAGGATGTCCTGGATGCACAGGTTGATCTTATCGCGCTCCGCGAGGAGGTCGTCGAATTCGCGCTGGCCCACCACGCTCCGCAGCGTGGTCTGCGCCATCTGGCTCGTGGCGAACGAGAAGTCCTCGACGTCCGTGATGCAGCGGTTGGCGTCCATCACGCGGAAATATACGACAGCGCTCACCTTAACGGAGACGTTGTCCTTTGTGATGATGTCCTGCGGCGGCACATCCATGGTCACGGTGCGCAGGCTGACGCGCACAATCTTGTCGATCGGCTTGAAGACGAAGATGATGCCGGGTCCCTTTGGCTTTGGAAGCAGGCGGCCGAGCCGGAAGATAACGCCGCGCTCGTACTCCTTGAGGACCTTCACGCACGAGAGGATGTAGAGCACGATGAATACGATAAAGATAGTTACCGGCGACATGGATGGCATGGATTCCCCCTTTGAGCTTTGGATGACGCGTCAGTCTTATACGCTTTTGGTTTTGATTACAAGCTGCATGCCCTTCGCTTCGACCACTTCAACCTTGGCGCCCCTCGTGAGGCCTTCCGGCCCGATCGCAGCCCACGTTTCACCGTGCAGGAATACCTTT
>JBBAAC010000090.1:0-9312 GCA_041658465.1 bacterium | reverse complement strand
ATCGCGGATTGATATTCCACGCTCGCATGTCCTCCTGTACCAGACCGCGTGACCGGCGAAGGGCGGCAAGTCTTCGTCCCAAGGCTTTTCTCATCTCTCGATCCGATATTTCCATGATCCCCCTCGTGAATTTCAGGGAGACCTATACATCGTTACGAATGCAAAAAATATACACCTAGAAATGTATAATTTATTTACGGTTGATGCTTTTAGATGTATATAGGTGACGTATGTGAAAATTGGCGAAGAAAGGAGAAAGCGTGCAAAAGTCTCAATCAAGCGCATGCCGAAACGCTAGAACAATCATTGCGTCGGTGAGAATAACTCTGGATGAAGCCCTTCTCGATATATCGTGCGATGCACTCGAGGATATTTGTGCACAGTATAAAATAGAGAGCTCCGAGGAGGCCTTGAAGCACAGAGAGATTGATCAGATGCACGACGCCTTGACATTCATCAGATCGGGTATTTTGAATTTTCAGAACGTGGAAGACGAGAATGGAAACCGGATCGTGGCGATCAATATAGCCCTATAGGAATCTGCGCGGTGTAGAGCAGCGACGCACTCAGGCCGTCTCTTGGTATTCTATAGTACTGTTAATGTAGTAATTGCTTATAATTAAGTACACTCGGATCATGCTATAAAGTATATAACTATATGTAATAACAGACTAATCTAGCAAGTTGAACAATTTATAATTGATGATAGCGTATATATTTGTATACATCTAGAACACAAAAAAATCCAAAAACAGTAGACTCCATCCGCCATATTGCCGATAATAATGATGGAGAACGGTTATGGCAGAGATCTTCACATACCTCGATTTCCGCAAGTTCCTGAGCGACGCGTTCGAAGAGCTCAAGAGAACACGGCGCGGTTTCTCGCATCGCGCATTCGCAAAGATGGCGGGCTTTGCATCATCGAACTACGTGATGCTGGTGATGCAGGGAAAACGCAATCTCTCCGGCGACGGAATTCTCAAGATAGCCAAGGCGCTGAAGCTCAAGAAGGCAGAGGCCGAGTTCTTCGAGAACCTCGTGCGATTCAACCAGGCCGCGGGCGATGCGGAGAGAAACTTCTACTATTCGCGCATCGCCGCGAATCGCAGATATGCGGCCGCCAGGCCACTTGAGAAGGGACAGTTCGAGTATTATTCAAAGTGGTACATCCCCGCTATCCGGGAGATGATCCTGCTGAAGGACTTTAAAGAAGACCCGGCCTGGATCGCCGCGCGCATAACGCCACAGATCACGCCGCGCGAGGCGGAGGCAGCCCTCAAGCTCCTGCTCGACCTGGGGCTTGTCGCGCGCGACGAATCGGGCAGGCTCTATCAGCAGGATCGACATATCGCCAGCGGCGATGAGGTGAGTTCGCTAGCCATGACAAACTTCCAGCGCGAGATGACCCTGCGCGCGGCAGCCTCCATCGACGCGACTCCGGTCGCAGAGCGCGAGATAGGCTCGGTCACGTTCGCGGTCTCCAAGGGGAAGCTCGCAGAGGCAAAACGCCTGGTCCGCGAGTTCAGGACGCGCCTCGCGGGCTTTCTCGCGGAGGAGGGGGATGCTGATGAGGTCTATCAGTTCAACTTCCAGCTCTTCAATCTGAGCCGGAAAGGGAGCGAGGATAAATGAAGATGCGTTTTCTCATTACGTTGCTTGTCTTGTTCCTGGTCGCCGGGTGCGGCGTCACCGAGACCGGCAACCCTTGCCCTGGCGGAGATTGCGGCGGGGTTACGAGCGCGCCGACGCTCGAGGATCAGAGTATCTATGAAAATACGCAGTTCGGCATTCGCATTCCGTACTCCGATCAATGGACCGCGGATGAGGCGGCCGACGGAAATTCGGTGACGTTCACGCATAGCGGCACGCCGGCCACCACGGCGCTCTTCGAGTTCGAGCGCATCGACCCTGCGCCGCAATCGCTGCTCTTGTACCTCCAGGAGAAATATCCGGACCGCGCCTTCCACGTCTTCAGCACGTACACCTCACAGGGCTACTGCTATGACGATACGTCGCCCGGCCCTAATAACGGGGATGCTGCTGAATACTTCTTTTTGAACGTCGACGTGCTGGTGCATGTAAGCGCGGAGGTCTTCACGATGAGCCAGACGGATTTCGTGCAGCTCCTCAAGGGGATGACGTTTGAATGAGATATCTGCGGGGGAAGAAAGGACGGCGATCATGAAGTCACGAAGCTGGCGGATGTTTTCCGTGGTGCTCGTTTTGGCCCTGACCTTGCTCTTCGCAGGCTGCGAGGGCAAGGGAGGCGGAGGCGGCGATACGGCGCCCATTGGAAAGGCGCTCACCTCATATGCGACATGCGACGATCTCGAGGCCGCTCTTGCCGCGGCGCCCGTGGTGGATCACGAACCCGGCGCAGTCATGGGAGGGGCACAGGGCGGCGATGTTGTTGCGACAGCCGCTCCGGAGGCCAGGGAGAACGTGCCGCCGGATCGTCCTCGAGAAGTCGGCGAGGCGGATATCGTAAAGCAGGACGGCAGCTATGTCTATGTCCTGCACAGCTCGGGCAAGCTCTACATATTCGCAGCGCAGGACCGCTCCTCTATCGCTGAGACAGCTGCGCTCGACCTCGGCGCGCAGCCTACAGCGATGGTGGTGCATGGGAACATAGCGGCGATCGTGGGACCTGCGTCTTCCACTGCAGAGACGGGCTTCGATGCGGCGACGCAGGTCTTGCTGGTCGACATCTCGGATCGGGCGCACCCTGCCATCGCCAGGGAGATACGGATCGACGGCTATTACGCGGACTCGAGGCTCGTGGGCAGCACCTTTCACGTGATCACATCGGAGTGGCTAGGCTTTGCATCCCAGGCCGCGCCGAAACCGGGCGATTTGCAGCCCAGGGTAATCGATGCGCGCATAAAGGGCGCAGAGCGGCAGAATTCACTGGTCGCTACCGATTGCTCCAGGATCTACATGCCCGACCCCATGCGCTTCGATGCGGTCGGGGGTTCGTTCCAGATCGAGGCCACGCGCATCGAATCGATCGACATATCCGCGCTCGACGGTGCGGTGGTCTCCACTACCGCTATAGGTGCATCCCCTACAGTGGCGGCATCGCCGCGGAGGCTCTATCTCGCGGACTGGGACTGGGTGGACGATAAAGGTTCGCTCAACATCTTCGATATAGAAAGCGATCCTACCAAGGCCGTGTATGTGGGATCGGCGCAGTTCGAGGGCCAGGTGCTCAATCAGTTCTCGATAGACGAATTCGAGGGCATGGTCCGCGTCGCTACAACCGTCGGCCGCAACACCCCCGGCTCCGACGACAACGACAACCGCGTCTTTGTATTTCAGCAGCAGGGCAGCGCCGTCAACCTGATGGGCAGCGTATCGGGAATCGCACCGGGCGAGTCGATATGGTCTGCGAGGTTTGCCGGCGACAAGGCCTTCCTCGTGACGTATCTCACTGTCGATCCCCTCATCACGATCGACCTGTCGGATCCGACTCATCCCGCAAAAGCGGGCGAGTTGGAGGTGCCGGGCGTATCTACATACCTCACGAAGATGGACGAGTCGCACTTGCTCGCGGTAGGCCTCAGCATGGCGGATGGCGGGGCCTGGAACGGCGGCGTGGCGCTCTCGATATTCGACGTCGCTGATTTTTCACACCCGATCCTGGATCACCGCGTCGTCATAGGCGAAGAGAGCGAATGGACGTATTCTGAGGCAAACTCCACGCACAAGGCGTTTGCCTACTTCCCCGAGGAGAGGCTTGTGGCGATACCGGTGAATCACGCGCCCAATTATGTGGGCGGCGATGTAGCGATCTCCGCGCAGTCTTCCATGGATTACGGCTCCAGGCTCTATGTGTTCAAAGTCGATGCAGGCCAGGGTTTTGAGCAGGTCGCGGCGATTGATCACAGCGATCTCATACCCGCCGCTGACAGGGAGGTGGCGGAGATGTACGGCCTCGCGATGCGGCGCGCGCTGCTCCTTAACGGACTCTTCTTTTCCGTCTCGGACTACGCGATCAAGGCCGCTTTGGCCGACGACCCTGCAAACGCGCTCTTCGGCCAATATCTCTCGATATCCCAACCGACTGGACAAGTCGGCGGAAATCAGTAAGATTCGGCCGCATGACTTCTGATGCTGAGCCATTATCGCTGTGGCAGAAGATTCGAACGCTGGTCATAGGCGGGGCGCGGAGCCCTCAAGACCCGCACGTCTTTCACAAACTTTCGCTCATCGCATTCTTCGCGTGGATTGGGCTCGGCGCGGACGGACTCTCCTCGTCGTCATATGGACCTGAAGAGGCATTCCGGGCGCTGGCGACGCACCCCAATCTTGCGCTGTTCGTGGCCATCGGCACCGCAATAACGATCCTCGTCATAAGCGCCAGCTACTCGCAGATCATCGAGCTCTTCCCGCAGGGCGGCGGCGGCTATCTCGTGGCGAGCAAGCTTCTGAGCCCCACCGCGGGCATGGTATCGGGCTGCGCCCTCATAGTGGATTACGTGCTGACCATTGCGCTCTCGATCGCCAGCGGAGCAGACGCCATCTTCAGCTTCCTGCCGCCGGAGTGGATACACTTCAAGCTGGAGCTTGCGGTGGCCGGCGTCGTGATCCTCACCTTGCTGAACCTGCGCGGCGTGAAAGAGTCGGTCGTCCCTCTTGTGCCGATTTTCATCACGTTCATCGTCACGCATCTCTTTGTGATCGTTTACGCGTTCTATCAGCATGCGGGAAATCTGCCGGCCGTGATTTCGGATACCGCCGCGCAGGCGCACCAGGTGAGTTCCGAGATCGGCGTATTCGGCCTTTTCGTCCTGATCATGCGGGCCTACAGCATGGGCGCGGGCACGTACACCGGCATCGAGGCGGTCAGCAACGGTCTGCCGATCCTGCGCGATCCCAAGGTAGTGACAGGCAAGCGCACGATGCGCTACATGGCGGCATCGCTCGCTATCACGGTCCTGGGGCTCATGGCAGCGTATGTGTTCTACGGCGTCGCGCCGGAGGCGACGCGCACTCTGAACGCGGTGCTCTTCGACAAGATGGTGGTGGGATGGAGCGATGGCTACGGCAAGGCATTTGTGCTTATTACGCTCGCCTCGGAAGCAGCGCTGCTGTTCGTGGCGGCGCAGACCGGCTTCCTGGGCGGGCCGCGCGTGCTCGCCAACCTTGCCCTGGATCGCTGGTTCCCCACGAAGTTCATGATGCTTTCCGACAGGCTCGTCACGCAGAACGGCGTGCTGCTCATGGGAGTCGCTTCGCTGATACTCGTTCTGCTCACGGGCGGCTCGGTGCGCTTCCTCGTAGTCCTCTACAGCATCAACGTCTTCATCACATTCTGCCTCTCTCAGCTGGGAATGGTGCGCCATTGGTGGCAGGTACGCGGTCAAGGGCCCCGATGGATTCATGGAATAATAATCAACGGCGTTGGGCTTGTTCTCTGCTCCTTCATCCTCGTCTCCGTAGCGGTCATCAAGTTCGACGAGGGCGGCTGGATCACTCTGCTGGTCACCGGCACGTTGGTGGCCGTCGTAGCAGCGATAAAGCGCCACTACAACCGCACGATGAAGATGCTCGCCCGCCTCGACCCGCTCGTCGATGCGGCTACTATCGGAGGCGAGGGCCTGGCGGTGCGGACGCAAACGGCCCCGGCCTTTAACCGCGATGCGAGCACTGCCGTTCTCTTCGTGAACGGCTTCAACGGGCTCGGGTTGCACACGCTCTTTTCCGCGATGCGGCTCTTCAGGGAGGGATTCAAGAACTTCGTCTTCGTGCAGGTAGGCCTCATCGATGCCGGCGTCTTCAAGGGCGCCGAGGAGATCGAACGGCTGCGCGAGCAGGTGGACAATGACGTCTCGCGCTATGTGGCATACATGAATCGCCATGGATTTTACAGCGAGGCGTTCACTTCCATCGGGACGGATGTGATCGAGGAGGTGCTGAAGCTCGCTCCGAAGGTGCTCGAGCGCTTTCCGAACTCGGTCTTCTTCGGCGGTCAGCTCGTCTTTCCTGAGGACTCCCTGATCACGCGCTGGCTGCACAACTACATAGTCTTTACGCTGCAGCGCCGCTTCTATCATCGCGGCATACCGTTTGTAGTGCTTCCTATACGCGTCTAGGCGGCCCCGGCCGGGAAGGACCGCTGGACATTGTTGTTGACCGTTTGTGAAAAAGATATAATTTGCGCTTCACAGCAGGACATTCTTTGGGGGGTGCGTGTCCGAAAAACGTCACATCCTTATAGTCGAGGACAAGCCGGAGGACGCGGAGCTGGTTCAGTACGAGCTTAAGAGGGCGGGTCTGGACTTCGAGGTGCGCTGCGTCGACAACAAGGAAGCCTATCTGCGCGAACTGGACGCGTTTCGTCCGGATGCCGTGCTTGCCGACTACTCCCTGCCTGATTTAGATGCCATGACGGCGCTCGATCTGCTCAATGATCGCAGGCCTCTCACGCCGCTGATAGTCGTTACCGGTACATTGACCGAAGAGACCGCGGTGGATTGCATGCTCCGCGGGGTCGCGGATTACGTCCTCAAGGACCACCTGGCAAAGCTCGGACCCGCGGTGTCACGTAGTTTGGAGCGCAGGGCCGAACGAGAGGCCAGGAAGCGCGCCGAGGAGGCCCTTCGCGAGTCGGAGGCGAAATACAGCGCGCTCATCAAGTACGCCGGGGATGCGATATTGATCATGGACGAGAATGCCAGGATCGTTGAGTCGAACATGAGGGCCGAGGTTATCCTCGGTTACTCAGCGGCGGAGCTGAGCGGTATGGACTTCATAAGCCGCCATGTCGAAACGGATCGGCAGAAGGCGGACGGGCATTTCAAGCTCGTCAGCTCCGCCAAGAAGCGCGCCTTTTACGAGGCGATGCTTACGACAAAAGACGGGATTACGATTCCGGTCGAAATCCTTATCAACGTCGTCGAATATATAGACAAGCGCGTGGTCAATGCCGTGATAAGGGATGTCTCGGAACGCAAGAAGGCCGAGGTCCTGAAGGTCAACGTCATCAGAGACATTACGCATAAGCTCAAGACGCCCATTGCGACCGCTACCATGGCCTGCGACTTGGTGGAGGAGGCGCTGCAGAAGAATGACGATGAACTGCAGAAGAGCTCATTGAAGCTCATGCTGGGCAGCGTAAAAAGGTTGCGCTCGGACGTGGACAGGATGATGGATTTCTTCCGGATGGCGATCGAAAGGCCGGTCGAGTCTCCCGGGCCCACTTCCTTAAAGGCGTTGCTCGACCGGATACTGAGTGAGGAGGGGCCATTAGCACGGGCTAAGGGCCTTCAGTTGACTGCGAGCGTGTCGGAGGAAGCGGATGAGGTGAGAGTCCTGGAAACGGATCTCTACGTGCTCTTTGGTAACCTCATAGACAATGCGATAAAATTCACAAAGCAGGGGGGGGTTGCGGTGACCGCGGAGCGGACGGATGGGCGCGTACGCATCGCCGTCGAGGATGCGGGCGCCGGAATACCCGCCGAGATCCTCCCGCGCGTGTTCGAGGAGTTCTTCCAGGCCAATGCGGCGTTGCCCGGCATGGGGCTTCCTATTTGCAAGCAGATCGTGGACAGGTATAATGGCACTATCGCTGTTCATTCCGAGGGTGCAGGAAAGGGCACCAGGGTGATAGTGGAGCTGCCATCGTAGATAACTCGGGCTCGTTCTAAATGGAGGCATGTATGTCCAGCGCTGAGAAGGTACATATACTGGTCGTAGAGGATAATCCGGACATGCTGGAGATTTATACCAACATGTTCAAGGGCGAGTCGCGCTTCGAGGTGGATATGCTCTCCGACGCGATGCATGCCTTGCGTCGCCTGGAGGATAAGAAATACGACCTCGTGATCCTGGACATCATCATGGAGCCGCTCACGGGCGAATCATTTTTTGTCTACCTTCGCGGCAACGCGAAGACGATGCACCTGCCGGTTGTCGTAGTGAGCGTGCTGGAGCCTCACACGCTTGATGCCCTCAAGAGGCTGAATCACTCCACCATCCTCCAGAAACCGATACACAAGGACGAACTCTTCAAGGCCATCGATGAGATGTTGTCCAGGCGGACCAACAGGTAATTAAATAATTTCAAACCAGGCGGGCCCCTAAAGGGCCTGCTTTTTTTCGTCTGAAGGAAATCCCGCTGGTGGAGCTTGATTTCAAAGGATTTGCCCGGTAAAACAAGATCATGCCGACCGTAGGCAAAAGCGTCACCAGGCGCCATGCCGTTGAGATGGCCATGGGCCGCGCCCTTTATGTCGATGACCTGCAGATGCCCGGCATGTGGCACGGCGCCGTGGTGCGCACTTCGATCCCGCATGGCAGGGTGCGCCGGGTGGAGCTCTCCCAGTCGTTTGACTGGAACCGCGTCGTCCTGGCGGATGCTCGGGACATCCCCGGCAGGAATTGCGTGGCGATGATCGAGGACGATTTGCCGCTGATCGTCCACGACGTCGTGAAGCATGTAGGCGAGGCAGTGATGCTCATAGCGGCGCCGACGCGCGACCTCGCCCTGGAGGCGCGGAGGCATGTGAAGGTGGAGTACGAGGAGTGGGAGCCGGTACTTACGCTAGAGGATTCGAAGGCTGCCCGCATCAAGATACGCGGCGAAGACAACGTCGTCGCGCGATACGAGATGCACAAGGGCGACGCGGCCAAGGGGTTTGCTTCCGCGGATAAGGTGGTCGAAGGCACGTATACGATGGGCCACCAGGAGCACATCTATATAGAACCGCAGGGGATGATAGCCGCGCTCCGTGATGACGGCGTGTTCTCCGTCGTAGGCTCGCTGCAGTGCCCTTACTATGTCTCGAAGGCGCTTTCGATCATCATGTCCATGCCCGAGGATCGCATCTCCGTCAGACAGGCGCTGATCGGGGGCGCGTTTGGCGGCAAGGAGGACTACCCGTCCGTGATCGCGGGCTATTGCGCAGTGCTGGCACGCAAATGCCAGAGGCCGGTGAAGATCGTCTACGATCGGGACGAGGACATCGAGGTCAGCACCAAGCGACATCCCGCAATCGTCAGGCATCGCACCGGCGTGCGGAAGGACGGCACGCTCGTGGCGATGGATATAGACTTCGAGCTCGACGCCGGCGCCTATGTAACGCTCTCGCCCGTTGTCCTCTCCCGCGGGTTCATCCACAGCGCAGGCCCGTACCGCTGCGATAATGTGAGTGCAAGGTGCTGCGCCTATGCCACCAACACCGCGCCGAACGGCGCATTCCGCGGATTCGGGGCCCCGCAGGGCCTCTTCCCCATCGAAGTGCATATGGATCGTATTGCCGAGGCCGTGGGCATCTCGCCGCTTGAGATCAGGAGGCGCAATCTCCT
>JBBAAC010000089.1:0-9360 GCA_041658465.1 bacterium | reverse complement strand
CGTAGAACCGGCGACGAGCAAGGCGGGTCGCCGGACTTGCATCCGGCCTCGGAAAAAGAAAAGGGCTGGTGCCGGATGGCACCAACCCTTTTCTGCTCCCCCTGCTGGACACGTTGCGAACCGAGTATTTCAGCGAAATCATGGCTTTTGAGCCATTGATTCCCGCCATTCAAAGGTTGCTGCACCCTATAGCCGCCTGATGGATTGTGTAATATACTGACACTGCGTTGTCAGTATTATTGACATCGCTAGGAAAGACGGCTATACTGGTTTTATGACAAAGAACATCAATGAACTCGTCGGCCAAAGGATCAGAGATCTCCGAAACGAACGGGGCATCTCCCAGGAAGAGCTTGCCCGCCGTCTCGGCATCTCCCGCGCCACGCTCGTGGATATGGAGGCGGGGAGGCGTTCGCTCAACGTTCCTGAAGCCCAAACGCTCTCCGAAGTCTTCGGGCTTTCTATGAGCGACATTATGAGCGCTGCCCCCCAGATCACCCTGCACATCGAGAAAGAACCCACCAAGAAACAGAAGGACAGCGCCCCCAGCATGAGAATCAGCGTCCCCCAGAAAAAGATAAACAAATTTCAAGAGGTGCTCCTCTACATCCTCGGAAAGGTCGGGGCAAAGGCAAACGTCGGCGAAACGGTGATCTATAAACTCTTGTACTTCATCGATTTCGATTATTACGAAAAGTTCGAGGAGCAGCTCGCGGGGGTGACGTACATAAAAAACAGGTACGGCCCGTCACCGATCGAGTTCAAGACCGTTGTCGATAGCATGATCCGGTGTGGCGATGTTGTTCGCGTCGAAGACAAGTATTTCAAGTACCCGCAGCGAAAGTACATGCCGCGACGCGAGGCGGATCTCACCCTTCTCAGCGCCCGCGAGATCAAGCACATCGATGGGGTTCTCGATAGGCTGTCCGGCATGTCCGCAAATGAAATTAGTGAATACTCCCACAAGGACGTGCCGTGGATAACCGCTGAGGAGGGCAAGCCGATCGATTACGAGACCGTCTTCTACCGCACCCCCGAATACTCCGTGAGGACATACAGCGAAGATGACGAAGCTTGAGTACGGTGAAACGCCGGAATTCTCCCATCTGATGAAACGGCTCACCAGGCGATTCAGATCGCTTCCTGAGGATTTGGAAACTGTGAAAAAGGCAGCCATCGAACTGCTTCACGTCCAAGGCATCGACAACAAGAGCTGCTATAAACTTCAAGGCCATGAAAATCAGCGTTGCGAATTTTACAAGGTAAAGAAGTTCGCGTGCAAGGCACTCAAAGGCAAGGGCATTCAAAGTGGTATCCGTCTGATCTATGCGTATCACAGAGATCAAGGCCTGATTGTCTTTATCGAAATTTATTACAAGGGGGATCAGAAAAATGAAAGTTTGACGCTTATAGAAAAATATTTATCACGTATTGCATAATAAACTATCAGGCATAAAGATGCTCGTGATGCGAAGAAAATGGCTCGACAAACAAAAGGCAAAAATGAGTGTGCTCGACAATCAAATGAGACCCTATGCCTCCGATCTTCTTAATAAACTTAAAATTAACAGGGGAGAAAGTAATAGGCTAGCGACCACAATAGCCAATCAAGTCAGGTCCTTATCGTTCGATGAGAAGCTTACAATCCAAGTTTCGTCACCCGTTAATCTTAAGAAGAGAATTGAAGAATTAATCGCGTTCCAAAAATGGATGGAAATTGTTAATTCATCTGAGCTGGCTCACAATCCAGCAATTGTTCGAGCACAGGTGATCGTTCAAAACTACATCTGCTTTGTGTATCTCAACGAAAATTGCTTTAAGATATTGAAACGGTATTTGCCGAAGGGAAGCTGTGCCAAAAAATGTTGCGACTTCTTGACAAACAATCCGGTTCGCGCATTCAGAAACGCCTTTGCGCATTCGAACTGGTGCTACAAAGATGACTTTTCTGGAATTGTATTTTGGGCAAAAAAGGGCGCCGATCCTGCCGAAGAAATGATTGAATGGGAGGTAAACCAAGAAGACCTGTCTTTTTGGCAAGCCTTGGCTAGGTGTGTTGCTTATGTTGTCTATGAGAACCTGTAGAGTGTAGAGCAATACTCCTGCGCGAAACCACTACCTACAGTTGTGTAGCTTTATTGAACGGGTTTCCATTTAGGAGGCAGGCAGGGACTCTCCCTTCCGTAAACGCTCGACGACAAAACCGAAGAGCGTCGTCGAGCACGTCGGGTATCCACCGCAGTAATCGCAGCGACCGCACAATTCGCGGCCGCTGCTCAACTGCGGCGCAGAACCGGCGACGGACAATGCGGGTCGTCGGCACTGGCGAACAAGAGCCGGACTCCACCCTCCGCGCTGCCGCGCTGCTGGTACCCGCCATTGGTTTCTACAAGGGTCGACATGGGCGGAGGCCGGACTCCCCCGCTCCGTAATCGACTCGCCTCCGCGGCGAGTCACTCCGCGGGATCCGCATCCCTAACGAAACCGGGCGCACAGATCGCACCCGCTTTCGTAAGGGCTGCGTAGAACCGGCGACAGTCATGGCGGGTCGCCCTGTTCCGTTCGACTTCGCACTCAAAAGAAAATCGCCCCATACGGGGCGATTTTCTTTTGGCTCCGGAGGCCGGACTCCACCCGCCGTAAACGCTCGACGACAAAATCGAGAAGCGTCGTCGAGCACGTCGGGTATCCACCGCAGTAATCGCAGCGTGCACACACATCGTGCCCGCTGCTCAACTGCGGCGTAGAACCGGCGACGAGCAAGGCGGGTCGCCGGACTTGCATCCGGCCTCGGAAAAAGAAAAGGGCTGGTGCCGGATGGCACCAACCCTTTTCTGCTCCGGAGGCCGGACTCGAACCGGCGACCCGCTGATTACACGTGATCCGATTGTTTCCGATCGGCGTGGACTATCTCTTCACCGTATCTTGTTGAGATTTAGGTGGCGGGCGCTTGTGGGGGATTATTCTTTCGTCACCCCCTAGTCTCTGCACCTTCCCCCCGCCTTTTAAATCGGGGGGCTTGGCTCAGGGTTGCCATATCGGATCTCTCCGATGAAGGGTTCCCTGAATTCACCCGCTTTTCACCTCAATGTTTCCAATGAGGGCTGCCTCAATTGACAGTCAGCTGCTCTGACCGACTGAGCTACTCCGGAATATGTTTTTAAAGAGCGAAACGAATAGAGGTGCCTCCCTAGCATCGTTGTTTAATAGTGTAAAGAGGCTATCGGAAGAGGATAAAAGCCTACCAAATATTCGGCAAACGCTCGTAAAACCAGCGGCGGTTGGCGAGCAGGCAGGGTATGCAGAGCACTGGCAGGGCGATTCCGATGGGGTCCCCGCGGTACAGGCAGTGCATGAAGAGCAGCGCCATGACCATGCCCGTGAACATCCGAGTGACAAGGCGCCTGCGCGCCAGCGATGCGGCGGCGATCAGGAGGATGGCCCACGTAGCGATGACTTCGCTCACCGAGACCGTGTGGACCTCGGCGGCGCGAGTGAAGATGAGGAGCTTGTGGGCAAAGGTCCCGGCTGCGTAGGCCAGGCAGAGCCAGACAAACCATATACCCACCGGGAGGCTGCCGGCCCTTCGCGTGAGCGGCAGGGCTGCGCGCCACCAGAGTTTTTGAACCCTCTCAATCATGTTGCGGATGATACCTGTAACTCCATTCGTGACAACTGATTTCTGCACGCGCGCATTGACACGCTGATGTGCATGATCTACCCCTCCCAACCTCCCCTTACAAAGGGGAGGCGACGTTATAGGAGGTTTATATGCCATCATTCGACATCGTCTCAAAGCTCGACCTGCAAGAGGTCGACAACGCGGTCAACCAGGCGCGCAAGGAGATTGCGACCCGTTTCGATTTCCGCGGGAGCAAGAGCCGCATCGACTGGGACAATAAGCAGATCGACCTCACGGCGGACGACGAGTTCAAGATGAAGTCGCTTGCGGATATACTCATCGAGAAGGCGGTGCGCCGCCAGATCGACCGGCGCGTGCTGGATATAGGAAAGGTTGAGCCGACCGGCGGCGGCCTCGTAAAGTGCGAGGTCAAGCTGAAGCAGGGCGTCCCCGTCGAGACCGCGCGCGAGATAGTGAAGCTCATGAAGGAGTCCAAGGTCAAGGTTCAGGCCCAGATCCAGGAAGACCAGGTGCGCGTCTCCGGCAAGAAGCGCGACGACCTGCAGCAGGCGATTGCGCTGGTGCGCGCAAAGGGCTATGACCTGCCGCTTCAATTCGTGAACTTCCGTGACTAGTGATCTGTGACCAGCAAAACGATGATCATCACAAGATTTTACAGATCACAGGCCACTGATCACTGATTACTAACAATGAGAACCCGAGCTAAAACCTGGTGGGTTTATATTTTAAGGTGCGCTGACGGCACGCTCTACTGCGGCAGCACGAACGATGTGGAGGCGAGGGTCGCCGCACACAACGCCGGCAAAGGCGCGCGCTATACGCGCGGTCGGGGCCCGGTGCGCCTGGTCATGGCCCTGCGCGCAGAGGATCGCTGCGATGCCCTGCGCGCAGAGGCGAGGATCAAGCGCCTGCCGAGGGACGCAAAGCTTCATCTGGTCCGCACGGCGAAGAAGAGATTGATGGGACAGGAGCATTGATGGCATCGAACGATTACAGAAGGCTGCACAACAACGAAGAGCTGATCGACCTCTTCTTCACGCAGGAGGACAGGCTCCCGCGCGCTGCGATAGACGAGGCGATCCGACGCGGCACCGAGATCGTCCCATTTCTGTCAGAGGTGGTGATGGATCGGGTGCTGTGGAACGCGGAGCTGCCTGAATGGTGGGCGCCGGTCCACGCTACATATGCGCTCGGGGCGATCGGCGGGCAGGAGGTATTGATCCCGCTGCTCGCGGCCATTCGCTGGTCCGATGCATACGA
Source organism: bacterium (assembly GCA_041658465.1). GTDB lineage: Bacteria > UBA10199 > UBA10199 > 2-02-FULL-44-16 > JAAZCA01 > JAJZQH01. Next base: position 4,457 of record JBBAAC010000089.1, on the reverse strand, counting down.
CAACGAGTGGGTGACCGAGGATCTGCCGTCAATTCTGGGCTCGCTCGGAGAGATTTCATACAATTCGCTTGTCGCCGTCGTCTCCGACCGCAGCGCCGGCTGGTCCGCCCGCTCGATCGCAATGGATGCCCTCGGTTCCCAGGCGATGCGCTTCCCGCAGCGCGAGGAGGGAGTTATGTCTGTCCTGGGCCACATCCTCCGCGATCACTCGGAAGAGCACGGAGCGAGGCGGAGCGCAGCGTTCGTGCTCCTGGATTTCCGCCGCGCGGATTACAGGAAGGAGCTCATCTCGCTTGCCGAGGCTGAGAGGCGCTGGCAGCAGCAGTATTCTGACTACCGCGCTGCATTCACGCCCGAGGACGTGCAGCGCGACCTCACCTCGCCTCGCATTGGCATGGATGTCTATATCCGTGACTGGCTCGAGTTTTACGAACCAGCCGAGATAGCAAAGCGCCAGGAGCGCTGGGCCATAGAGGACGGCCGGCCGAGGCCCGAGCTTTCGCCAGCGCCCAGGACGATGCGAGGCGCCGTCATGATAGGCCGCAATGACCCCTGCCCCTGCGGCAGCGGAAAGCCTTATAAAAGGTGTTGCTGGAACAAGTTGCATTGATGTAACTTCTGGCGGTCTGGTTCGAAAAGGGGGAACGTATGCCTCAGTGGGATGAGATTCAGGCTCGCGCACGCAAGCTGATCGACGAGGGGCTCAAGCTCCTGCGCGCAGGCATGAGCGATGCGGAGTATTTGGCAGAGGCCACGGCGACGGCGGCAAAACTGCATGTGGCGCTGAGAAGAAACCGCCTGGACAAGTATCGCCTGCTCCATGAGATAGGCAAAGAGGTCTGTGCGGCAGTTGAGGCCGATCCTGCATTGCGCCAGATCTCAATCACCGAGTCTATTTCGGATGAGATCGCCAGATCTCGCGCGCTGGATGAGGAGATGAAGCGCGCTGAGGCGCACATATCAGGCCTGTCCGTCGTCCGAAAGCCTGCAAGTCCCACCGAGGGCGATGAAGACGATGAGGGCGACGACGACGGCGATGACGACGGCCCGCCCCAGGATACCGGCGCCTGCGACTGAGCGCGGGTGCCCGCAGAGCGGGCGCGCGAGGAAGTACCCGAAGGCGAGAGCCGGAGGGTGAGACTGAGCGCGGGTGCCCCAAGACGTACCCGGAGGTCTTATGCTATCTGCAATTGCATTCATCCGCCCGAGCCTGGGCGAGTTGCTCCTTATCGCGCTGGTCGTAGCGCTCATCTTCGGCACAAAGCGGTTGCCCGATCTGGGCCGCTCTCTCGGCTCTGCGATCAGAAACTTCCAGCGCTCCTTCCGCGGCGAAGAGATCGAAACAAAGTCCTCAAATGAAAATACCGAGGGTCATTCTGAGCGAAGCGCTTGTCCTGAGTCAAAAGCGAAGGAACCAGTGGATTAACTGGATCCTTCACTTCATTCAGGACAAGCGGGATCCTTCGCCTTCGGCTCAGGATGACATTGAGCCATGTTCGACGTGAGCGCAGGCGAGCTGTTGATGGTCGCACTTGTCGCCGCGCTGGCGCTCGGCCCGCAACGCGCGGCCGGACTCATGCGCCGTATCGCCGGATGGCTCGACTCCGCGGATTCGCGCTGGCAGGACCTGGCGCGGAGGCTGGAGGGCGGCGATGATCAGCGCTGACACACCCTTGCCGATCACCGATCATCTCAGGGAGCTGCGCAGGAGGGCCTTCGTCGCCCTGCTGGCGGTTGCGGTCTGCGCATCGCTGCTCCTGCCTTTTGCATCGAAGATGGTCTCGTTTCTGTCGAGGCCGCTCCTGAACGCCCTGGCGCCGGGAGCCCGGCTCGTAGCGCTTACGCCGTTCGAGGCGTGGTATGCGTATTTCAAGATAGCCATGATCGGCGGGCTCGTGCTGGCAGCCCCTATCGTATGCAGCCAGCTCTTCGCGTTTGCATCGCCAGCGATAGAGCGAAGGGCGCGCCGGGTCACGCTGGCATGCGGCCTCCTCGCGGGGGCATTTTTCATCGGGGGCGCATCGTTCTGCTATCTATGGGTCTTGCCGGCCGGATTCGCGTGGGCCGCTTCATTCACCGACTCGATGGGCGCGGAGCTGTTGCCGCGGCTCGATTCTTATCTCTCGCTATCCATCGGGCTCATCGCGGCGTTCGGCCTGGCCTTCGAGCTCCCGCTCGCGGTGGCGCTCCTCATGCGACTGGGGATCGTCTCTCGATCTGCGCTCTCACGCGCCAGGCCTTATGCCATAGTCGGAGCATTCATAGTAGGCGCGGTGCTCACGCCGCCTGACGTGATCTCGCAGACAGCCCTTGCGATACCTCTCATCATCCTCTACGAGGCAGGCATCTTGCTCGGCCGCATCCTATCTGGTATTAAGAGCGCCTGACAAAATGATCCTCTGCTGCACATTCTCGGAGCTCATATGATCAAGACCATCAAGGTTAATATCAACGGGAAATTCCTCACGGCGAACGCCGGCGTGCGGATAGCCGAGCTGCTCCCGCGCGCGCCGCACCAGGGGCCCTTCACGCCGCTTGGGGCGGTGATCTCTAACCGTATGGACGGCCTTTATTACTCGCTCAACAGCTCTGCCACGGTGGAGACGATAGATTTCAGCCGTCGCGAGGGCATGGACATCTATCGCAGGACGGCATCGACGATACTCTACGCTGCGCTGGCCGACATATTTCCGCATGCGCACCTGGTCGTCGGGCAATCGATATCAAACGGATACTTCTTTGAGGTGCACAGCCAGCTGGTAGACCAGGAATTCATAAGCCGCCTGGATACGCGCATGCGCGAGATAGTGGCGGCCGATTTGCCGATCGAGCCCGAGTGGACAACTGTGGAGGAGGCGCTCGAGATTTTTGAGAAGTGCGGCGACGCGGGCATGGTGAAGATGCTCAAGCAGCTGCGGCGAGCGGATATCCCGCTAGTGTCGTTGGGCGAGTATCGGGGGTATGCGCACGGGCCGTTCGCGTGGCGGACCGCCCTGGTCGACAAGTTCAAGCTCCACCTCTACGAGCACGGCATCGTGCTGAATTTTCCAGATGACCGAGGGAACCTGGCCGAAGAGGTGCGTCCTCAGCCGAAGCTCTTCGGCACGTACCTGGAGACCAAGCGCTGGAACGAGCTCGTGCACGCGCAGAATGTGGCCGAGCTGAACGAGTCATGCATGGGCGGAGCCGTTGCGGATTTCGTAAGGGTCTCAGAGGCCCTTCACGAGAAGAAGATCGCGGCGATCGCGGACCAGATCGTGCAGCGCCGCGAGACAAAGCTCGTGCTGATCGCCGGGCCTTCCGGTTCAGGAAAGACTACGTTCGCCAAGAGGCTTTCGATACAGCTCAAGCTTCACGGCGTCGAACCGGTCTCCATATCGCTCGACAACTACTATATCGACCGCGACGACACTCCTAAACATCCGGATGGGAGTTTCAACTTCGAATGCCTCGAGGCGCTCGATGTGGCGCTGTTCAACGAGCACATGCAGAAGCTCATGCGCGGCGAAAACGTCCTCATGCCCGCCTACTCGTTCCCTTTGGGCAAGCGCAACATGGCGCGCGCCAGGCACATGCGCCTGCATAAGGACCAGATCATAATTACGGAGGGGATCCACGGCCTGAACGAGGCGCTAACCCCGACGATCGCCTCGGAAAACAAGTTCAAGATCTATGTCTCGGCGCTGACGCAGGTCTGTCTGGACGACCACAACCGCATATTCACCACGGACACGCGGCTCTGCCGCCGCATCATGCGCGACCGGCTCTTCCGCGGCACGCGCGCGGCCGAGACGATAGAGGGGTGGTCGAGCGTGCGCGCCGGCGAGAACCGTTACATCTTCCCGTTCCAGGAGGACGCGGACGTGATATTCAACTCCGCGCTCCCGTACGAGCACGCGCTGCTCAAGACCTATGCGGAGCGATTTTTGGCAGAAGTGCCGCGCGACCATACGTCGTTCATGGAGGCGTCCAGGCTCGTACGGTTCTTCTCGTTCTTCATCCCGATACTGGAGGCAGAGGTCCCGGGCACGTCGATCCTCAGGGAGTTCATCGGCCGGAGCGCGTTCAGATACACATGATCATCATGTGACAAGCTGCTGGTGGCTTTTTTCGGTGCTCGGAGGGCACCGAAAAAAGCCACCAGCAGCTTGTCGCCTTACTCATGTATCATGTGGCGCTTGGTGGGGCTGATCACCTTGAAGGAGCCGCGCAGGCCGTAATCGAAAGGCCGAAGGATGGGGATGTCGAGCGCCAGCATCTTCTGGAAGATGGGATCTTCCGCAAACTCCTGCTTGATCTCCATGGCATACTCAAAGCACGTGAGTATCTCGCCCACGCAGTAGCGGCAGTATTCCTCGTCATCCGGATTCCGTTCGAAAAGCGACACGCAGCGGTCCGCCAGCATCTCCGCCATGGCTTTGCAGAATTGCTCGCCATTATCCCGCGTGAGCCCCAGA
>JBBAAC010000088.1:0-9444 GCA_041658465.1 bacterium | reverse complement strand
TCCGATATCATCTCCATGCTCGCGATGCTCATAATAGGAATACCGATGTACGTCTGCGCCACCGGCTCGCTTCCTATCGCGGCCGCCCTCATGATGAAGGGGATGAGCCCGGGTGCTGCCCTGGTCTTTTTGCTCGCGGGCCCCGCCACGAACGCGGTCACGATAACAGTGGTCACGCGCGAGCTTGGCAAGGGGACCGCGGCGATATATGTGCTGACCATAGCCGCGATGAGCCTCGTCTCAGGCCTCGTGCTCAACGTGTTCTGGCGCGAGGGCGGCGGCACGATGGAGATGATGCAGCACGGCACGATGATGCTGCCGCACCCGGTTGAAATAGTTGCAGCCGTTATTCTTTCGGCACTATGCATTTATCACGCGATGCGAGGCATCGTCGGCGAAAGGACGCACAGATGAGCACAAAGCCCGGGCACGACATAGACAGTCTCTGCATTAACGCGATCCGCATGCTGGCCGTGGATCAGGTCGAGGCCGCTAAATCCGGTCACCCCGGTATGCCGCTCGGCGCGGCGCCGATGGCGTATCTCCTCTGGACGAAGTTTCTCAGGCACAGCCCGCAAAATCCGGCATGGCCGGATCGCGACCGCTTCATCCTCTCCGCGGGCCACGGCTCCGCGCTCCTCTACGCGCTTTTGCATCTGACCGGCTACGACCTCCCGCTCGAAGAGCTCAAGCGCTTCAGGCAGTGGGGCAGCATGACGCCGGGCCATCCGGAGCGCGGCTGCGCGCCGGGCGTGGAGGTGACGACAGGGCCCCTGGGCCAGGGGATCGGCATGGCGGTCGGCATGGCCATGGCCGAGAGATTTCTCGCGGTCCGGCACAACCGGCCGGGGCTGGACGTTGTGGATCATAACATTTATGCGATCGTCTCCGACGGCGATCTCATGGAGGGTATCGCATCCGAGGCTGCTTCGTTCGCAGGGCACCAGAAGCTCGGCAAACTCGTCTGCCTCTACGACGACAATCACATCTCCATCGACGGCAGCACAGAGCTCGCGTTCTCAGAAGACGCCTGCGTCCGCTTCGAGGCGTACGGCTGGCAGGTGCAGCGCGTGAAGGACGGCAATGACCTTCTTTCGATAGAGCGCGCCATAGAGCGCGCGCGAGACGACCTTGAGCGGCCTTCGTTCATCGCGATCCGCACGCACATTGGGTTTGGCAGCCCGAAGCAGGACAACGCATCCGTGCACGGCGAGCCGCTGGGTGCGGAGGCGATAAAGGCCACAAGGGCCTTCTTCGGCTGGCCGGCGGACCAGCCGTTCTTCGTGCCGCCGGACGCGCTGGCCCATCTGCGAAAGACGGTGGAGCGCGGCCGCGAGCTGGAGTCGGCATGGCAGGGCAAGATCAAGGCGTTCAGGGCCAACCATCCGGATGACGCGCAGAGGTTCGAGCGTGAGCTGGCGGGCGATCTGCCGGACGGCTGGGAGTCCGCGATCCCCGCGTTTGAACTCGGCAAGTCCTTGGCAACGCGCGAGGCGTCTGGAAAGGTCATCAATGCGCTGGCAAAGGTCCTGCCTAATCTCTTGAGCGGCTCGGCGGACCTGACGCCTTCCGTGAAGACGTACATAGACGATGGCGGGGATGCGGAGGCATTAAGCCCCGCAGGTCGCAACATCCACTTCGGCGTGCGCGAGCACGCGATGGGAGCCGCCATCAACGGCATGGCCCTGCACGGCGGGGTCATCCCCTTCGGCGGGACCTTTCTCATCTTCTCCGACTACATGCGGCCTTCGATCCGCATCGCGTCGCTCGAGCGCGCGCACTCCATCTTCGTCTTCACGCACGACTCGATCGGCCTGGGCGAGGACGGGCCCACGCATCAGCCGATCGAGCACCTCATGTCCCTGCGCGCGATACCTGGCCTCAAGGTCTTGCGGCCCGCGGACGGAAACGAGACCGCTGCCGCGTGGAGGCTGGCGATCTCGCTCAAGGGGCCGGTCGCCCTGGTGCTCACCAGGCAGAAGCTGCCCGTGCTCGACGAGACCGGGATCAAGGCGCGGGAAGGGGTTGCGCGCGGCGCATACGTGCTTTCGGACAGCAAGGGCGCGCCGGACGCCATCCTCATCGCGACCGGCTCCGAGGTGCACCTTGCCGTGGAGGCGAGGCGCATGCTCGCCAGCGCGGGGGTCGACGCTCGCGTGGTTTCGATGCCGTGCTGGGAGCTCTTCGCAAAGCAGCCGCAGAAGTATCGCGACGAAGTCCTTCCGCCCAACGTCCGTGCGCGCGTCGCCGTCGAGGCGGGCGCCACTCTCGGCTGGTATCGATGGGTGGGGGATCGCGGCAGGATCATAGGCATCGACCGCTTCGGCGCCTCCGCGCCGGCCGAGGTGCTGATGAAAGAGCTGGGGTTCACTGCAGAACACATCGTGCAGGCGGCTAAGGAAACGATAGAGAACGAGCAGTGATGAATTATCCCCCTCCTTTGTAAGGAGGGGCTAGGGGAGGTAGATCATGGTCGCATCTGCGGTCTACCCCTCCCATCCTCCCCTTACAAAGGGGAGGGGTTGTTAGTGCAGGACTCAATAGTGAGGTGTTTATGGAGAAGGCGACATTTGCGGCCGGGTGCTTCTGGGGAGTGGAGGAGATATTCAGAAATATCGACGGGGTCGTGAACACGGCCTGCGGCTACATGGGCGGGGACTATTGCGTCCTGATGAGGACGGCAAAGTTTGAGGCGCCGCTTGCCTGAAGGTTTATCTGCTCCGGAACCATGTTGACGGTGAAGTATGCGGCCGATGAGGATGCTATGCTTGCGCTGGCGGAGCCTTCATAGGCGTTGGTATGAATGCCGCTGAGGGTCATGTCGCTGCCGTCCTCAGTATTTCCCCGAAGGACTGCGCCCTTCCAGCTGCCGGTCTTGGCATCGATGGTCCTCGGCATGTAGGCGTACTCGGAGTTACTTCCCAGACCGAGCGAGCCGAGCGCCAGCGCCGCGGTCCAACGCGCCATGAACTCCGGGAACTCGTTGAAGCCATCGTCGCTTCCAGCGAAGGCCTGCTCGATGTTCTCAATGCCGCTCGATCCGCTCTGGACCAGCCTGCCTAGGAATGCATCGCCGTCTGCGGCCTGCTCGTAAACGTAGCGGAGAAATAGATAAGCGGCGCCTAGCTGTTCGGCGTTTGGTGAACCGCTGGCGACGAGCGGGACGGTTGACGGCGACAAGAGGAAAGAAGAATAGCGCTTCGGGTTGTTGTTGCCGTAGCCCGCGAGGTCTTCAACCAGATGTGATATCCCCTCGTTGAGCCACGTGGCCTCCGCCTCGCCGTTGTTCACTACGACGTGTTGGTTGAAGTTGATCGCGTGCTGAAGCTCGTGAGCTATTATCGCAGGCATCACCTCTTGATAGTAGTAGAAAGGGATTGTCTTACCGTAGTTGCCGTCCGGGTCCGGCGCGAGCGTATAGATGATTTCCTGCTCGTTGCTAGTGGGATTCTGCTCGCTGCGCGCGTAAAGGTCGGCTGCGTAGAAGTAACCGCCGACGATGTGGCCCGGCGTGGACCCGAGGAGGTTTAACTGCGGCGTGATCAGCACCGTCACGACTCCATCTCCGTTGATGTCGGATGCTGACCCGAGGAGCTGATACTCCCAGTTCGCTATGTCATCGAACGTATCACAGAACTCCCGGATCTTGCCCTGGGGGAGCACGTCGTCTCCGACCCTCATGTCGACGAAGAGGGCAAGATTCGAAGTCGTGCATCGTGCGCTTGCCGTGACGTTCGCGTACTCCGTCACCGAGACCAGAGAGGCGAGCACCCTGAAACTCTGTGTATCCCCAACGCGCAGGGCGGAACGGCCGACGCCGATTCGGATGCTGCCGGAACCGCCGAAGCCAGCCCGGGCGCTGCCGCTCGCGTCCTTTACGGACGACTCAGGCGCTTGCATGGTCTTTGCGAACTCGCGTTCGGATTCCCTGAGCGAGGCCGAGAAGATTTCCTCCGGGCCTGAGCTTTCGCCGGTGGTCTCAAGCTGTGCGCCCTTATCTTGGGAAGGGGCGATCTGCTTTTCGACATCGCTCTGCAGGTAGTCGCTTATTGAGACGCTCATGGCGTCGCTGATCGAGCTGGTGCCGGCCACGAGCAGAAATGTTGCGCCTGGATCTACGGCTTCGAAATTAATTGTGAGAGGAGAATTGCCCATTTGCACGAACTTGATATCGGCCACGCCCATTGAAGCTACCGAATCCACGACGATTGGCGCCCCGCCAGCCTGACTGATGGAATCGTCCGTTGAGGTGCTGCTGCCGCAGCCAGCAAGGGCGATGATTGCGACGGCACATATGATAGCTATCTTCTTGTCGACTGAGTGTTTCATATTAACCTCCTGCACCTCTTAATAATGCAAGGATGAAGCCATGGAGGTGAAAATGGGCGTATTATAAGGCTATGATATCGTTATCTTTTTAGGAGTTTCAGATGAACGTGTCCAAGGGGTTGCCAAAAATCCATTAATTTACATGAAAATGGTGCCGGAATTTGGTTAAATGTCATTACTGTGGAATAGATTCCTATCGTGCCTATGCTCCCATTCTCTGAGTTCCATGTCGACGAGATCTGGCTGAAGTTATCGGCAACGGCAACGGCCGTCATACTCATCTTCGGCCTTGTCATTTCCCGCATCGTCTCCCGCATGAGGGGGGAGAGGGAGTTCTTCCTAGAGCTCTTCAGCAATATCAGCAACGGCGTGGCGATCTTTAAGGCCATCGGGGACGGGAGGGATTTTGTCCTCACGGACATCAACGCCGCCGCCGAGACGCTTGAGAAAATCAGCAAAGAGAAAAGCCTGGGAAAGAGTGTGAATGATCTTCTCAGGCACGCCGTTGAGTTCGATCTCGTCGGGGTCTTCAGGCGGGTGTGGACGACGGGGAATTCGGAGAGCTTCCCTCCGAGGTTCTGGCTTCGCAGCGCGCTCATCCATTACGTCTTCAAACTTCCCTCGGGCGAAATCGTGACAGTCTATACTGACGAGCACGAACGACGCCATATGGAGATGGAGATCCGGCGTCGTGTCGACGAAATCGGAAAACTCATGCGGCAGCTGAGTTGCCTCTACGAGATATCCAAGCTTGCCGAGGAACCCGCTATCACCTTCGAAGAGATCATACAGAAAACCGTCGAACGCATCCCCGCGGCCTGGCAGCATCCCTTCATCACCTGCGTACGCGTCGTCGCGGGCGACAAGGAATTTACGACCGACAACTTCAGGGAGACGCCATGGATGCAGCGGGAGAATATCGTGATGGATGGCGTGCCCGCCGGCTTCATCGAGGTCGGCTACCTGGAAGAGAGGCAAGCGCAGGATGAAGGACCGTTCCTCAAGGGCGAGCGCGCCCTCATCCAGATAATTGCGGAACGGCTCGGCCGCTCGCTGAAACTAAAATATGCGCAGGATGCCGTCGCCCTGCATGTGAGGGAGCTGGAGCGCGTCAACCGCGACTTGAAGGAGACCCGGGCCGAGCTCATCCAGATGGGGAAGCTCTCCGTGATGGGAAAGATGGCTGCGGAGCTTGCGCATGAGATCAACAATCCCCTCGGGGCGATCAGGATCCACATCGACGGCCTCAGGCGCGACATCGACAGCGGTCAGCTCCTGCCGTCGGATGTCGGAAAGGCGCTCGACAGCATCGGCAAGAGCATCGGGCATATAGCGCAGGCCGTCTACCGCATGCGCTTGTTCAGCAGACAGAGCGACGAGAAGTACGAAGCGCTGGATCTGAGCCGCGTCGTCGCGGACGTGATCGAGATGCTGAGGCCGCAGATGGAAAAGGACGGGATACGGCTGGCAGAAGACTACTCGCAGGTCCCCCTCGTGATCTCCGGCAACGCCAACATGCTCGAGCAGCTGTTCACGAACATCGTTCTGAACGCCCGCGATGCCATCGACTCGAAGGGCACGGCGGGCACCATCACCGTCATCACGCGCATGGAGAGCGACGGCGGTGTGTCGGCGGTCGTCTCCGATGATGGAAAGGGGATGGAACCTGAGGTGAAGGCGCAGATCTTCAGCCCGTTCTTCACGACCAAGGAGAAGGGCGTAGGTCTGGGCATGGCCATAGTGAGGAGAATACTCGATCTACACCAGGGCAGGATCGGCGTGGAGAGCGCTCCGGAGAGCGGGTCCACCTTTACGATCTCCTTCCCGAAGGACAGACTCACGGTAGAGAGCTGAGCAAAGGAAATGTCCCTATGGAGGTCCTATGAGCAACATCCTCGTTGCCGATGACAACATGGAACTGTGCAACGCGCTCAAGAGCACCCTGGAGAAGGTTGGCCACTGCGTCGAGCTGGCATATGACGGGAATGAGGCCATCAAAAGGCTGATGTCCAAATCGTTCGACCTCCTGCTCGCCGACCTCAGGATACCGGAGAAGGACGGCATGGAGATCCTGAAGGCGTCGAGGGAGCACTCCCAGACGACCGTTATCATCATGATGACCGCCTACGGAACCATCGAGAATGCTGTGGAGGCGATGCGGCTCGGCGCGTCCGATTACGTCATCAAGCCGTTTTCGCTGGACGAGATCGAGATCAAGGTTCGGCGGGTGATCGAAGGCCAGCGGATGAACCTCGAGAATGAGTTTCTAAAGGAGAAGCTCAGCGAGCGATTCGGGCCGATAATCGGGAGCTGCGAGAAGATGCAGCAGATCTACAGCCTCATTGCCAAGGTCGCGTCGACGTCTGCGCCGGTGCTCATCACGGGACAGAGCGGCACCGGCAAGGAACTCGTAGCGCGCGAGATCCATAACCGCTCCGAACGGAGCAGGAAGCCCTTTGTGACCGTGAACTGCGTTACGCTCGCCAGCAACCTGCTCGAGAGCGAGCTCTTCGGCCACGAGAAGGGTTCGTTCACCGGGGCGGTCTCCCGCCATCTCGGCAAGCTGCAGATCGCCGACAACGGCACCCTTTTCCTCGACGAGATCTGCGAGTCCTCCGATTCCGTCCAGGTCAAGCTCCTCAGGTTTCTGCAGGAGAAGGAGCTCGAACGGGTCGGCGGCAACGAGACGATCCGGGTCGACGTGCGCGTCATCGCCGCGAGCAACCGCGATCTGCAGCAGCGCATCAAGGAAGGCCGATTCCGGGAGGATCTCTTCTACCGGCTGAACATGGTCTCCATCACACTCCCGCCGCTCAGAGAAAGGGGCGACGACATCGTCGAACTGGCGAGGTACTTCGTGAACAAGTATAACCTGGAATTCGGCAAGTCCGTCGAGATTTCGCCGGAGGTGATGGGGATCCTGAAGCAGCACTCATGGCCGGGCAACGTTCGGGAGCTGGAGAACGTCATCGGTCAGGCGGTCATCCTCGCTGAAGGGAAATACGTCGAGCTGAAGCACCTTCCGTATTCAGTTGCGGGCAGCCTCATAGAGCATGCGATCTTTCTGGGCGAAGGGGAGAGCCTGATCGATCGCATGGATGCGATCGAATCGGAGATCATCAGGATCGCGCTGGAGGAGAACAACTGGAACCAGTCGCAGGCGGCCAAGAGCCTCGGCATCAAACGCTCGTCACTCCAGTACAAGGTCGAGAAGTACGGGCTCATGCCGGGAAATAGGACCGCCAAACCATCCGCATGACTCCCGAGCATTGTATACGCCGAGGATCGCTTGATCAGCAGCGATCAATTCTCTGAGACTCATATACGGGCTCAATGGTATGATTCCACTGTGGCGATGCGACCTTCGTGATCGTCCAGGCGTACAGCTATCTTATCGATCCTGGCCGTGAGCCGCTCTTCCAGGGCATCGAGTTTTACGTCGAACCTGCGGGTCAGCCGCTCCTCCAACGCCTGCAGCTTCTTGTCGAATTCAATGGCCATCATGTCGACTTTATAGTTGAGGGCGTCGATCTTCCGATTGAGTTCGCTCACAGATGCCTGCATGAACTCGATCACAAAGTCCATCTTGGACTTGAGTTCTTCCAGTAAGACCGCATTGTAGTGCATGATCGTGTCCTTCTCGCTCAGTTCGCCAACAGGGGTGTCAATGCGGCCTTGATCTTTCTCGCGATCGCTTCCCGAGCCCTTCTTGGATTTCATGCTGCCTCCTCCGTCTAAGCGGGCACACCCGCGCTGTCAACGCGAATGTCAGAGAAAAATGAAAGCAAGTATCGTGCCGGAGAGGCGAAGATGGAGCGCTCAAATTTGCAATGTCATATCAAGGGATTGGCGTGGCGTTCCTTAATTAGAACGGGTTGATGCTGCAGCGATTTCGTGCAGCGCTGCCGAAATTGATGCAGCGATGGATGAAAAAAACCCGCTGGCCTCGGGATGTCGGGCGAGGTATAGGGGGCTCCTATGACTAAGGCCATCTGCGTATATTGTTCGTCGAGCAGCAAGGTCTCGATCGAGGCCTATAGACCCCACGCGGTGCAGGCGAAGTGGTTCTAAAAGCTGAATTCCAATGATGGTGTGGCCTATTGGGCCGTTCGGCCTCGCGTGCCTACTAGCGGGGCCCTGAAGTCGCAATCCTTTGCCGGCTGACCGTTGTCAATGCAGTTGCCGGAATACGTGATATAGCCCGTGATCTCCCCTGTGATCGTCGTGGAGTCGACTCCCTTTTCAAGCCTCGCTATGTACTCAGCGGAATTCGTGCAGCCAAGGCCAAGCTCCGTGCTGACCTTGAATTTGCGCTCCAGCGTGATCGAGTCGATGTCCACCAGGCAGTCGCTCAGGGGATCAAAGAGTTTTCCGCTCTCCGTGAGCTGCGTGCCGTCCGCCGCCTTCTCCGATACGGCGCAGCCCTGGCTCGTCTCGACTATCCGGTATTGCTCCACGGTCCCGCTGAGCCCGGTCTGTATGGCAGGGCACGAGAGCGGGGCGGCCATCACCTTAAAAGTCCAGACGTCGAAAAAATCGCCCTCCGTAGGATTGCTGGAGATGGAACCGTTGGGCGCATTCTTTACCGCGGTCCAGCCCCAATCGGTGCTGAGCCCGCACGCGGCGTGCGAGGCCAAAAAGAGCAAAAGCGCGGCGGCACCGATGCGCCCGGATGAAGAATTCGATCGCATGCCCCTCTTATCGGCGGCGATTCGCGGAAGTTGCTTATTTTCTGAGGCCTTCTTCTGCGAGTTGTATATAAAAAAACTGAGCAACTAATTGCCGATGGACGCGATAAATCAGCTTCAGGCCTTGAAACGCAGCTAAAAAATTGACAATGCCCCCTGGTGTCGTATTTGACGCGGTCTTGGGGGAGGTCAGGGCAGGAGTTATCGCATGGCAGACTCGAACAAGATACCGCCGATTCCAGGATTCCGACTTGCGTCCCCAGATCAGGCCGATGTGCCCTTGTCCGATGCTCCGCAGCAGCGGCCTTTGGATGCATACGAGGGCGCAGCACATCCCCGCGCGCAACCTGAGGCACGAGGAGGGGGATTCGTCTCCATCGCGGCGAGACGCATCGCGGGCTTCTTTGTACAACTATTGGGCGATCCG
>JBBAAC010000087.1:0-9446 GCA_041658465.1 bacterium | reverse complement strand
GACAGGAACATAAGCCACGGCGCTGGAGGCATCTGGGCGCAGGAGATACGCGCGGCGCTCTTTGGCATTCCCAATACGCCGCTGGTCTTCCCGTTCCACCTGGGCCTGGGAGGTCGCGACGTCACTCCCGAAGCCATCACAGAGGCTTACGAGTACACCAAGGGACATGATTCGCCCGAGAAGCCCGTGTGGATAGGGCTCAAGAGGTAAGCATGAACACAGATCCACTCTATCACGGTCAAGGCACGCGGGCTCAGAACTACGAGCGCGACGAGCTCATGACCTCGGGCCACCTCGCCTGCGCCGGCTGCGGGGCGGCGATTGCCATGCGCATGGCGCTCAAGGCCATGGGGCCTGACACAGTGGTCGTCATCCCCGCATCCTGCTGGGCGATCATCCCGGGGCCCTTCCCTTATTCGAGCCTGCACACGCCGCTCATGCACACCGCGCTTGAGACGACGGGGGCCGCCATATCCGGCGTGCGCGCCGCGTTAGATTTACAGGGAAAGCAGGAGACTCACGTGATGGGCTGGGCGGGCGACGGCGGGACGTTCGACATAGGACTGCAGTCTCTCTCCGCGGCCGCCGAGCGCAACGAGAACGTGATCTACGTCTGCTACGACAACGAGGCGTACATGAACACGGGCATCCAGCGCTCAAGCGCCACCCCGCAGTTCGCATGGACCACAACGACGCCGGCTGATCACCCAAAGGACGTGGGAAAGAAGAACATCGACCGGATCATGGCCGCGCACGGCATACCGTATCTCGCCACGACCACCTCCGCGCACCCGCACGACCTCATGTACAAGTTCGAGAAGGCGAAGACGATCCACGGCTTCCGCTTTATCCACATCCTCGCGTCCTGCACAGCGGGCTGGAAGATCGACTCGGCACAAGCGGTGGAGGTCATGCGCGCGGCGGTGGACTGCAGGCTCTTCCCTCTCTACGAGGTGGAAAACGGCGCGCGCTACACCATCAACGTCGAGCCTAAGGGCACCCCGCTCAAGGACTATCTCATGATGCAGGGCCGATTCCGCCACATGACAGCCGAGAACATAGAGGCGCTGGAGCGACAGGTCGAGCGCGAGTGGGCGTGGATCAAACGACAAACACGTGAATCGTGAATCTAAACACCGCGGCTGTCATTCCGAGGCCTCGCGTGCAATAATATTCGCCGAGGAATCCCCTGAAGGCCATGGGATCCTTCGGCAGCCAGGGACAAGGACATGGCCTCAGGATGACAACCTCGAATGACCACCTATTCCGATAATTTTCTCAAGGCAATTCCCAAGACGGATCTCCATGTCCATCTCGATGGAAGCCTGCGCGTCTCCACGATAATCGATATGGCAAAAGAACAGAAGCTCGCGCTCCCTTCGTATACTGAGGAGGGGCTGGGCGAGCTCGTCTTCAAGGCCAGATATGCGGACCTCAATGAGTATCTACAGGGGTTCCAGTACACCGTCGCCGTGTTGCAGACGCCGGAGGCGCTGGAGCGGGCGGCATACGAGTTCGCGCAAGACAACTTCGCGGAGGGCGTGCGCTATGTGGAGCCGCGCTTCGCCCCGCAGCTGCATTCGAACGCGGCGATGCCCGTGGACGAGGTGATAGCCAGCGTCGACCGCGGGCTCTCCCGCGCGCGCCGCGAGATCAACCTTCGACCGGAAATTTCCTCAGGCGAAGAACCGTCGTTCCAATATGGGATCATCGGCTGCGCCATGCGCATGTTCACGGGCGAATTCTCCGCCTACTACCGGCGCCTCGTGGAGATGCACCCTGATATGCCGCAGAAGGAACTGCACGAGCTCGCTGCGCTGGATCTCGTGCGCGCGCTCATAAAGGCGCGCGACGATCGCGGCATGCCGATCGCGGGCTTTGACCTGGCAGGCGCTGAGCGCGGATATCCGGCCGAGACGCATCGAACCGCGTACGACCTGGCGCACAAGCACTTCCTCAAGAAGACCGTGCACGCGGGAGAGGATTACGGCCCCGCCTCCATCTTTCAGGCAATCACGGACTGCCACGCGGACCGCATCGGCCACGGCACGCACATATTCGACGAATCGCTGGTGGAGCTGCCGACAGGCCCCGAGCGCGAGCACTACGTGCGCGCGCTGTGGCAGTACATCGCCGACCGCCGCATCACCATCGAGGTCTGCCTCACCTCAAACCTGCAGACCATGCCGCAGCTTAAGGATATAAAGGACCACCCCTTCTCCAAAATGCTGGACAAGCGGCTCTCGGTCACCTTCTGCACGGACAACCGCCTCGTCTCGCACACGACGGTCACGGGCGAAATCGAGCTCGCGGTAACCAACTTCACGATCCCGCAGTACAAGCTCAAGGACCTCATAATCTACGGATTCAAGCGGAGTTTCTTCCCGGGCGATTACATGGCGAAGAGGGAGTACATAAGGAAGATAATCGATTACTACGAAAAGATGGAGAAGGTACACGGCAACGAGCTCAAAGCTCAAAGCTGAAAGCTGAAAGCTCAAAGCTGAAGGCTCAAAGCTCAAAGCTCAAAGCTGAAAGGAACACCTTGCAGCACTACAGTTTTTCCTTTGAGCTTTCACCTTTGAGCTTTGAGCTTCTTTTTATCTCCTCCTCAACAATCGCCTGCAGGAACTTCGGGTCGCGCCAGTAGCGCAGTTTTCTCCCGTTGATAAAGAGCGAAGGCGTGCCGGTGACGTATATGGCTTTTGCGGCTGCTATGTCCGCGCGAACGCGTTTGTCGGTCTCAGGGGATTCGACGCATGCCATGAACTCGTCGCGATTCCAGCCCTGCTTTTCCGCAAGCTTCATGATGGTCTGCTGGGAGAGCTGCTTCTGATTTCTGAAGAGCTCGTCGTGGAACTTCCAGAACTTTCCCTTCTCCCCCGCGCAGATGGCCGCCTTGGCCGCCAGACACGCGTACTGATGCATGGGCATCTTCATCGAGTCATTGCAGGCGTTGTCGAGCGGATAGTTCACGAAGTAAAAGCGCACGTCGCCCTTGAACTCCTGCAGATACGGTTTCACGCTGAATGCGGCCATCCTGCAGAATGGGCACTGGAACTCGCTGAACTCCACGATGGTCACCGTAGCTTTGGGGTTTCCCCACACCGGCCAGTCGGGATCGATCTTTATCTCGTGCAGCGACTGCATGTAGAATGCCTTCACCTTCTCATCGAGGCTCGCCCTCTCCTCGCCCTGCGGCGCGCGCGATTGCCACGCGGCCATCGCGCCCCAGCCGACCATGAACACCGCAGCGACCGCTACGGCCTGCGTGATAACCTTCGGCGCAAAGCCCAGGTTCGACGACCGGCCGAATACCGCGAGCGCATAATCGCGCACGAACTGCATCGCGCCGCTGACCGGGATTCCCATGGCCACATAGAGGAAGATGAACAGGAAAATGTTCGCCGAGTACATGACCAGACACTCTACGCACCATACGCCGAGGATCGTAGCTGAAACATAGGAGAGAAATGCGCTGTAGAGCAGCCCGCCTATAGACATGAACCAGGCCGCGGCGACGCTCGAACGCCTTTCCCGCTTCGAGAAGCGCGCCAGCAGCGCCATGCCCCCTATAGCGATGTAGTAGCAGACCCCCCACCAGGCTATCGGCACGCCAAGGAATTCCGAATACGAACTCGCGTTCACCACGTCGCAGTTGATCCTTTCGCTGATCGCGCAGAAGCTCTGCTGCTCCAGCCCTTCGCTCATGATCCTCAGATGCTGGACCGTGGACAATACGGCGAGCGCAGCGCCGACGAGCGCGGCGATAGCCGCGACGGTTAATGCCCATCTCTTGATCATCTTGTCCCCCGTAATGGATGCTTAAGCCTTATGCCGGGACAACAGCCCCGCAAAGGTGACGCCCTTCAGATATTCTATAGACCTCTCCTGCAGCTCCTTCCAGACGGGGCTGACAGGGCATTGATCCTTCATATCGCAACCCGTTGAAGGATCAAGGCATTGGTTGATCGTCAGGTTCTGATCCATCGCGCAGAATACGTCGTAGAGCGAGATACCCGACGGCGACATGGCAAGCCGATATCCGCCGCGCGGCCCGGGCAGCGACTCGACGAGCCCGTGGCGAACGAGTTTGGGCAGGATGAGCGCCAGAAAATTGACCGGAATGCCGAATTCGCCGGCGATGGTCTTCTTGGAGAGGACAGTTCCCTCATGCTTTGAGAGAACGACCATCGCCCTCATGCCATAATCGAGTTCACGCGAAACTTGCATACGGCCTCCAACGAATCGGGCCAGCATCTACCAGTCTATAAAGCTCCTGAGTTTCTTGGCCCGGCTCGGATGCCTCAGCTTCCTCAAGGCCTTTGCCTCTATCTGCCGGATGCGCTCGCGGGTCACGGAGAAGTCGCGGCCGACCTCCTCGAGCGTGTGGTCCGACTTCTCGCCTATCCCGAAGCGCATGCGCAGCACCTTTTCCTCGCGCGGCGTCAGCGTAGCCAGCACATGTTTCGTCTGCTCAGAGAGGTTTAAGCCCACGACCGCCTCCGTGGGAGAGGTGATGGATTTGTCTTCTATGAAATCCCCGAGGTGGCTGTCCTCCTCTTCGCCGATCGGGGTCTCAAGGGAAATCGGCTCCTTCGCTATCTTTAAGACCTTGCGCACCTTCTCGAGCGGTAGCTCCATCTTGATTGCGATCTCCTCCGGAGACGGCTCGCGGCCCAGCTCCTGGACGAGATAGCGCGACGTGCGCACGAGCTTATTGATCGTCTCGATCATGTGCACCGGTATGCGGATCGTGCGCGCCTGGTCTGCGATGGCGCGAGTGATGGCCTGTCTGATCCACCAGGTAGCGTAGGTGGAGAACTTGTATCCGCGGCGGTACTCGAACTTGTCGACCGCCTTCATGAGGCCGATGTTGCCTTCCTGGATGAGATCGAGGAACTGCAGGCCGCGGTTCGTGTACTTCTTGGCGATCGAGACGACGAGCCGGAGATTGGCCTCGATCAGCTCGCTCTTCGCGCGCTCCGCAAACTGCTCTGCGCGCTTGATCTCGCGGTAAGTGGTCCTGAGCCCCTCTATGTTCTGCCCCGCCTCGCGCTCTATGCGGCTCTTCTCCGCCTCGGCGCGTTCGAATTCCTTTGTCACATCGGCGATCTGTTCCCTGGTGAGACCGGAATCTTTGACCATCTTGCGGCGCTGATAATCGGTGCGCTTATACTGGCGAAGACGATCCTTGAGCTCATGCTCGTCGACATGCAGTTTCCTGCCGCAGCCGTTGATGATCCTCTGGTTGCGCTCTGCCTGGTCGATAGCGGTGTGGAACGCCTCGACTATCAGGCTGATCGTCCTCGTCGAGAGGCGCATCTCCTTGAAGCACTCGAGCATCAGGTTCTGCAGCTCGGTGAACTTGGCCGAGAGCTGCTCGCGGGACTTGTCGGAGGTGCTGCTCCTCAGGATCTTGCCGTGCAGCTCGCGGCGCTGCTTGTCCAGCGCTCGGACGCGGCTCATAAGCTTGAGTATCCGCGTGCGATGGCCGGTCTCGTCGAAGTCCTCTATCTCCGGGTCGATCTCCTCGGCGTCCTTGATGATCGAGATGACGCGAATCCGGTTGCGCGAGAGGTCTTCGCCTATGGCGAGCACTCGCGCCACGCCGAGCGGGCTCGAGAGCAGGATGCCGAGCATGTCGTTCAGGCCGCGCTCTATGCGCTTGGCGATTTCGACCTCGCCCTCGCGCGTGAGCAGCGCCACCTGCCCCATCTTTCGCAGATACATTCGCACCGGGTCGATCGTTCGCGGTCCGAAGTCAGGAGTCGGCTCCACATCGGCCGAATGCTCCTCGATGCGCTCCTTCGGCTGCGGCTTGTTCTTGAGGGTCTGGCCCTCTTCTTCGGAGTCCACGATCTCGATGTCCATGTCGTCGAAGATAGTAAGCACGTTGTCCAGCTGGTTGGACGACACTATATCGGCCGGCAGCGCATCGTTGACCTCCTCCACAGTGAGGAAGCCCTTTGCCTTGCCTGCTGCGATGAGGTTCTTCACCTCTTTGATGTCTGCTGCCTTCTGCTGCTGCTGTATCTGCTCCATGTTTTCTCCCTTTTTCATACCCTATTGTGTTCGAACTTTTTCGACGAGCGCGCGCTTTTCCGCAAGGAGGGCGAAGATGCGTTCGTCGTCTCCCTCTCCCTCGGCCAGCTTGATGTCGTGGTTTATCGCATCCAGGCGTGCGACATCCGGCCGCGACGAAATCCTTGCCGTGCAATCCTTTACCAGGTGCCGCATCTCCTCCTCGTCCTGCGCCGCGCCCTTCACAGCCAAAGCCCGAAGCTGCGTTGCCAGCTCTTCGTCCTCGATCGAGTCGATGAGCGCGCCCAGATTCACGCGGCCCCCGGTCCCCGCCGCCTGCCACGCTTCCCACACGAGCGTGGCCGCCGTGCGGCACCACTCATCCGACAGGGAGGCCGGCCCGATCTCGGCAAAGACCTCTGGAACTATCCCCGGATCGGCGAACATCGCCGCCACGAGCAATCTCTCGGCTGTCCGATCGGCATGAGCGTCCGCCTGCTCCGGCTTCTCCCTCCGAACGGCGCTGATCTGCGCCGGCGCATTCCGTTCGCGTCCAAGCATCTGTGAGAGGCTCGCCTCATCTACATCGATGCGCCGCGAAACGTACTGCATGAGCACGGAGAGCTCCACCGGATCGGAAATCCTGCGCAGGAAAGGCGCTATGCGCGAGATCGCCGAGACCTTGCCCGCCGAGTCGAGCCCGGTCGTGACGATGGTCTGCTCGACAAAATGTTCAAAGAGCGGCTTTGCCCTATCCAGACGCCTGCGAAATTCCAATGCGCCTTCGCGGCGCACAAACGTGTCGGGGTCGTCGCCGACCGGGAGCACCACGACGCGCGGCGCCAGGCCGACATCGATGTAGAGCGGCAGGGCGCGCATCGACGCCCTCTGCCCTGCTTCGTCTCCGTCAAAGACCAGCACCATGTTATGCGTGAGCCGGCGAAGGGCCTCTATGTGCCCTTCGGTAAGCGCGGTGCCCAGCGGCGCCGCAACGTTCTCGATACCCGCCTGGTGGAGGGCGATGAAATCCATGTAGCCCTCGACCAGCACGACAAAATCGCTCGACCTTATTGCCTGCGCGGAGCGATCGAGACCGTACACGCAATTCGACTTGTGATAGATCGGTGAATCCGGGGAGTTGAGATACTTGGCCCCCCTCTCCTTCTCCGCGCCTCCCGCAAGCTGCCGGCCGCCGAACCCGAGCACCTCCCCTCTCGAGGAGAGGATCGGAAATATCAGCCTATGCCGGAAGAAATCGTAGTGACCTCCGCCCTGTCGCACCTTGATGAGGCCAGCCTCTGCCGCGAGTTTCTGCGGCACGCCCTTTGACTCAAGGTGGCGGACGAGCGACTCCCAGCTATCTTCGGCATATCCCAGAAAATGTTGCTTCGAAATTTCATCTTTTATTCCCCGGGAAGCCAGATAGTCCCGGGCCGCTGCCCCTCGCCGGCCGTCCTCAAGGGTGGCGCGGAAGTACTCCATGGCGACCTGATTCACCCGCAGCAGCTGCTTTCGATGCAGGGCCTGGGCGTCCATGGCGGCCCGCTCGGCGGGGCCCTGGTCCCTGGGCAGGGTGACGCCTGCCTTTGCCGCAAGGGCCTCGACCGCCTCGGCAAAGCTTAACCCGTCGAACTTCATGAGGAATTGGAAAGCGTCCCCACCCTCGCCGCAACCGAAACAATGGTAGATTCCCTTCTCGTCGTTCACGTTGAATGAGGGGGTCTTTTCGTTATGGAACGGACAGCGGCCCTTGAACCCACGGCCGGCGCGTTTGAGCGGGATGCGCTCGCCGATCAGCGTCGACATTGAGATCCGATCCCTAATTTCATTCAGGATGGACTTATCGTACATTGAAAATCCGTGATTGGTGACTGGTGATTAGTGACTGGCTTGCATGGCGGGGTCTACCCCACCCTGACCCTCCCCTTACAAAGGGGAGGAAATATCCCCCTCCTTTGTAAGGAGGGGCTGGGGGAGGTAGATCTCGAGTTTCACGCCAGTCACAAGTCACTAGTCACGAGTCACGGCTTTTGAGAAAGTCGTGTCTTCACTGCCTCACTCAATGCCTTGCCGTCCGCGCGGCCCGCAATCTTCGGGCCGATAGCCTTCATCACCTTGCCCATGTCCTTGGGCTCCGTGGCTCCCACCTCTTTAATCGTCTCGTCCACGAGCTTCGCGATATCCGCATCCGACATCGCCGCGGGCAGATACGATTGGATTATGGCAAGCTCCGCGGTCTCTTTATCCGCCAGGTCCGTGCGGCCGCCCTGCTTGAACATCTCTATCGACTCCGCGCGCTGCTTTGCCAACGTGGAGAGGACCTTCATGCACTCCGCATCGTCCAGTTCCCCGCGCTTCTCGATGGAGCGGTTCTTGAAAGCAGCGACGATGAGGCGAAGGCACGCAACTCGCGCCGCGTCCTTCGCCTTCATCGCATCTCTGAGTTGGGTGCTTATCTCTTCAACAAGAGGCATTTTGACCTCGCTTAGAACTTGCGAACGCGCTTCTTTGCTGCAGCTATCCTCTTCTTCTTCTGCTTGATGGAAGGCTTCTCGTAATACTCGCGCTTGCGGAGCTCCGAGAGTATGCCCGCCTTCTCGCACTGCTTCTTGAAACGGCGCAGCGCCTGCTCGAAGGTCTCTCCCTCGCGCACTTTGATACCTGGCATGTTGTGATCACCCCTTCCTGAGAAAAAAGAGTGCGACGCCTTGTGGATGGCGTCGCGAATCCCGCGAAAAGTCGGGTACTTGTATCAAAAGCGCCGCGCTTGTCAAGGATGGAAATTGAATAAAATATCAAGTTATTCAACAGGATAGCCGCTACGCGGCGTGCATCAGCCGACTCGAATGAACAACGACAACGACTCGATGTGGAAGGTCTGCGGGAACATGTCGATCGGCTGAGAACGGACGAGCTTATAGCCGCGGTTTCCAAGTGCGTGCGCGTCCCGGGCGAGAGTGGCTGGGTCGCACGATATATAGAGGATGGAGGCGGGGCCCGCCTCCGCTATCGCGTCCACCGCCTCCGCGCAGCCCTTGCGCGGCGGGTCGACCACGACCGCGTCGCACCCCTTGCCATGGCGGCGCGCGGCGCGATCAGCAGGCATGCATGCGAACTGGATGTTGGTGGCGCGCTCCGTCTCCATGCGCAGCTGTGCCGCGCGCACGGCGCGGCCGTCGATGTCGGATGCGGTGACATGCCCCGCGATACCGGCGAGCGCGAACGTGAAGTTTCCGGCGCCGGCGTAAAGTTCGAGCACGGACTCGTGCGGCAGCTCCCCAAGCCATGCGCAGAGCAGCTCAGCGAGGCGCTTGTTCTGCGCGGTGTTGATCTGCGAAAAACCGGCTTCGCCCGAAAGCCTGATGGCTACGCCGCGGTTGCGCCTGCATAGCTCCTCGCGGCGCGCCGCGAGCTCGCGGTTG
>JBBAAC010000086.1:0-9529 GCA_041658465.1 bacterium | reverse complement strand
AAAAGCGCCGCGGAGACGGGACAAAAAGCGAGGGCGAAGATCGCTCCGAGCACGAATGCGCCCGGGTGTCCCCACGTCGCCGCTTTTTCCTCAAGGCGGGCAAGGCTGGAGCCGCCCGGCACGCGGAACCGAATGAGGTCAACCAGGACCATGCCGACGAGGATGAGCAACGGCCCCAAGAGCTTCCCGGAATACTCCTGAAGGAATTGAGAAACGATCGGGAGATTGAGCACGCCCAAAACGGCCAGCGTCCCGATGACGACATAGGCGAACGTCCTCCCCAGCGCATAGAGAAGGCCGGACAGGAGGGAATTGCGCGCCCGCTCGCAACGCCGGGCGATGAAGGACACCGCGGCGATGTTTGTGGCCAGCGGACACGGCGAAATCGACGTGAGGATACCGAGCCACAGGGCTCCTGCGAGCGCGACGATGAGGGTCATCGCTTCACCTCCGCCAGGAACTTCTTCGCCTCGCCCTGCACGTAGTTAATAAAGGTTTCGCGAGATCCGACAAGCTGCCAGATGAGGTTAAGGTTTTTGAACCGGAGCTCCCGATCGCCCGCCTTGAGCGAGAGCACCACCGACTTGCTGACAAGGGAATAGTCCCGGATGAAGTGTCGGTTTTCCGGCCGTTCGATGTTCACGACCGCGAACGACAGGCGGCCGTCCTTGAGCTCGGCAGGAAACCCCTCCTCGATCGCCACGCGGGAGTATTCCTCGAGCTTGCGGCATGTGGCGCAGCGGAAGTCCCCATGGAAATAGTACGCCACGACACGGTCCGGGGTTGCAGGAGTCGTTTTTTCCGCCAGCACGGCCGAAGGCGCGGCCGCAGGTACCGGCGCTTCGCTTCTACGCCATCCGTATTCTTTCGCAAAGAGATACCCGACGCTCCCAGCCACAAAGAGCAGCAACGCCACGCGAAAGAACGTTTTGACCGCTGTATTTCCCGTCATTTTCTTGCCTCCACATATACGCTGACCACGGCATTACGGAGCAATGCCGGATCCACATTCTCGAGAAGCGCCCTGCCCATCGGATCATTCGTATCAGGGTCGATGCAGGACGAAGACCCCTTCACGGTCACGTCAACCCCTTGAAACCCCGCTTCCACGATAGCGGCCTTGTACTCATCCACAAGGACTGCCCCGGCAACACACCCGATATAGGCTTCGATGCTCGTCCGGACCTCCGGCGGAAGTTCCCGAAGCAGCGCGATATCGGAGACCGCCACCCTTCCGCCCTTCTTCAAAACCCGATGTATCTCCCGAAAGACTCGCTGCTTGTCGACCGAAAGATTGATCACACAGTTGCTGATCACAACGTCGACGGATTCATCCTCGAGCGGAAGATCTTCGATCTCACCGAGCCTGAACTCGACGTTGGCGATGCCGCCCCTTTGCGCATTGGCACGCGCCTTTTCGATCATCTCAGGGGTCATGTCCACGCCGATCACCCTGCCACGAGGACCGACCCTGGAAGCCGCAAGAAAACAATCGAACCCAGCTCCCGAACCGAGATCGAGCACGATCTCTCCCTCCTGGAGTCCGGCCAGCGCCGTCGGATTTCCGCAGCTGAGACCAAGATTCGCCTCAGCGGGAATGGCCTTCAGTTCCTCGTCGGTGTAGCCGATGGAACGGGCGAATTCGCTCGCCCCGGGCCCGCAGGAGTCACACGAGCAGCCGCAGCCCCCGCGCTCCCCAGTGGCGATCTTGCCGTACGCCTCCCGAACGATGCTCTTCATATGCGACTTGGTCATGGCTTATCCTTTCCAGCCTTCTCACGAGCTTCACGAACCCATGCAAGCAGCTCCCCTTTGGTTGCAAAGGAGATCGCCCCGACAGGGCACTCGGCCGCGCACTTGTCGCAGCCAACTACGCAATTCATAGGATTTTTGACGGTCATCACGTCAGCACCCATTTCGAAGACACCGTTCGGACAGAATTCAGCGCAGAGTCCGCAGCCGGTGCATTTGTCCTCGTCGATCTTCGGACACCACGGGATATCTTCCCGCGGCAAGCCCAGGTATGTCTTCTTCATGATGCCATTCCTTTTGCTTTTTCGACGGCCGCCTTTATGTCTGCGAACGCCTGCTCGGTGTCCTTCTGCGCAAGCGTTACCGGAATCCAGTGTTTCTCATCCATAGGCACGCCTGCTTTCGAAAAGCCCGCCGCAAGGAGTTTCATCTGGTGTTTTTCGTTGCAGGCGGGGGTGACGTAGATCGTGTCCGGTTTGAGCAGGTCCCGCATAAGGGCCTCGCCGTTTTCCTCGCACAGGCGCGGGTGCAAAACCATGAAATCGTGCGGCACCTCAAGCCTCAATCTTTCCATGAGATCGAAGAAATTGATCTTTTCCATGCTCGGGCACACACCGCTGCAGGCGCACATAAGAATTGCTATTTTCATATGATGATCCTCCTTTGCAGAATTTATTTGAGCATTCCGCCGACAACTATATCAATCGCCTTTTCTTCATCGAGTCCCCTAGAATTTTTCATGCACTCCTCGTTAAAAATTGCCGGCTGCCACTTTTAATTGCCCGATCCCCTTCACCTCATCCTGAAGGAGGGGCAGCTGCAGGATGGGCAGATTGAATTTGTCCTTCATCTCCACGAGATATTTCATCTGCATGCGTCTCCTGTTTTTAAAGAAATCGTTCGTGCAGACATCTTCCGGCAGCATCATGTTGGAGACGACCACCTGCGTCTCGATTCCGGCATCCTTCAGATCAAGCATAGCCCTGTAGGACTCAAGTATCGGCGTGGACTCGGGGTAAAGGACAAGGGCAAAGCACGATTTGTTCTTGTCCCTCAATATGTCGATGATCTCACGATACCTGTTTCCTGTCGCTCTTTTTGCATGTGCAACCTCTTCCGTCGACACCATCATCTCCATCTGTCTTGCGTAATCAAATGGCAGGGATAGCAATCTCAATGTATGACCAGTCGGCGCAGTATCAAAGACGATGGCGGCATAGTCCTTGCTCTCTATGAACTGGATGAATGCATCAAAGGCGGCCATCTCTTGCGTGCATGGCGAGTTTAATTCCTCCTCCATTGCGGCCAGCATGTCCTCGGAATATTTTCCTCTCGATTCATTCAACACCCTCTCTTTGTATACCTTGAAAGCCTCTTCCTGATCGACCATGACGGCATACAGATTATACGTGATCGGCGTCGGTGTGCTCCCGACGTTCACGCCGAGCACCTCCCCGATATGCGCCGCCGGGTCCGTCGTGACGAGGAGCGTTTTAAACCCCCTCTGCGCGATATGAAGGGCCGCAATACAGGACACCGTTGTCTTACCCACGCCTCCCTTGCCCGTAAAGAACATCACCTTCGTTGTCTCAGAGGGAAGAAAGAAACGATCGACGTCGGGCTTATCAATGGCTACATCAGTCTTGACCATTGTGCCCCTGACGCTGGGGGGTGATATTTTGCCGTTATAGAGCTCCTCTGCCACAGCTCTCAACGCCTCTCTGCCCTTGATTTCATTGTCCCGCAAAAGCATGAAACGCTTTGATTTCGGTATTGCTGATTCCGCCTCTTTGATGACCTGCTGCTGCGCCTCGTATTTCTTTCTGAAGAAGGCTATATCGCAGACCTCTTCCGGCAGAATGCCGTTGATGATCAGTTCTCCCGATTTTACACCGATGGTCTCGAGTTCCAGGGATGCCCTGAGGGTTTCGTACAGCGACAGCTCCTCCGGCCTCATGACAAAGACAAAGCTCGTCTTGTCGGGCGCGGTGAGCAGAGCGGTCGCCCTGTCGTATTTGGCCTTTGATTCTTGAATAGACTGAACCGGGCCGAGGCAGGTCTGCCCGCTCCCTTTTGCGGATTCCTCTATATGTTTGGACCAGTCAACGGGAAGCTCAAGGAGCCTTATGGTGTGACCCGTGGGGGCGGTATCAAAGACGATGACATCATAGGCATCGTCCTCCATGAAGTCGATAAATCGATCAAACGAGGCCATCTCTGTTGTGCACGGTCCGCTTAGGTTTTCCTCGAGAGACGCGATGACATCCTCCGGCATGACTTCCCTGAAAGGACCGATGATCCGCTCTTTGTATTCCCTGGTTGCCTCATCGGGGTCGATCTCCATGGCAAAGAGGCCCTTTATTCCGTGAATGGGCGTTATCTCGTGCCCTATCTCCTGTTCGAATACATCAGCCAGGTTGGAGGCAGGGTCGGTCGTCACAATCAGCGTCCGCTTGCCGGCCTCTGCATGATGAATGGCGGTTGCAGACGCCATCGTGGTCTTGCCAACGCCGCCTTTGCCGGAAAAGAACAGATATTTTGTCATGTCATTCTCCGATTCAGTTCAACTACAACATGAAGAGCGCGGCATTGGTTGTTGCTTCAAGGGTTCGATTCCAAGCGCGTTGCACAAGTCTTCATAAGACGGATAGTGACCTGTTCTGAAGACTTCACCGTTCACGATGATGACCGGCAGTATTTTTTTCCCGTTCTTATGGAGCAGGTCGGCAACCGTTTTGTTCGTCATGAACGCATGTGTCTGCTGGGCAAGGTTGAATCTTTCAATCTCCACACCCTGTTTTTTCAACGCCAGCACTGCGTCGTTCATCCTGACGAGCACCGGATCAATCGCCGGTCCGCAGAGCCCCGTCGAGCAACACATTGCAGGATCATAGATTTCAATTTTCATGAGCATCCTCTCCGATGAACAGCGGGTATCCCTGCGCCGGGATCCCAGCAACGTCACTTCGTTAAGACTATGCAAACGCAGGGCGCCACGGCACGACGAGGACCGGCGCCTTGGCGTTTCGCACAATGTTATGCGCGACACTCCCCAGGAAAAGCTCCTCCGTCCAGCTGCGCCCCTGTGAGCCGAGCACGATCAGCGACGGTTTCACCTTTCGCTCCAGCTTGAGAAGTTCCTTGACCGCATGGCCGTATGCTATGGCGATGTCGACTTTTCGCGCCCCCCGTTTCCGAAGGCCCTTCGCGATCGCCTCGAGGCGCGCAGTATCGATGCGATTGAATTCCGCCAGCCGCCCCTTGAGGTGCGGCTCGATCCGTGATTTTTCCTGAACGTGAACGAGTGTCACGCGTGACCTCGCCTCGTGGCAAATGTGATCGACGAAGCGTTGTGCGTGCGCCGCGTTTTTCGAAAAGTCCGTCGCGAATAGGATGTGCTTGAAGGGATCGTGACAGCGCATGCGGCAGCGCCGATCCCCTTCGCGCTCGATGACTTCGTGACGGAAGACGAGAACCGGGTGCGTCCCCTGTCGAATGATTTCGAAGGCGGTCGAGCCGATCAGCATCTCCTTGAGAAGCCCCTCTCCATGGCTTCCGACCACGATGAGGCGCGCCTTCTTCCGCGCCGCCTCGCGGTTGATCTCGACAAAGGGAATCCCCTGACGGATCACGCCTTTGGCGCCCAGCCCATGGCGCTTGAGGATTCCGACCTGACGTTCGAGTTCTAGGGCATGTTCCTCCTTGAGGTCAGCCGCTAACCCCCCGACATTGCGGATGTTGCAGACGTGGGCGAGCCAGACCTCACGCGGTCTGACGCGCTTGAGGGACCCCACGCACTTGCACAGCTCCTCCGAAGCCGCGGAGAGATCGGTCGCGATCAGGATTGTTCGAAACATGAGCCCCTCCCTTTCTAGCGTGTTGCGTTGGCGAACCAGCCCCTCGTCCGGTTGCAGATCCCAACGACTGACAGCATCACCGGCACCTCCACCAGCACGCCGACCACCGTAGCCAGCGCAGCACCAGAGCCCGGGCCGTAGAGCGCGATGGCCGTGGCCACCGCTAGCTCGAAGAAGTTTGACGCACCGATGAGCGCGCCGGGTGCTGCAACGGCAAAACGGACGCGGAACTTGTGCATGAGCGTATAGACAAGGGTCGAGTTGAAGTAGACCTGAATGAGAATCGGGATCGCGATCAGGATGACGTGGAAGAAGCGCTGCGTGATGTTGTCCGACTGGAAGGCGAAGATGATGACGAGCGTAACAAGCAAGGAAAGGATCGAAACGGGATGGAGGACCGGGAGGAACTTCTCCTCGAACCAGATTGCGCCCTTCGCCTTGAGCAGGGTTGCACGTGTGATGGTTCCAGCCGTCAGCGGAATCACGATAAACAAGACCACAGCCCAGACAAGCACGACAAACGGGACCTCGAGCGTCGAAGCACCGGTGACCAGGAACTTCACGATCGGCGCGAAAAGAACAAGCATGAGGAGATCATTGACCGTCACCTGCACCAGTGTGTAGGCCGGATCGCCGTCGGTGAGATAGCTCCAGATAAATACCATGGCGGTGCAGGGTGCGGCTGCAAGGATGATGACGCCGGCGATGTACTGGTCGGCCATCTCAGGTCCGATCCACGGCGTGAAGACATGTCGGAAGAAGAACCATCCGAAGAAGGCCATGCTGAAGGGCTTGACGAGCCAGTTGACGAAGAGCGTGATGGCGAGCCCCCGCGGCTGACGCCTGACATTCAGGATCGACCCGAAGTCGACCTTGAGCATCATGGGGTAGATCATGAGCCAGATGAGGACCGCAATGACGACGTTGATGTGGCTCTGCTCCCCGAACTCCAGGCGGCGCAGCGCGTCCGTGGCCTGGGGGAGCAAGCGACCTATGCCAACTCCAACCATCATACATGCCGCAACCCATAGCGTGAGGTATCGTTCGAATACGTTGAGGCGCTTCTTTCCGCCGATTTCGGCCATCGCTCACCCCCGCCGCTGTCGTTTGAGTGTTTTCTCCGCGCGCAACCGGCAGATCCGTTCGCGGTCCGCCCCTCTCGCCTGTTCCTCGTCCCGTTTTGATTGCTCAGTCGGCTCCGCCTTCTTGATGAGATCGAGAAGATGAGCCGCAACCGACCGGGTTTGCGGTCTCACGAAGCGATAGACCGTCCACACGCCTCCGGGTATCTCCTCGATGAGCCCCGCGTCGTAAAGGATCCTCAGATGCTTCGACGTGGTCGACTGCGCCATGCCGAGCACGGACATCACCTCGCAGACGCAGAGCGGCTTTACCGCCAACATCCGGAGGATGCGAAGCCGCGTCGGGTCTGCTGCCGCCTTGAATATGCGCAGGAGGTTCTGCACGTCACCCTCGCAATCCATTTTATTTCATATCGTCATATGACGATATGACGATGTTACCGATTACCCGCCGGTGCCGCCGGTGTCAAGAGATGATCTGCATAAAAATGAAGGTTAAAGGAGTTCGCGGTTTATGCCGTCCGCGATCTTGAGCGCGGACGCCATGATCGTCATCTGCGGATTCACGCCGAGTGCTGTGGGGAAGATCGAGCCGTCCGCGACGAAGAGATTATCGATGCCGTAGACGCGGCCCATGGGATCAATCACTGCCTCGCGCGGGTCCGCGCCCATGCGGCATGTGCCGAGCGGATGAAATGCCTGCAGCTCCAGATCCTTGTTGCGCAGCCTAAGCTTTGCGATCGCCGCGGCGCCCTGCTCCCTCGTCACGACCGGCAGCGTGTGGATGCCGGGGAAGATCTTCACGGCGCCCGCCGCAAAGAACGCCTCCGCGAGATGCGTGATGCCGCGTTGAAACTTGGGCAGGTCCTCGCGGTTGATCGTGTAGAGAGAGACCGAGTGGCCGTTGATCCCGCGCAACACCCTGCCCCTCGTCGTGTCCGAGACCATGAGTCCGAACGCGGCGAGGCGATTGTAGTTCGCCATGACCTCGCGGTGTTCGTCGGCCATGAGCAGGAGCGTGGATGCCGTGAACGCAGGCGGGAGGAAAATCCCTTCGAGCTTTATCCCCTCCTCCACCAGCGCATCCGAATAGCAGCCCTGCGGTATTCCCTGCCACCCGCGCACATCCTCCTCAAAGAGCGCCACGACCTTGGACGCGGGGTGCAGCGTGAGGTTCTTGCCGCGCTGGCGGCTCGGGTTCGGAATGGCAGAGCGATCGAGCAGCACAGGCGTGTGCAGGGCGCCGCATGCGACCAAGATCACCTTTGCCTTGACCTTGAGCTGCGGGCCTCGCAACCGTTCGACGGGATCGATGAACCGCGCGCGGACCTCCGAGGCGTGGCGGCCGGAATGCACGATCATCTCCGCGCGGCAACGCGTATAGAGCGTGGCGCCGGATTGAAGCGCCAGCGGTATCGCGTTTATCTGGAGCGATTTCTTGGCGTTCGTGGGACAACCGAAACAGCAGACCCCGCTCCCGCAACAGCCAGGCGCATTGCGCAGGAGGGGCTTCACCTCTATACCCAGCTTCGATGCACCGCGGGCGAAGAATGCCGCGGACCTCCCCTGCACGTTCTCCTTCGCCTCCTCGACCTCGAGCACCTCCTCGGCGCGCGCATAGTAGGGTTCCATGCGATCGGCAGACCAGCCGTGGAGGCCATAGCGGTTCGCCCACCACTCGAAGACCTTTGGAGGCGCGCGGAAGCAGGTGCCGGAGTTTATGACGGTCGTTCCGCCGACGCATCGTCCCATGGGGACGAGTATCGGCGGCCAGCCGAATGTGTTCGTGAGCCCGCCCGCGCGGTAGAGCTTCTTGGTCATGGTCATCGCGTCGCGGCCGAAGTCGGTCACATCGAAGAATCCGCCTTCCTCCACGATCACGACTTTTCTCCCCGCGGCCGCGAGCTCCATGGCCGCAAACGCCCCGCCCGCGCCCGAGCCCACAATGCATACGTCCGCCTCGCACTCTATGTCGCGATCGGGAAAATCCTTCACGAGATTGGCCGACGGGAAGTCGCGGGAGCCGACGGCCGGCGAGAATCTGGGCGTGTATCCTATGCGCCGCTCCACATCGGGCAGCGAGTAGTAGTTCATGAAGATCACCGCTTCGAGGAAGCGCTTGACCGTCCTCTTCACGGACCACCACGTGTTGTGCCATGCCTCGATGTAGCGCTTTCTCAGGTCGGGCTTCATGCGCGACATGCGCGTGAACGAGGCGTAATAGAAGATCGCGAAGAGCTCGAGCATCCAGAGGCAGAGCCTCCACGAGAGGCGGGTGTCCTTTGAGAAATGCCTGAGGTGGTCGTCGATCTGATCGAGGAGCGGCCCCATCTCCGGGGAATCGTCGGGCAAAGGTATGAGGATTGCGGCGAGTGAGGCCGCGATCCTGTGCTCGTAGCTGGAGAGGGTTCGTCTCATGGGCTCTCCGATGCGGCGCCTGAGACCGCCTTGCCCGAGGCGTCCTTGGCGCGCGATATTGCCTCGCGCATGCCCCGCTCTATCGAGGGCGGATCGTAGTCGGATACCCGCAGGTCCTCGTAGTTGCTGCCGTCCGGCCCCACGAAGATCACAGTCGGCCATCCCACAACGCGATATCTGCCGATGAGCCGACGCGTATCCTTTGTCTCAGTCGTCGCGTCCACGCGCAGCGGGATGAGGCCGTAGCTCAACTCCACGATGTCGCCCCGCGAGTAGAAATTGCGCTCAAGCGCGCCGCACGGCGGGCACCATGCAGCGGTGAACTCCACCATGACAGACTTGCCTGTCTGCATGGCCGCGTGCATAGCGTCCTTCTCGCTCGCAAGCCACTCGATTCGCGGCGCCTCCGCAGCACCCCTG
>JBBAAC010000085.1:0-9529 GCA_041658465.1 bacterium | reverse complement strand
AGAAGTGCGTGGAGAATCTCAAGGCCTTCATCGAGAAGAACCACAGCTACGAGGTCCCCGAACTTCTCGTGTTGCCGGTGACGGACGGACTGGAAGATTACTTCAAGTGGATGAAGGACAACACTAAAGGCTAAATTCCAAATCCAAAATCCCAATATCCAAATAAATCCCAATATCCAAGTCTCAAATTTCAAATAAAACCATTTTGGTTTTTATTGGAAATTGGAGCTTAGAATTTGTTTGGATATTGGGATTCGGCACTTGGGATTTTTATCCTGCTCCAATTACCCTGCCGATCTTGGGCCTGTCGGCGTTGCCGGACTGGAAAAAGAGGCGCCGCGCGGTCTCCAGAGCGCGTTTTTCCGCTTCATAGGATTCCCTCAGGATCGCAGCGCGAGTGGCGAGGTTGTGGTACTTGTGGCAGGCGAGCTTATCAGGCCCCGTCTCTTTTTTCTTCTTCTCGCTATCGAGCTTTTCCAAAAACTCGACCATCGGCTCAACGGAGTAGTTCATGAGGAACATGGCCCGGCCCGCGAACCCGTCGGCGTCCGCCTCTTCGTCGCGGCGCAGGGCGTAGAGCTGCTCCCACGTGAGATGCGACCAGTCGGTGCCTCTGGGCAGGTCGCTCATCATGTGTCCCCACTCGTGCGCCACTATCCCGGCCACGAGCGCCTCGTCGGAGCCGAACTGCTCCAGGAAGTCCACTCCTACGTAAAGGTTGTCCTCTTCGTCGACCGAGGCGATGGTTCCCTTTGCAGGCAGTATCTTTCCGCCCTTTTTACGGGAAAAGAGAGAGAGCTTCTTGCGCAGCCGATCGAGAAGGCCTCCGGCTGCAAAGAACGCCGCTACCTCCGGCCTTAGCGTGGACTGATCTACGACGCGCGGGATCGGCTCGCCCAGGAGCTTGCGGATCTCGTCGGTGTTGCTCATGGCACCGCCGCCGGAGATCGCGCGGCTTATCCAGGCCGGCGGCAGGCCAAGTACTGAAGCATTTATTTTATCAATAGGCATATTTCAGATCCTGACTCGCCTGTCTCGCTGATTTTATGCGTACAGTCCGCGCATCTCCGATGCGCGCGTGACGCGGTCAATCGCCACCACGAACGCCGCGACCCGCATGCTTACGCTGTGTTTGAGCGCATTCTCGAACGCGCTTATGGATTGGATCGAGCGATTATCCGTGTCAAAGCTGCCAGTCTGAAATTTATCCTGGATCGTCATAGCAACGCCTCTTTGAAAATTTGGAGGGCAAACATATACCCGTAAATGGCGCTAGACAAGGACTTGTTGGCTTTGCTTTTTATCTTTTCCTTCTTACGCTTTATATATTATTTTATTGAACCAGCTCTGTGGGGGAGGTCTGGGCGGGCGTTGCCGGTAGCGCACCGAACTCCTTTTCGAAGCGATCCACGGTCTGCTTCATGGCTTCTATCATGCGGCGAAAATGCCCCGGAGAAACCACGATGCGGGCGTTGAGCGAGGCGTGCGGGGGCACAAGGTTGATGAAGTCGAGCACGAACTCCTCGCGCGTCATATGGATCATGAGGTTATTGGCGTAGGTGCCGCCGAGCACCGAATCGTTACCACGGATCTGGATCTTGAGCTCTTTGTTGTTTTTGTTCTCCATCGCTTCCTCCGTTAGGGTAGGATGGAGTTTAGGCATATCGCAAGGCATGAAATCAATCGGTTTTTAGAGGGGAAATAAATGACTCTCCGCAAGAAGACCATCTGGACCATAGGCATCATCCTGGCGCTCCTCTTCATCGCAATCTATCAAGCCGCGTCTTTTATGACCGCGCGCACGACAAAAAGGCTGGAGGCACGCGAGATATCAGTGAACGCCGGCCGCGCAACGGATGCCGTAAATGCCGTGACCTCCCAGCTTCAGAAATCCGTGAGCGACTGGGCCAACTGGGACGACAGCTATGAGTTCATGAAGGACCACAATCAGAAGTTTATCAGGGTCAACATGACGGAGAACGCGTTCTCCGCGCTCGGTGTCAACCTTATCATCTTTCTCGATACCGACGGCAAGGTCGTGTGGGGCAATGGTTTCGACCTTGAGTCTGCTCATCTTATGCCGATTCCGTCGGGCCTTATGGAATATATGAGATCGGATGGTCCAATCATGCGCCATCCGGCCGAAGGTATCTCCGGAATCATGATGCTGGCCGACGGACCCATGATGTTCGCTGCCAGACCGGTTCTCACCAGCAATGGAAAAGGGCCGGCGCGAGGGATCCTAGTGATGGGGCGCTGGCTGGATGCGCAGGAGCTGGCCCAGATTGCCGCCACTACACACCTGAGGCTGGAGCTGTATCGCGCTGGCGAGGAGGGGATCCCCGCAGATACAAAGAAGGTCGTATCACGCGCCTTGAACAAGAATACCATCGCAGCATACGCGCCGATAGAGGATGTGGATGGAAGGCCCGCGCTCATCCTCAAGGTAACACTGGACAGGGATATGGTGCGGCTCGGCAGCGAGGCGGTGCAATACCTCGGGTTAGTCTTTGCAGCGATCGGTCTTGTCTTCATCGCGCTGCTCATCTCAGTGCTCGACAGGATGGTGCTTTCGCGGCTCGCATTTCTCAACAGGGATGTGGGCGAGATAGGCGAGAGCAGCGATATCACAAGAAGGGTTGCGTTGCGCGGCCGCGATGAACTTGGGAAGCTGGCTATCTCGATAAACAGTATGCTCGATTCGCTTGAGCGCTCACAAATCGAGCTCAAGCGGTTGGCTGAGATCGTAGCGTCTTCGGGTGACGGGATATTCGGGATCGATTTGGAGGGCTGTATTACGAGCTGGAATCGCGGCGCTGCACGGATATACGGTTATTCACCTGCGGAGATCATCGGCAAGAAAACCAGCGCGCTCATATCGCCTGAACATTTGGAAGTCTGCGGGCAGATCCTGGAGAATGCGAGACACGGGCAGGGCGTGATAAACCACGAAACTGAATGTGTGCGCAAGGATGGACAGTTCATCGATGTCTCGATCACCCTCTCCCCGAGCTACGGCGAGTCGGATAAAATCATCGGCGCCTCTATGATCGCGAGGGACATCTCGGAGCACAAGAGGGCAGAGGACAAACTCAAGCTCGCGGGCGAGGAGCTTTTGCGCATGAGCAACGTTAAGAGCGAGTTCACGTCCATGGTGTCGCACGAACTGCGCAATCCGCTCTCAGCCATCAAGGAGGCCCTTGCTATCGTGCTCGAGGGCATGAACGGCCCCATCAACGAGCAGCAGCAGCGCACGCTGGGCATTGCCGGAAAGAACATCGACAGGCTCGTCCACCTGACCACCGATCTGCTGGATTTCACAAGGCTCGAGTCCGGCAGGATGGATATGCATTTTGCAAACACGGACCTGGGCATGCTCATGCACGATGTATACATGAGCATGAAGCCCATGGCGGAGAAGAGCGGCGTCGCGCTCTCGCTGGACCTGCCCGAGAAGGGGTTGCTTGCGGTCTGCGACGAGGACAGGATACGCCAGGTGATTACAAATCTCGTCGTCAATTCCCTGAAATTCACGAAGTCGGGCGGGTCCGTGAAGCTCGTGCTGGGCCGCGATGATCATAAGATGAAGATCGATGTCTCCGACACCGGCATCGGCATCAAGGAGGCCGATGTGCCGAAGCTCTTCCAGGTCTTTGGCCAGATCTACAGCAAGGACACCGCCGGGATAAAGGGATCCGGGCTCGGGCTCAGCATAAGCAAACAGATAGTCGAGGCCCACAAGGGCACGATCGACGTGCACAGCGTCTATGGCGAGGGGACTACGTTCACGGTGGAGTTCCCAGGCGATCTGCAGCCGAGCTGAGAAGAAGGTCGGCAGAAAGTTGAAAACGTAACAGCTCTAAAAGCTTATTGTATGCCTGATCGATGGCGTCTGTTACCGTGTCAGTTCCATGTTCAGGCCTTGTGCGGTGCGCTACGCGCCTTAAGACCTTCATGGCTTCGCGTGAGCACAGCAGTCGCATCTCGACATCGCGATCATTCGCCTCGGATACGAACACGTGGACCTGGCCCTCATAATTATTAGGCCTCCCAAAAAATCCGATGAGCCGCTCGATAAGCGTCCGCTTTTTCTCCAAGGCATTTTTTATGTCGTA
The DNA here is from genome assembly GCA_041658465.1 of bacterium. GTDB lineage: Bacteria > UBA10199 > UBA10199 > 2-02-FULL-44-16 > JAAZCA01 > JAJZQH01. The sequence goes on along the minus strand of JBBAAC010000085.1, from coordinate 5,414 downwards.
AAAAGCCCCCTGATCCAGTCGGCCGGATCGCGGCTGGACTGCGACCATTCGATTTTCGAAATTGAATGTGATCGCTTCATCCCTTCGATAGCCAGGCTGTAATTGATGCATCCGATCCGAGAGCGTCGCCAGCTCGGATTTCGCCAGGACCATCGCCTGCACTGCCCCGGCGCGCCCGCGCTGTGCCGCCGCCGCTTGTGCACTTAGCGTATGGTTTTCCTCCTGCAACCTCGCGATGCGCTCAACATCCCATCGGGAAAATGCCTCAACCCCTATGGCATAGGAGGGGTCGTCGTGTTTGCGTTCAAGCTCCTGGCCGATCATCGCCGCAAGATAGTACTCGAAGAAGTACCGGAATGGATCCGTGGGATCGCTGGCGGCCGTTTCCTTGTGCCCCCGTTCGTGGTCATAGACGCGAATCGCAGACGCCCAGGAGGCGAGATTTGCCCTGGAGATGCTTATCGCTATACCGTTCCAGAATCCGCCGACCCTCCCGGTGAGATCCCTGCCGGTTCGAGAACTCACTGATTCATAAACATGGATATTGGGGAATGGCGGAAGCCCCAGTACGGCATCCACCTCTCGAAGCCGCTCAAGATTTTGTCGCTCCTGCTCCGTCAGGCGATCCAAGGGCACGTACGTCGCCTTGAGCCCCTCGTTTACAACCTCCCTGTCGAATTCCACGCCTGCAGCGTGGAGCGTTCTGCCCAGCTTTTCGTTGAGCCTCTTCACCTGAAAACCCGAATGTCCTGCCGCAAGGGCCATATCGGGACTGGAGAAGAGTACTGCATCCCTGCCGTAGAGCTCATGGAAGACTTCATTCCATATCTTGGCAACATCGTCTTCCAATCGGGTGTCTATGAATTCAAGATGTTCAGTCCCGGAGTTGTCTGCTGCGGCCTTTATGATGCGTGCGATCGCATCGCGGTTTTTGCACGATGCGATGATGTCATGCACACTGCCTTCCAGGACCTTGGCATCGACTGAATCGCGTTCCGGGGAGATATTGTCGGTATCGATATTGACATCATAACTGAAGAGTAGTCGGCCCGCGTGATGGTCAGTGATATGGACGCCTTTGACAAATACTGCGCCGGTCCGCATGAGCCGGCCCGGTTGTTCGATAAAGATGCGTCCACCATCGGTGGAATGGAGGATCTTTAGATCCCTGCGCAGCGCGAGTAAATAATCGTCAAGCCTCGGCAGGATGAGATGCAGCTCGTCGTTTATACCCCTGATCGTCGTCTGGGATCCCTGGATCTCGGGAATTCCTTCGATTACCTGAAAGCAGAGCGTCTCTTCATCTCTCCTCCCGACCTTCTGTGGCGCTGAGGCAAATGGCGCTGCCACCCAATCGTTGGAGCGGAATTTGACCTTGATATGCTCTGCATCGCGAAGCGCGGCAGTGGAGACGAGTTTAAGCCCTTCGCCTTTCTTGCCCACCGCTTTGCCTGACTTATCGCTCGCCAGGTACTTGAGATTGGTGAAATGATAGCCGCGGCCGTCGTCTTCAATCCTGATCTCTTCGATTTTTTCGTATCGCTTGCCGGGTTCCCACTCCACCCAATCATAGACATCCATGTAGCCCGGCCTCAGCACCTTTAATGAGATCTTGAAGGATGTGCCGCCGGAGTCATGGGGAAGGTGATTAGAGGCCGCATCGAGGATCAGCCGGAGCATGCCCCATTTTTGGGCGCGATATGAAAGCGTGATTGATGTATCGAGTGTGTGCAGCTGCGCTCCATCAACTTCTGGCACGTCTGCCAGCAGGAAGGCGTTCATGGATTCAGTGACTTTGCTGTCGAGGGGGATTTGGCAGCGTTCGACAAATCGTTGGAAGGAAGAGTTAGCACAGCGAACCACATCGTAGTTTGCCAGCCGAGCCAGTTTTTCGGTCTCCGTGCCCGTGCCCAGCACGGCGCGCGGGCCGAAGAGTTCGAGAAACGCTTGTTGCCACAGCTCTGGATGTGCGGGGGAGCGGTTATGCCCGAAATTTCCCTCCCACCTATTTGCTACATACTCTATCTCAAGGAGTGGCTTCTGTTGGCTCCGATCCTGCGCATTCCGGGTTAGCGCGCGTTGCATGAATGCCTTGATGATCTCGATGTCTGTGCAGTCCGCGAGCAGGCCGCCGATGATGTTGCCAAGGGTCCGCTCCTTGACGTGGTCGCGATCGCGCGGGATTTCATCTGTGTGAATATCGTAACCAAAGAGGAGTTTGTCTTTAAATTGGGAGGTGACAAACATCCCTTTGACGAACAGGTCTCCCGATCCATCGACCACTGCATTCCCATGCGCATCCGTATATCTTGGGCGATACCCGGGGCGCAGCGGGAGGACTTTTTTCTCAACCGCTGAGAGCTCCATGAGAAATGCCTTTGTCGGGCGGTGAAATACCGTCCTGGAGCCGGGTATGGCGGACCTCGCATCGTAGATATCGATATCGAAAAAGAGTTTGTGAACCTGCTTTCCGTCCACCACAAGCGGCGCGGACCTGGGAGTCGCCCTCCAGTTCCGCGAGAAGATCTCCACGGGCATACCCTCGAGGATGCAGGCCGCTGATGCGCGCTTGAGTCCCTCGCCGAACTGACCTACCGGGCCATGTGTGGAGTTGCCGTTGTTTTCGGGCTTGTCGCTGAAATCGATCCCGAGTTTCTGAAAGTCAAAGCCGCGGCCATCGTCCGAGAATTCCACTGCATCGACAGTCATGCCTTGTGCGGCAAGGCGGGCGCCTTCAACGCGCTCAAGCCATCGGCCTTGAATGAGATAACGTATCTTGACCCAGGTTCCGCTGCTGTCGCTTGGAAGGTGATTTTGAAGGCCATCGAGTACGATCCTGTCGGCGCGCCACGCCCCCAGCTTCCTTTGTTGCTGGATGCCTTCCAGCGCGATGGAGTGCCAGACGCGATCATGCCCTGTTATTTTAGGGTTTCTTGTATCGCTTTCCAAAACACTTGCGACACGAAGCATCGCCACTGCCATAGGGCTTTCATAAGCAGGGGCTGTTATAGATTCGACATAACGACTGTCGCCATTTTGTGGATCCGAGCCAGCGTCAGGCAACACACCATCTGAAGGGGCTGGTTCGGCGGCTTCCACGGGATAAAAGTCTGCCGCTGCCTCGCCCAGGGCTGGAGTATAAGGGATTATTGGTACTTCTCTGATTACCATTATATTATTTATCCTGTCAGGCTGGTTATCGATTGGGTCGAGGCAAAGTTGCTAAATATTTGGTTACTAGTGATTGTGAGCAAAAATACTCATGTATCTGAGTAAATTGTATTTTGATGGAGCACGGTGTTTAAGCCTATGTTTTATAATGGTATTCAAAAAAACTTCAAATACCGCATAGCTTCATTCTAAGTATGCCCGATCGATTGTGCAATATTGTGCAATTATTTATTGCGCAGTATTGCACGATGTTGCACAATAGTACCGTATGATCTCGATCAAAATTACGGACGAAATCATAAGGCAGCTCAAACAGGTGAGCGATCTGGCCGCTGACAGGCGGGTGTACGTTGATTCCGTGTCAGCCGAATGCAGGGAAGCAATGCATCGCTATGCCCGCATAAGCACGATCGGCGCAACGACCAGGATCGAGAATGCCATCCTCACCGATGTCGAGGTCGATTGGCTGGATAAGACCCTGAGTGCTGATGGCCGAACGACTGCCTTCATTCAAAAAAAACGATTCATTGAAAATAAATTGTCAAAGGAGCGCGAGCGGAGCATCGAGGAAGTGGCGGGCTGCAGAAACATGCTGGAGATCATATTTCACCAGGCAAAGGATCTTTTCCCTCTCACGGAGGCTGCGATCAGGGGGCTTCACAGCGAGCTTCTGCACTTTTATCCGCCTGCAGTTCATTATCTCGGGAAATACAAGGTCGCTCCCAACAACGTCGTAGAAATGGTTGTTGGCACCGACATCAGAATGGATGTGCTCAAGACGGCTGATCCCGGCCCCATTACCTCTGCGGCAATGACAGATCTGGTTGAATGGTACAATGGGACGTTGCCTGAATATCCGTGGTGTCTCGCTGTGGCAGCGGAGTTTGTATTTCGATTCCTGGCAATACATCCTTTTCAGGACGGCAACGGGCGCATCGGGAGGGCGCTGTTCACTCTGGCAGTGCTTCAGTCCGATGATCGGAATTTATCTGCAGTGATTCCATGCATCGCGCTGGACAGGCACATCGAAAAGCACAAGGAGGAATACTATCTTGTCCTGCAGAAATGCTCCGAAGGAAAATTCATGCAGGATCCAAAGAAATACAGGATGGAATACTTTCTCATGTTCTATCTCAAGATGATCGAGGAGGCCCTGAAGCATGATATTGCATTCTATGCGAAGAGGTATGAGGCGATCGTAAAGCTCGCAGCAGCGCCCCGTAAGGTGCTGCAGTGCTTCAAGGAGCATCCGGAGAGAAAACTTTCCACGAAGGATATCATTGAATACACCGGATTGCCGCGACGGACCGCAATTCATGCATTGAATGTCCTGCTCAAAGACGAATTCCTGCAGAGATACGGCAAGGGTGCGGGTACGATATACCAGCTTACGTTTTGAAGACTCGATGAAATCAGAGATCATCACAACTGCAAAGGCCCTTGGTTTTGCACTGGTCGGCATCACGACTGCCAAGCCGGTGAGCGAGGTCGGGCGTCTCCGAGGGGCGATCGATGGGGGGAGAATCGGCGCTATGGCGTGGCTGGGGCGAAACCCCGAGGCGCGCTGCGATCCGCAAAGCCTCCTGCCAGGCGCGAAGTCGGTGATATGCTGTGCGCTGGCGTATGGGGAACGAGGGATTGAAATGAACCACTCTCCCCTCCTTTGTAAGGAGGGGGAAGGGGAGGTAGATCAAGATCTACCCCACCCTGACCCTCCCCTTACAAAGGGGAGGGGAAACCATTCGCTGGCGAGGTTTGCGCGTGGCGCGGACTATCACACCGTTGTTCGCGAAAAACTCGAACAGCTTTGGCAGGTAATCAAGGAGCGCGCGCCCGAGGCACGCGCCAAGCTCTGCGTGGATTCGAGCCCCATCATGGAGAAGGCGCTGGCCGCTCGCGCGGGTCTTGGCTGGATCGGAAGGCACACGATCCTGGTGAGCCGCGATATCGGATCATGGTTTGTGCTGGGTGAGATAGTAACAGACCTGGAACTGCCGCCTGATCAGCCTGTGCAGGATCTCTGCGGCGATTGCCGCGCCTGCATCAACGCATGCCCGACAAAGGCCCTCGTCGCGCCTCATTCGCTCGATGCGCGCCGCTGTATCTCGTATCTTACAATAGAAGGGAAGGGGCCTGTTTCAGATGAACTCGCTCGATTCATTCCGGAAGGCGCCTATGGCTGCGACCTATGCCAGGAGGCATGTCCGTACAATCATTGTATAGAAATAACTGAAAGGTAGCGA
>JBBAAC010000084.1:0-9569 GCA_041658465.1 bacterium | reverse complement strand
GAGAAGCCCAAGGCAAAGCCCAAGGAGGACTTCGGCGAGGTGCTGAAGAGGAGTCAGGTCGCACAACCTCTCTCCACGCAGCCGCAGTCAAAGACCGTGACCGAGCAGGCGATCCAGGAGTCGGCGAAGCGCCAGGACCGGGATACGGACGAGCGCAAGAAGGATGAAGGGGAGAAGGATAAGAAGGGCGAGACGGGCCAGAAGGGGGAGCAAGGCAGCTCGAAGCAGATCGATCAGCGGGTGGTCGGCAAGGGCACCATGCGCCAGGGCGGTGGCAGCGGCGGTGGCAGCGGCAAGGAGGGCGGGTTCGAGAGCGGTATGGGCAGGAGATCGCTCTCCAAACAGCTCTCCAAGGCCGGTGCGCGCTCCGTCCCGATCGACCTGCAGAGCAAGTTTGCCTCGCGCCTGGCGCAGGCCGCTCGCGGCCCGGATGCCGCACAACAGGCAGCGCTTACGCAGCAGGCCTTGCAGAAGCTGGTCCAGTACGTCCGCATCGGCATAAATCGCGCGGGAGAGAAGGAGATCCAGGTCGACCTCCACGAGAAGATCTTCCGCGGATTAAAGCTCAGGGTGACCTCAAAAGGGGGCAAGATCGGGGTGCATTTCAAGACCGCGGACATCAGGGGCCGCGAGGTCTTTGAGAAGAACTCCGACGCGATCAAGCGCGCCCTGGCCGCAAAGGGCATTGAGGTTGCCGAATTTACGGTGAGCTGATATAAAGGCCGTGACTAGTGACTGGCGTGAGGTTCAGGGTCTACCCCACCCTGACCCTCCCCTTACAAAGGGGAGGGAATATTCCCCTCCTTTGTAAGCCTGCCTGCCGGCAGGCAGGGAGGGGCCAGGGGAGGTAGATCTAGTCATTCACGCCAGTAACTAGTCACCAGTCACGAAAAACATGGCCATCACTCATTATCACCTCAAGTTAAAAAGGGTCTCCAAGAGTGAGCAGCAGCTGCTTTCTGCCCTCTATGCCTACCTGCCCGATACCGGCCTCAGGGAGAGGTTCGCCCTGGGCCTTCGCGATGCCATTGCAAGCCATATTGGCGAGGGGTTTTCGTTCAAGCTCGAGACGGTCGAGCAGAGGCCCTTTGCGTCTTTTCTGGAGAGGATGCCGGCTCATCCCCTCGTCCTCGTCATAGGTCTCGTCCCTTACGAGTCCAAGATAATTTGCGAGATAGACTCCACTCTGGCGATGATGGCGGTCGAGCGCATGCTCGGAGGATTTGTTGAATCCATGCCCGAGCCGCGCGTGCTTTCCGAGACCGAGCAAGGCGTGCTCGAATATCTCATCCTGCAGACCATGGCGCACATACATGCCGAGTGCGGCAAGGATGAGCGGGTACACTTCCGCTTTGACCGCTTCGCCGCAAGCAGCGATCAGGTGCGCGGGCTGGCGGACCCGGATGCCAAAGCTGCATCCTTGGCGTTTCGCGTGTTGCTCGGCCGGCACGCTGGCTTTGTCCGCCTGATCTTCCCCGAGCCTTTTGTCGAGGAGGCCATGCTGGGCACGGAGACTTCGCAGGCATTGAACCCCGCCGAGCTTGAGCGCATGTTCCAGGGGCTCGCGGAGTACGGCTTTGTGCGCGTGCCGGTCTGGGCGGAGGCGGGCCGCACGACCCTTGCGCCTGCGGACCTCACGCAGATAGAGGAGGGAGATATCATCCTCTTTGAGCAGGGCGACATGCGCCTTGCCGGCGGCGGGGAGGCCGGCAAAGTCATTCTCCGCGTGGGCAACGGTATGCACGGCGGGTTTGACGCCGGTATCTCGCTCGATGCCAGGCGCGTGAGAGCGACGATAGAAGGTACTCATAAGGGAGAATGATATGACTAAAAGAGAAGGCAATGTGCGCGAAGATACCGAGGCAAGCGACCTCGAGGCCTTTGAGGAATGGGAAGAGGGCGAGAAGCCGGCCGAAGGCCAGGGCGCAATCCCTGCCGATGAGCTGGACTTTTCGGCTTTCGAGGAACAGCCGGCCGAAGCCCCGCCAGCGGCAGCGCCGTCGCACGCAGGCGAGGCCCTGCCCGCCCCGGTCGATGAACCGACGCCTGTCAAACCGGTGGCATACGAGATGGCGGAATCGCTGCTGGAGCTAGCGCCGGACGTTCCGGTGAACCTCGTGGCCGTGATCGGCAAGACCACGACGACGGTGGGAGAGCTCATCAAGTACAGGCTCGGGCACGTCGTGGAGCTTGGCAGGCCTCCCGGGGAGAGCGTGGACCTCGTGGCAAACGGCAGGCTCATCGCGCGCGGCGAGCTGGTTGATATCGACGGCCAATTGGGAGTCAGGATACTTAAGATGGTGAAATAACAAGTAGTGACCGGTGACTGGCGTGAGGTTCAGGATCTACCCCACCCTGACCCTCCCCTTACAAAGGGGAGGGAATATTCCCCTCCTTTGTAAGGAGGGGCCAGGGGAGGTAGATCAAGTCATTCACACCAGTTACCAGTTACCAGTTACCAGTTACCAGTTACCAGTTACCAGTTACCAGTCACCATTCACCAGTCACCAGTCACAAATCGGGTGCCACATGAGCATCATCACTTTACTCAGCGCAGTTATTCCCATTGTTCCCGCTACTCCGGGGAATGCGGTCGACTTCACGTGGCTCTTCCTCAAGATGCTCTTGATCTTAGGGATCGTCTGCATCTTTGCCGTCCTGCTCTTGAAATACGCCATGCCGCAGATCGGTTTCCTGCGCCACATCAACCAGGGGAAATTTTTCACAGTCCGTGCGCGGCAGGCGATCGAGCCCAGAAAGACGCTCTATATCATCGAGCTCGGCAAAAGATATCACGTGATCGGGGTCACGGATCATGGTATAAGCCTGATCACGGAACTGAGCCGTTCTGAATTTGAAGAGATGAACACCCCTCCTTTGTAAGGAGGGGCAGGGGAGGTAGATCCAAGATCTACCCCACCCGACCTCCCCTTACAAAGGGGAGGGGGCATGCTTGAGAAAGACTATCATGCGGAAGAATTTTCGAAAAACTCTCTTCGTTGGTTCCTCAGCCCTTGCTGCGCTCCTCCTTTCCAGTCCTGCCTGGGCGCAGGCCGGTGCGGTCGGCGTGTCAAAGCCGCTGGTCCTTCTGGCGATCCTGGCAGTACTGGCCATGGTCCCGTTTATCGTGATGATGGTCACGTCGTTCGTTAAATTCGCCGTGGTCCTGGCCCTTATCAGAAACGCGTTGGGCACACAGCAGGTCCCGCCCAATATCATCATCACTGGTCTTGCACTGATCCTCACGGTCTACGTCATGATGCCTGTCGGCTATGATGTCTATCGCGCGGCCGGCCAGACCATAAACCAGGGTACGAACCAGCCGCTGCTATCGCAGGCATCGATTCAGCTTTTGGCCAAGGCCGTGGACGAGGGCAAGGAGCCGGTCCGCTCGTTCCTGCTCAAGCACGTGCATACTCAGGAGCGCGCTCTCTTCTATAACCTTGCGCTCAAACTGCGGGTAAAAGAGGAAGACCGCGCGGAGATCACTGACCGGGACTTCATCAACATCATACCTGCGTTCGTGGTGAGCGAGCTCACCGAGGCGTTCCAGATCGGCTTCATCATATTCCTGCCGTTCCTGGTCATAGACCTTGTGATCGCGAACGTGCTGCTCGCGCTCGGCATGTTCCAGATATCGCCCATAACAATTTCGCTTCCGTTCAAGCTATTGCTCTTCGTGCTCGTTGATGGATGGCACATAATAGCCAAGGGGTTGATACTTGGGTACGCGTAAAGATGAGGGTGACTGGTGACTAGTGACTGGCGTGAATGACTAGATCTACCTCCCCTGACCCCTCCTTACAAAGGAGGGGAATATTCCCTCCCCTTTGTAAGGGGAGGGTTAGGGTGGGGTAGATCCTGAACCTCACACCAGTCACGGGGTTCATATGCCGGATTATTTCGTGGCCATAGCAAAGCAGACGCTCTTCCTGGCGCTCATACTCACGGGGCCGCCGGTCCTCACTGCCATGCTCGTGGGTCTTACGATCAGCGTCCTGCTCGCCACAACCCAGATCAACGAGCAGACCCTCACCTTTGTGCCCAAGCTTGTGGCCATCGTGGCTACGCTGGCGGTGGCCGGGCCATGGATGCTCGCGCAGCTGATAGCTTTCACCGCGTCGTTGTACAACTCGTTCCCGATTTATGTGCATTGAGTTTCTGTGACTGGCGGTTGCACGCAATATCTACCCCACCCTGACCCTCCCCTTACAAAGGGGAGGGAATGGTTCCCCTCCTTTGTAAGCCTGCCTGCCGGCAGGCAGGGGCTAAGGGAGGTAGATCATGTCATTCACGCCAGTCACCAGTAACTAGTCACGGCCTTTATGGACGAAATTTTCAAAAAACTCGGCGTCAACATCAACGTATCGTTCTATCTCATATTCTTTTCGCTCATCTGGGTCCGCGTGCTCGCCATGACGTCGATCGTCCCGTTCCTCTTCGGCAAGCCTGTGCCGCGCTACGTAGTGACCGGCGCTTCCATGGTGATGGCCGCGTTTGTCTTTCCCCTCATAGTACCCTCGCAGCCGCCGCCGCTCCAGGATGACCTGATCATGCTGTCGGTCCTCTTCCTCAAGGAGGCATTCTACGGCCTCACGATGGGAATGACCGCGTGCGTCCTCTTTCACGCGATGTCCGCAGTCGGTCAGATGATCGACAACCAGCGCGGCGTCTCCATCGCGCGCGCGCTGATCCCGCAGCTGGGCGAGCAGGTCTCCATTTCCGGCGTCTTTCTCTTCCAGCTGAGTCTGGTCGTCTATCTCTCCATAGGCGGCCACGATGCGTTCCTGGCCGCCTTCTATCGCAGTTATGTGACCCTTCCGGTGCTGGGGTTTCCCGTGACCGGGCCCGGGCTCTTTCCCATGTGCGACCTCTTCATGAAGATCACGGGCGAGGTGCTCTACATCTCCATGCAGATGGCCATGCCCGTGATCATCGCTATCTTCATCTCCGACATCATACTCGGCATCGCAAACCGCGTGGCGCCGCAGATCAACGTGTGGGAGCTGGGCTTTAACGTGAAGGGCTACCTGGGCGTGCTCCTGCTCTTCATGTCCATCACCGTGATAGGGGATCAGATAAAGGCCTACACGCTCAAGTCGAACTGGTATGTCGATCAGATGGTCGAGCTCATGCAGGGCAAGGTCCCGGAGGGGGTGCCTCTCACCCCCGAGGAGCCAGAGGAGGGACTGCAAAAGCCCGAAGAGGTGCCGCAAGTGAAGACGGTGAAATAACCCTTCGTAAAGAGTCTGTTGCACAAGGCCAATTTTGCGAGGAGCCGTCTGGGATTTCCAATTGCAAAAGTTCTGAAGCTATTGGTATTTGAGAAGTCCAGGAGGGATTGTGCAGCTTCAAGCTGGGCAGATAGAAGTTCTTGACGATATTTCGGCCCAGATCCTCAGGGCCAAGACGCCTTTTGAACGGCTATGTATCGCTGATGGGATGGTGCGATTTGCAAGAGAGTTGGTAGGGGCATTTCTCAGATCTCAGCACCCCGACTGGAATGAGGCCGCGGTTCAGGCCGAGGTCGTCAAAAGGTTATCGCATGGAACTGACTGAACTCATGCTGAATGTGGCGGCGGTCTTGGATGAACTCCACATACCCTATTTTATTACGGGATCATGTGCTTCGATGGCATACGGCGAACCAAGATTGACCAACGATATCGATGTGGTCGCCGATATTCAGGTAAAAAACATCGTTCCTCTTCTCGGTCATTTCCCGATGCCGGAATTCTATATCAGCGAAGATGCTGTTCGTGATGCCATTGCCCTGCAGGGACAATTCAATATTATTCATCCGTCATCTGGCCTGAAGGTCGATATCATCGTGAGAAAGCAATCCGAGTATGGCGCCAGCGAGTTTGAACGACGCAGAAGCGTACAGCTCACGGAAGGAAGGAGGGTGGATTTCGCATCGCCCGAGAATGTGATTCTTATGAAGATGGAATATTATCGTATGGGCGGGTCGGAAAAACACCTTCGGGACATCACTGGGATATTGAAGGTCTCGGCGGATTTCATCGATCGCGAATATATCTCCCTTTGGGCAGGGCGTCTTCAGCTCGGAGATATCTGGGAAGCGATTCTCAAGAAAGTCAGCTGACGATTTAGTGGGACAGATGACGATAAGAAAAGGTGCCAGGCACAAAAAAGCCGGTGCCTTCCCTCCCCGGCTGTTCATCGTATTTTGGCCTTTAGTCCCCGAGGGTTGTTTTGCCCGATATATAACCCCTTGTAATTAAATCATATTTATCTGTCTCAACCTGGCGCGGGGATTGCATATTAATCCTCGGGGACTTCCAAGGAGCTTACGTGACTAATCTTGTTCTATCATTGGGTATCGGATCAACGGATATCATCGGCTACATTCTCATTGCCCTTGGAATTATACCGCTCATCAAGAGGAAAGCAGATGGACCCCATGTGGGGTAGATACCCCCCGATCTTTGGAGAAGGGGATAAAACATGAGAAATAAGGTTATCATGTAATTGCTGTAAGTACTTGATTAATAAGTATAGTTAGGTTGGCCATGAATATGAGGTGAAAGGCGAAGTTGGCACCACGATTGCATATTAGTAGGTCGACGAAGCAAGGTTCGACCTTTGGACAACAAGAAAGTTAATGAAATGGACGGGAGGACAAGATGGTAGAATCGGTCTCAAAAACTAAAATAGACACTTCTGGTGATGGCATCATATCTCAGGAAGAATGGGATCAATGGGCTGCCAACGTCGACCCCACCAAGAAGGGTGAAGAGTGGAAAATCACCGACGACAAAGGCAACAAAATATATCAGGGAAAGTTGACTGATCTGCAGAACGGCGCGCTCAAGGCAGAATTTGCCAAGTCCGGCGATGCGAAGTCCCCTGACGCCCCCTTGGGCGATCTTGATACGGTCACAAATCAGATGGAGACCCTCAAGAAAGACATAGAGCAGGCTGCGAAGCTTTCGCAGGACGAAATTGTGAAGCATAAACAGCAGCAGCTCAAGGATGTGATCAGCCAGGTCAACGCCGACATCAAGAAAAACGGTGAGAAGAGCGCCTTCAAAAATATGGACCTTGGTGCATATAAGGAAGCGGCCGGAGAGCAGCACGTCATGTCCGGCAAGGCCCAGGTCGCGATGAATCAGTCCGGTACGCAGGGTGGCGGCGGCGGCGCGGCTGCCCAGACAGCTGGCGCGCAGGGCATGGCGGGAAAGGCATTCTATCCGCCCGCAGGCTGGAGCGCTGCAGCGCAGACGCTCGGCGGTTCGCCCGGCTTCACCACGGATACGTACATGAAGACCATGACCATGGAGGACAGCATGATGTCCTCGTGGGATGACATCAACAAGAACACCAACCGCGGCAAGCAGCTCATGATGCTCTTCTTCTACTTTGCCCGCATGGCAGAGTCCGGGGACATGGGCGCAATGTACCAGTTCATGAAGTTCATCACCTTTATCATCTCCAAGGACAAGGCCAAGCAGCAGATCGAGATGGGCAAGAAGCTCATCGCGCTGCAGGAACTCTCGCGCTCCTGGACGAACAAACTGCTGAACGTGCAGACCAACAGCGCCGATCCCAACTCCTCCAACGAGCTCATGAAGACGATGACGATCGTGAAGAGCGAGACGGATGCGATCGCGACCTCGCAGAAACTCATCAGCCAGATGATGGAAGAGTTCGCGCAGGTGGTCGAGGCGCTCACCAATACGACAAAGGGGGCGCTCGAGACGGCAGGCAGGATCTCAAGGTCAGTCTCGACGCTGAGATAAGCGGAGGCAATTAAAGGCGACACCGGGGGGCACGCCATTGGCAGTGCCCCCTTGTTTTGCGAGAAAAGCCAGTCAGGCCAGCAAAGCAAGCAAGGCGTGAATGACACGGTTTTAGACATATTCATCTTCCACTTTGCTGGCCTGTCTCGCCAAGGTGGGGGAAAACCCTTGCCGGGTGGGCGCCGCAATGGTAATTTTCAATTGTTTTCCTCCCCTTTGTAAGGGGAGTGTCAGGGAGGGGTAGATCTACCTCCCCCATCCCCTCCTTACAAAGGAGGGGGGAGATAAACATGGTTGAAAATAAAGGGAAACAATCGCCCGAAGAGGTCGCTCCGCTGACCAAGGAGGAGGCAGAGGCCGAGATGCAGCGCTTCTTTACCGCCCTCGAGGAACGGATCAAGGATATCCCTCAGGAGGAGATCGACCGGGGGGTAAAGAAGATCCAGGACTTTGTGGACGGCAAGATCGGCTGGCCCGAGCTCTTCAATTTCACGCCCGAGATGCTCTTCCAGATGGCGGAGTACGGGTTCATGCAGTTCAAGCAGGGGCGGTACCAGGATTCCGAGCGCATCTTCAAGGTCCTCACGGTGCTCGACTGGAATAACGCGTATTATCATTCCGTGATGGGTTCGATCCTGCAGCGGCAGAAGCGCTACGGAGAGGCGATCGCCGAGTACACGCAGGCGCTGGAGCTGGATTCCAGGGACGTAGTCAGCCACACGAACCGGGGCGAGATATTCATGCTCCACGGGCTCGTGAATGAGGCTGAGGAAGATTTCAAAAAGGCGATGGAACTGGATCCTGTTGGCCAGGATAAATTCGCGAACAGGGCGCGCATGCTCATGGTCCAGCTCGAGAAACGAAAACATGAGAAAAAAGGGGGAAGCGGACCCGAGAAGGGTTCCTGAGGTGATGAATGATTGATGTCTACAGGGCTTCCCGTGTTCAGGATAAAGATTTTCGGCTTAGCGGCGGGGACGCCGGCGCTACGGCAGAGCGCTTAAAGCTTATAGAGGCGCTTCGCCACGGCAATATCTACGAGGTCTTCGCAAAGTCCCCGCACTTCAAGATCAGCGACTTCACCGATTTCTTCGCGAACCAGTGGAAGGGCTTCAAGGGCCAGATCGTCCAGGATCAGGAGATCAAGGCCATGGAAGGGATGTACCATGAGCCGGCGATCGAGCAGTTTTCCATCCATCACAAGGGCACGGTGCTGAGTCCTGAGGAGCGGCAGCTCTACTGGCAGGAGATGTCAAAGTTCGTCGGTGCAGGTGCCGGAGGAGCGGGCGGCGGGGGCGGAGCCACGCCATACGGCGGCAAGCTCAAGGCGCAGGGCGTGGGAAAGGGGGAGGCTGCTGCAACTTCCACCGAGGACGGAACCGGGACCGCGGAAGGCACGGCGGAGGCCTCCTCCGGACCCATGACAGGTGAAGAAGTGCAGTCCGCGACGCAGGGCACTCTGGATGAGTGGAATCAATTTCTCTCGGACAGCTGGGGGTCGATCTTCGATGCGCAGATGAAGGCCGACTACGAGAAGCGCATGGGAGAGATCAAGGGCGAGGTGCAGAAGATACTCTCGATGGTGAAATCCGGGCAGATCGAGCCCGAGTTCGCGCTGGTCGCGCTCGCCAAGGTGAACTCGACCAAGAACGGCTGCCTCATGACGTGGCTGGGCAAGAAGTCGTTCCACGTGAACGAGACGATGAACAACATCTACAACGAGCTCAAGACCATGTCGCCCACTGATCCGAATTATTATTCAACCCTGCAGACCGCGCAGTCCACGACGCGCGACGGTCAGTTCCA
>JBBAAC010000083.1:0-9784 GCA_041658465.1 bacterium | reverse complement strand
CAGGGAATTCCCCGCATCGATACGCAG
Source organism: bacterium (assembly GCA_041658465.1). Classification (GTDB taxonomy): domain Bacteria; phylum UBA10199; class UBA10199; order 2-02-FULL-44-16; family JAAZCA01; genus JAJZQH01. The sequence goes on along the minus strand of JBBAAC010000083.1, from coordinate 9,757 downwards.
GCGCATGCTGAGGCAGGCCTTCGCAAGCATCGCGGGCAGCACGAAGGACTTAAACTCCGACCAGCTCTGCAGGATGGATGAGATCGCGTGTTCTGCAAAATCAAAAGGCGAATACCGCCTCCCGGCCGGCTGCCAATTCAGCAAGGACGGCGGCATCATAAGCATCAGGAAATGAACTTCTACACTACTGTCCGGTTTAATCATGCGTTTTAACATCCCCCTCCTTTGTAAGCCTGCCTGCCGGCAGGCAGGGAGGGGCTAGGGGAGGTAGATCAAGGGTTTTCCAAGGTCTACCCCTCCCGACCTCCCCTTACAAAGGGGAGGGATTTGAAATTCAAGTTACAAACGAGACGCAATGTTTTCCAAGCGTTACACGCGATTGCATCGCGATTTCAGGTCAAACCGGACAGTAGTGGAACTTCTATATTGCTTAGAGATTGTTTCTCGGCTAATTTTGTCGGCCACGTTACAGTAGAGGAGGCAACATGCCGATTCAACGGAAGGGCACTGACGGCGGCGGCCGCCAGGCCCACAAGACCATAGCGCTGTGGCTCATCATAGTGCTCATGATCATCGCTGTCCTGCACATCATAAACCAGCCGATAGAGACCGCCGAGAAGGTGACCTTCTCCGACTTCCTCGGCGCGGTCTCCGCAAACGAGATCGAGTCGGTCACGATCCAGGACGACGAATATCGCGGCAAGTTCAAGCCGGATTATCGCAAAGGCGCCCGCTACGAGACCATAGGGCCGATGGACAGCGAGAAGGCCCTGGACAAACTCTCCGCCACGGACGCCAAGATAGAGTACCTCAAGAAAAAGGAGACCCCGTTCTGGCAGACGCTTTTGGTCTCCTGGCTGCCGATGCTCCTGCTGTTTGCATTCTTCTTCTTCTCCATGCGCCAGATCCAGGTGGGCGGCGGCAAGGCGATGAGCTTCGGCCGGTCAAAGGCAAAACTCATAGCGGACGGCCAGAAGCGCGTGACATTCGCCGACGTCGCCGGCGTGGAGGAGGCAAAGGACGAGCTGCGCGAGATCATAGACTTCCTGCGCGAGCCGAAGAAGTTCACCGTGCTCGGCGGCAGGATCCCCAAGGGCGTTCTTCTCATGGGCCCGCCGGGAGCAGGCAAGACCCTGCTCGCGCGCGCGGTGGCCGGCGAGGCGGGGGTCCCGTTCTTCTCAATCTCCGGCTCAGACTTTGTCGAGATGTTCGTCGGCGTGGGCGCTGCCCGCGTGCGCGACCTCTTTGACCAGGGCAAGAAGAACGCGCCATGTATCGTCTTCATAGACGAGATCGACGCGGTGGGACGCCACCGCGGCGCAGGGATTGGCGGAGGCCACGACGAGCGCGAGCAGACGCTCAACCAATTGCTCGTCGAGATGGACGGATTCGAATCCAACGAGGGCGTGATCATCATGGCGGCGACGAACCGCCCGGACGTGCTGGATCCGGCGCTCCTGAGACCGGGCCGCTTCGACCGGCGCGTCATCGTGCCGAGGCCCGATGTGGCCGGCCGCGAGGCGATACTCAAGGTCCATGTGGCAAACAAGCCCCTCGCGCCGAACGTCAACCTCGCAACCATTGCGCGCGGTACGCCCGGTTTCACCGGGGCGGATCTGGAGAGCGTGGTCAACGAGGCTGCGCTCATCGCCGCGAGGGTCAGTAAAAAACTCATCGAGATGAGCGACTTTGAGCATGCGAAGGACAAGGTGCTCATGGGCGCGGAGCGCAAGTCGCTCATCCTCTCCGAGGAGGAACGACGCAACACCGCATTCCACGAGGCGGGGCACACGCTCGTCGCCAAGCTCACGCCCGGCACCGACCCGATCCACAAGGTCACGATCATCCCGAGGGGCGCTGCATTGGGCCTCACGCAGCAGCTGCCTACCGACGACCGCTACACGCAGAACAGGAGCTTCTGCGAAAAGAGCTTGGCCATACTGCTCGGCGGCCGCGCCGCAGAGGAGCTCATCTTCGGCGAGCCCACGACCGGCGCCGGCAACGACATAGAGAGGGCCACAGAACTGGCGCGCAAGATGGTCTGCGAGTGGGGCATGAGCGAGAAGCTGGGGCCCCTGTCCTTTGGCAAGAAGGGCGAGGAGATATTCCTGGGCCGCGAGATCTCGCAGCACGCCGACTACAGCGAAGACACGGCGCGCGAGATAGACTCGGAGATAAAGCGGGTAGTGATGGAGAACTTCGCCCGCGCCAAGGAGCTGCTTGCAGCCAACAAAGCCAAGCTCACGCTCATTGCCGAAGCGCTGCTCGAACACGAGTCGCTCTCTGCCGATGAGATCGACGCGGTAATGCGCGGCGAGAAGATCGAGCGCAAAAAGCCGGGCGCGGAGGAGGATCTTCAGGCTTCTTCGGGCGCCGCACAATCGAAAGATATTGAAGGCTCGTCGGGCAGGGTGCCCAAGATGGCCACGGAGACCGCATGAGGATCGGATCACTGCATCTGGATTCAGGCAAGCCCGCCATCATGGGGATCGTCAACACGACCCCGGATTCGTTCTCCGACGGAGGCCAGTTCTCGTCTATTGACGACGCGATCGATTACGGTCTCAGGCTCGTGGACGAGGGGGCGGACGTCATAGACGTAGGCGGGGAATCCACCAGGCCCGGCTCAGCGCCGGTCTCGCTGGAGGAAGAACTCGGCCGCGTGATCCCGGTGATCGAAGGGATGCGCAAGCGCTGCGACATCCCAATCTCCATCGACACCAGCAAGGCAATCGTGGCATGCCGCGCCATGGAAGCCGGCGCCTCCATGATCAACGACGTATCAGCCGGCCGCTTCGACCCCGAGCTCTTTGCGTGCGCTGCAAGGGCAGGCGTGCCTATCTGTCTCATGCACATGAATGGCACGCCCCGAAACATGCAGGAAGAGCCCAGATACAATGACCTCATGTCCGAGATCACAGCTTTTTTATCCGACGCTATTTCTCGCGCGGTCTCCAGCGGCGTACATCGCAACAACATAATGATCGACCCGGGAATAGGGTTCGGCAAGAGCGTCTCGGACAACGTCACTATACTCAGGCGACTCGCAGACCTTTGCGATCTCAATGCGCCCATCGTGATCGGAACTTCAAGAAAATCTTTTATAGGCAAGATATTAGATGTAGATGTCGAGAATCGACTTGAAGGCACCTTGGCCACACTTGCTGTAGCGATAGACAACGGCGCGTCTATCCTGCGCGTGCACGACGTGGCGCCTGCCAAGAGGTTTACGGACATGTACTTTGCCTGCCGCTATTGACTTGATATCTATATCAATTTCCGCTAATGAGCCAAAATCCTACCACAGGGGGGGCGATTGAGATGAGCGGAGCTTTGAGGGAAATCTTCGGCACCGACGGCGTTCGGGGCAAGGCAAATCAGGCGCCCATGGACTCCGAGACAGCCCTGGCGCTGGGCCGCGCAGTGGCTTCCATCTTTCAAAACGGGGTGCACAGGCACAGGATCGTGGTAGGCAAGGACACCAGGCTCTCCGGGTACATGCTGGAGACGGCGCTGGCATCCGGAATCTGCTCCATGGGGGCCGACGTGATGCTGGTGGGCCCGCTGCCCACTCCGGGCATAGCCTTCATCGCGCGAAGCATGCGCGCGGATGCGGGCGTGGTAATATCCGCGTCGCATAATCCTTTTGACGACAATGGCATCAAATTCTTTGATCGCGACGGTTTCAAGCTCCCGGACGAGCTGGAGACCGGGATGGAAGAACTCATACGCACGGGTCTGTCCGATATAAAGCGGCCGATAGGCGAATCGATCGGCAGGGCGCATCGCATCGACGATGCCGCGGGCCGTTATATCCAATACCTCAAGGGAACTTTTCCGAATTCGCTGACGCTCGAGGGTATGCGGCTCGTGGTAGACTGCGCAAACGGCGCGGGCTATCGCGTGGCGCCGGCGGTCTTTACGGAACTCGGCGCCGAGGTGATCGAGCTCGGCACGCACCCGGACGGAACGAACATCAATGAGGACTGCGGCTCGCTGCACACGGAGCGGATGTGCGAGCTCGTGCGCAAGGTGCACGCGAACGCCGGCATCGCGCTCGACGGCGATGCGGACCGCGTGATCATGTGCGATGAAAAGGGCGACATCGTGGACGGCGACGTGATAATGGCGCTGGCCGCGATAGACAAGAAGTCCCGCAGCGTGCTCAACAAGAACACGCTCGTGGCCACGATCATGAGCAACCTGGCGCTCGACCGCGCCATGCGCGACCGCGACATCAAGGTGGTGCGCACGAAGGTCGGCGACCGCTACGTAATCAGCGCCATGCGCGAGGGCGGCTATAACCTGGGCGGCGAGCAGTCGGGCCACCTCATCTTCCTCAATCACAACACGACCGGCGACGGGATCATGGGCGGCCTCAACGTGCTCGCGATCATGCTGCGCGAGGAGCGGCCGCTCTCAGAGCTGGCGCGCGTCTTCGAGCCGTACCCGCAGATCCGCATCGACGTCGAAGTGCTGCGCAAGCGCGAGTTCACGGAGGTGCCGGAGATCGCGCGCGCCCTCGAATCGTTCCGCGGAGAGCTCGGAGATGCGGGCAGGCTGCTTCTGCGCTACTCGGGAACGGAAAATGTCGCGCGGGTGATGGTCGAAGGCGCGGACCAGGGCCGCATCCGCAGCATGGCCAACGACCTGGCTGGGCTTATACAGTCGCATCTTGGAAATGATTTTGGAGTGATGCAGTGAAAAATTATCGAAGCATGAAGCAGGAGGCAGGAAGCACGAAAAAGGTGTTATCATGTCTCATGTTTCATGCCTCATGCTTCGAATCTGTAAACAGAGGAGTCTCCATTTGATACGCCTCGGAGTAAATGTAGATCACGTGGCTACGCTCAGGCAGGCGCGTGGAACCAGCTATCCCGATCCGATCCTGGCCGCGCGCGAGGCGGTCAAAGGCGGCGCCGCACAGATCACGATCCACCTGCGCGAGGACAGGCGGCACATCCAGGAAGAGGACCTCCGCCGCATGCGCCGCGAGCTTTCGTGCGAGCTCAATCTCGAGATGGCGGCCTCGGACGAGATCGTCTCGATCGCCTGTGAAACCCGCCCTGACACGGCGACCCTCGTGCCCGAAAAGCGCCTGGAGCTCACGACCGAAGGCGGGCTCGACGTCGTGTCCAACGCGCACCACCTCTCGCGCGTAACCCTGCGGCTTCGCCACGCCGGCATCCGCGTCAGCATGTTCATCGATCCGGAACTCGCCCAGGTGGAGGCGTGCGCCGCCATGAAGATCCCTGCGGTTGAACTCCACACCGGCGTATACTGCGATGCGAAATCCCTGGCCGCGCTCTCAGCGGAGGGCGAACGTCTGAAGGTCGCCGCACGGCGCGCAAAGGCATTGGGCCTTATCGTCTGCGCGGGCCATGGAATCAACTACGAGAATGCGCGCGAACTCTCCGCGGCGTTGCCCGAAGTGGTCGAGTACAACATCGGGCACGCGATCGTTGCACGAGCTATATTCGCAGGTATGGAACATGCGGTATCGGAAATGAAGGCGTTGCTTACTGAATCGAAGCATGAGGCATGAAGCATGAGGCATGAAAATTCAGAATCTGGTTTCTCCTGCCTCATGCCTCATGCTTCATGTTTCCGGAGGTTTTATGATATTAGGCATAGGCGTTGATCTCGTTGACGTGCGGCGCTTTGAGTCCATCATCTTCCGCTGGCAGCACCGCTTCCTCAAGCGCATCTTCACAGACAAGGAGATCCGCTACTGCAATACCAAGAAGCACCCGGCGCAGCGCTTCGCCACCCGTTTTGCCGCCAAGGAGGCCTTCATCAAGGCGCTCTTCCCGCGAGGCCAGAAGGGCATACGGTTCTGCGACATAGAGATCGGTCAGCAGGACGCAAGGCCTTTCATCAACTTGAACGGAGAGGTGAAGCGGCTTGCGGCCGAACAAGGCATCTCCAAGGTGCATCTCATGGTGTCGCACGACGGAGACTATGGGATAGCAAATGTGGTGCTTGAGAAATAGTGACAATGAGCAGTAAACCCTTTTCCCCTCCTTTGTAAGCCTGCCTGCCGGCAGGCAGGGAGGGGCTAGGGGAGGTAGATCATTGTTGCATCTGCGGTCTACCCCTCCCTTCCTCCCCTTACAAAGGGGAGGGGTGGTTGTCACAATATTTTACAGGACTCAATAATTCCCTGAGTAGTTTACGAACCACGAATGAAAATCGTCACATCACAGCAGATGCGCGAACTCGACCGCGCCGCCATAGAGCGGCACGGCATTCCTTCGCTCGACCTGATGGAGCGCGCGGGACAGGGGCTTGCCCAGGCGGCCCTCCGCGCGAAGAGGGGCCCGGGGCCGATCGTCGTGCTGGCAGGCCGCGGCAACAACGGCGGCGACGGATTTGCGGCCGCGAGGCACCTCATAAAAAGCGGACAGGCGGTGCTAACCGTCGTCCTTGCCGCAAAGCAGGATCTCTCGGCGGACGCGAAGACAAATTGCGATCGATTGACGGGGATAAACGCGCGCGTCGTCCATGCGGTCGATGAGAAGGCGCTCGATGCGCTGAGTCCGGAGATCAAAAGCGCATCCTGCGCGATCGATGCCTTGCTGGGCACGGGCCTGGACCGCAAGGTCGAAGGGCTCAATGCCCGCGCGATAGAGCTGCTCGACCGACTCGCCTGCCCTGTGATTGCGGCCGACATCCCGTCCGGCCTCTCGGCTGATACCGGCATGCCGCTGGGCGTTGCGGTGCACGCGTGCGTCACGGTTACGTTCGGCCTGCCCAAGCTGGGCCTCTTCATCGGGCTCGGGCCCGACCACGCAGGGCGCGTGGAGGTCTTGGATATCGGCATACCTGCGGAAGAAATCGCGGCAGTTGAGGCGAGGGCTCTCATGATCGAGCCGTCCATGTTCGCGCCGCACTTTCCAAGACGCACGCGCACGGGCCACAAGGGCACCTACGGTCACGCCGCGATCTTCGCCGGTTCGGGCGGTCACCTGGGTGCGGGCTATCTCGCAGCGCTTGCGGCCCTCCGCGCCGGCTGCGGACTCGTGACTTACTGCATGCCGGAAGCAGCGTTCTCGAGATTCGATACGCGCACCCCAGAGATCATGTGCGACGCCCTGCCCGACGACGGCAAGGGCTACTTCACTCCATCAGGGCTTGCGCACGCTGTGGAGCTTTTAAAGAAGATGGATGCGGTCGCGATCGGCCCTGCGATAGGGACGGATATCGAGACGCGGGCGTTCGCAAATTCGCTCTTCCGCGAGCTGAAAAAACCTCTCGTCATAGATGCGGACGGTCTCAACGTGCTGGGGGTCGATTCGCTCAGGGAGAGAGCGAGCCCCACGATCCTCACGCCGCACCCAGGCGAGATGGCGCGCCTTCAGGGCGTCTCGATCAGCGAGGTGCAGGCGGACAGGCTCGGTAATGCAGCAGCCCTCGCCAAGCGCTCCGGCGCGGTGGTAGTGCTCAAGGGCGCGGCCACGGTCGTCGCCACGCCCGACGGAGAGTGCGCGATAAATCCCACCGGCAATCCCGGAATGGCCAGCGCAGGCATGGGCGACGCGCTCACGGGTATTATCGCCTCGTTCCTCGCGCAGGGCATGGATGCGCACACGGCGAGCATAGCCGGAGTGTATCTGCACGGGCTCGCTGGAGACATCGCGGCAGAGGATTTCGGCGAGTCCTCGGTCATCGCGACGGATGTGATCGAGAGGCTGGGCCTCGCGATAAACGAAGTCGTGCGCTAGTACACTGACAATTTTAATTCCTCCCCTTTGTAAGGGGAGGTTAGGAGGGGTAGACCCTGGGAAATCCGTGATCTACCTCCCCTAGCCCCTCCCTGCCTGCCGGCAGGCAGGCTTACAAAGGAGGGGGATGGTTAAAACGCATGATTAAACCGGACAGTAGTGATGAAACACATAACAAAATCGACAAACGAGACCTTCGAGTTGGCGCAAAAGTATGCGCGGCACTTAAAGTCGCGCGACGTGCTGGCGCTCGAGGGCGAACTCGGCGCCGGCAAGACGCGCTTTGTCCAGGGCCTCGCCGCAGGGCTGGGGGTCCCTGAGAAAGTCTATGTCCGCTCGCCATCATTTGCGCTGCTCAACGAGTACAACGGCGGGAGGCTGACGCTCTTTCACTTCGATTTCTACAGGCTCGAGCGGGAAGACGAGCTTCTGGACCTGGGCATCGAGGAATACATCGATGCAAACGGAATCACCGTGATCGAATGGGCGGATCGGTTTCCCGGCGCGTTGCCCGATCGCACGCGACACATTCGGTTTCACATTGTTGACGATGACATCAGAGAAATCACGTTCGTTCGTTAGTGCGAACGCACGAAAGGGAGACACATGCAATTCGATCTGGCGATCATCGGTGCAGGGCCCGGCGGCTATGTGGCGGCCATCAAGGCATCGCAGCTCGGCGCAAAGGTCCTGCTCGTAGAGCGCGGCGACGTGGGCGGCATCTGTCTGAATCGCGGCTGCATACCTACAAAGGCGATGATCGCCTCCTCGCACGCGCTCGCCGCCGTGCGCGCCGCTGGCGAATACGGCATCGCGCTGCCGGCAGGCGCCGCGGCGATAGACATGCGAAAGGTGCAGGAGAGAAAACAGGCCATAGTTGAGAAGCTCCGCGGCGGCATCGCGCAATTGCTGAAGGGCAGGGGGATCGAGCTCTTAAAGGGCAGCGCATCTCTCGCAGGCAATGGCAGGCTCAATGTGGACGGCGCTGCGTACGAGGCGAAAAACATCCTCATCGCCACCGGTTCCACCTGGATCAAGCTGCCCGGGCTTGAGATCGACGGCCGCTCCATCGTGACCACCGACGAGGCGCTCGACTGGAGCGAAGTTCCCGGGCGGCTGCTCATCGTGGGCGGGGGCGTGATCGGCTGCGAGTTCGCATGCATGATGCGAAGCTTCGGCTCCGAGGTCGCGATCGTGGAGGCAATGCCGTCAATTTTGCCGCCGATCGAGGGCGCCGTCTCGCGCCTGCTCGCGCGGGGCATGAAGGCAGCGGGCATCGAGCTCTTCACGGGCACCACGGTGGAGCGCGCGGATGCATCCGGAACCGGGGTGAGGGTCGCGCTGTCGAACGGGAAAGAGCTCACAGCAGACAAAGTGCTGGTAGCGGTAGGCCGCAGGCCTCTCACCGCAGGACTCAACCTCGAGTCGTGCGCCATCGCTCTCACCGAGCGCGGCGCAATCAAGGTGGACGCAAAATTCGAAACCTCGGCAAAGGGCGTATACGCGATCGGCGACGTGATCGGCCAGCCAATGCTCGCGCACGCGGCGAGCGCCGAGGGCATCGCGGCGGTGGAGGGGATGTTCGGAAAGGGCGGGGAGTATGACGCGCACTGCGTGCCGAACCCGATCTTCACCACGCCCGAGATCGGATGCGTGGGCCTCACCTCTGAAGAGCTCAAGCAGCAGGGCAGGGAATTTCTCACCGGCCGCTTCCCTTATGCCGCGTGCGGCAAGGCGCTCTGCGACGGCGAGACCGACGGCCAGGCGATCGTGCACACTGACATGGAGGGAAGAATCCTCGGCGTGCACATCATAGGGCAGGACGCAACGCTCCTCATCCCGGAGGCGGCGCTCGCCATGCGCAAGGGACTCACAGTGAAGGACCTGGAGGCGACCATCCACGCGCATCCAACGCTCTCCGAGATCGTCTCTGAGGCAGCAGCGGATGTGTTTGGAATGGCAATTCATAAGGTCGGCAGAGAACAAAAGAGGTAGTGCAGCCATGCGGAGGAGGACACATGCGATGCGTCGCC
>JBBAAC010000082.1:0-9904 GCA_041658465.1 bacterium | reverse complement strand
GATGGCAGGCTGGGCGCGCTTCATCCTGTGGATCAACTCCACGCCGTCGATCTTCGGCATGACGAGGTCGACCAGCGCCAGGTCTACGGTCTCGCGCTCCACTATCGCCATGGCCTCCTCGCCATCCTTGGCGCTGACGACCTCGTAGTTGGCGCCGGAGAGAAAGCGCTCCAGCGCCTTGCGGATAGACGACTCGTCATCCACTATAAGGATTTTGGCCATGTGCACCTCCGAAATAAGCTCAAAGCTCGAAGCTCAAAGGTCAAAGCTCAAAGCTCAAAGCAACTGCCTGTTCATCCCCAAGATTTTCCTTTGAGCTTTCAGCTTTCAGCTGCATTCGCCATCCTTTCACCTTTCACCTTTGAGCTATGACCGCTCACCATCTGCAGCGGGCAGGCGAACGGTGAAGACTGCCCCGCCGCCTTCCGCTGGGTCACACTCAATATCACCGCCGTGGTCCCTGACGATCCGGTAGCTGATGGAGAGGCCGAGCCCGGTCCCCTTGCCCGGCTCTTTTGTCGTGAAGAACGGATCGAAGATGCGGTCGCAGATATCCTTAGGTATGCCGACCCCGGTATCGCGTACAAGAATCACTACAATTCGCCCGCCTGCCTCGCTCTTTGTCTCGACGTAGAGCGTACCGCCATGCTGCATGGCGTGGCATGCGTTTGTCATTAGATTTATAAAGACCTGCTGCAGCCGGTCCGGGTTGGCGAGCACGGGCGGGAGCTTCGGCTCGCCGCGAAATTCTAGCTCCACATTATAAGAACGCATCTCGCGCTGGAGGAACGGGAAGATCTTCTCGAGCAGCACGTTGATGTCCACCGGCACCCGGTCGCGCTCCCTCGAAATGCGCGAGAAGTCCAGGAGATCGGCGACGATCTTCTTACAGCGCTGCGCCGCGCGCTCCACTTCTTCAAGGTCGGCCAGCATCTCGTTGTCGCTGGCCTTGCGTTTCATCAGCTGCGTGAATGCCAGGATTCCGCCCAGGGGATTGTTGATCTCGTGCGCAACTCCGCCGGCGAGCATCCCGATCGCGGCCATCTTCTCCTGCTGTATAACCTCGCGATGAAGCCTGCGCTCCTCCGTCACATCGCGGTAGTGCATCACCGCGGAGCCCGTGGGCCCTCCGGAGCCCATCGGATATGCCGAGGCCTCAAACTCGCACTTGGAGATTTCGTTGCCGAGCGAGGACGCCAGCTTGGCGTCGTTTTCGATCGCCTTTTGCAGCGGGCAGCCTTCACAGGGCTCGTTCCTGCCGGCAAAGACCTCATAGCAGCGCTTTCCTATTATGGTCGCTATGTCCTTGCCGCAAACTGAAGCGAGCGTCAGATTCGCCCGGAGGATCTCATATTCGCGAGTCACGATCTGCACCGGGGACGTGATGGCGTCGAAGGTCGACTCCCACATGTATTTTCCGCGGGAGATGATCTCCACGAGCTCTTCGAGTTTCCTGGCTCGCGCAGCCAGCGAGCGCGCCTTTTTCTGGAGCTCTTCGTGATTCAGACCTTCGAGATCATATTCTGAGTCTTTTTCGCGGATCATAGAAGTGAGTGAAAAAATACCCGATCGTCATCCAAATGACTAGCAGTTTTTTGACACTGCCCGCAAAATCTTGACGCTGCCCATCAAAAACGCCCTCAGTGCTCAGCAAGCCGACACCGTGCCACAGTACGCGGTGATCTGCGGCTGGCGCTCCGTCCTCACACACATTGTCCATCGCCACTGTGCAAGCGGGGTCCCCAGTCCATCATCTCGCAAGCCGATAACGAGTCTAAGTCGGCTTATATGGCTAACGGCGAATCACCTGCCAACGCGGTCCCCATTGCTCGAAGCTGGACTGGGGACCCCGCTCGTCAGGCGCCTTGTTACAACGTGAGTAATGGCACGCGGTAAGCGGGTTTCCCCCGTTTATCGATAGGCCACGGGCGGTGGCACGGAGCAAGCGGCGTTCCCGGAACGCCGTCACGAGATGTTATCCAGCCGCTGACGATCATTCATCTTGAGCGCCCTGGCCAGAAGTTGTTTGTCGAGGTGTACAAGAGGCCTCGCCCATGTTTGTCGGCTTCGGGTGGTGCCGGATAAACAATAGCAGCACATAGCAAGCGAAGACCCGCGGCAGGCTTCGAGCAATGGGGACCGCGATGGCGGTAATTCGACCGTTAGCCGTACGATCTGAGAATAACTCGGTGTCGGTTTGCGAGATGCCAGCCGCGGGTCACCGCGTGCTTTATGACATTGTGCTGACTGACAGGACCCGAAGCCGACACTCATTCAGCGAGGCGCTTAGGCGTACCTCGACGAGTACCTCCAGACCAAGGCGCTGAACATATGAATATCGAGTGATGAATATGAGATAGGGCGTTTTCAAAAAGAAATTCATGTGGTAAGCTGCCTTCAAATTATGAAACGCTCGCTCCCGATCCTGATCGTCTTCATATGTATGGCCGCGCTGTTCACCTCGTCTTGCCGCAAGGCGGCTGAGAAGAAGGTCTCGGAAAAATCAACGAAACCGGTCGCCGAGGCGCGCCAGTCGATTGCCGCCCCGACGCTCGGCCCCCCGGCCGAGTTGCCCTCAAAGCCCGCTGAAAAACCGCCGGAAGCAGAGCCTAAACCCGAGGCCATGACCGCCCCCAGGGGCCCCATCACCATGCCTGCCGCGTCGGGAGTCGTTGCAGAGTCCGCCCCGCCGCAGGCAGCAGCGCCGGCGGCCCAGGTTGCCGGACTTCCGCCGCAGGCAGCAGGCCCGGCACCGCTGGCGACTTTACCTGGGACTACGCCTCCCGCCGGGGGGGCACCCGCAGCAGCGGCCGGCGGCGCCGTGGCGTCACTCCCGGCACCGGAGATCCAGGCAGCGCCTGAGGGAACCCCTGCCTTGGCAGCGCCTGAGGCGGTTCAGTACGAGCCCAGGCTCGTCACGGCGCAGACGAACATCGAAGTCATCCTGGACGCGTCCGGAAGCATGGGCGCGCAATTCGGGGGCAGCACTGAAAGCAAGTTCGACATAGTGCGGAAGGCGCTTTACGACGTCGTTCTCGATATGGGTCAGCAGCAGAAAGAGTTCCCGCGCAACATCGCGGTGAGACTCTTCGGATCCAAGCAGGATGCGTCTGCAGGCGATTGCGAGGACACGAAACTCGTGGCCCCGATGGGAGAACCGAACCTCGACGGAATTCGCGGCGCGCTCGAGAAGTCTGCGCCAAAAGGTTCAAGCCCTATCGCCTTCACGCTCTCCAAATCCGTCGAAGACTTCCCGATAGCGACCTCGGCAGACCGGGTCGTAGTGCTCGTCGCGGACGGTTCCGATAACTGTCAGGGGGATCCGTGCGCGGCCGCCGCGAAGTTTCAGCAGGAAAAGACGAAGACCATCGTCCACACGATCGCCTTCGACATCGCGCCCGATGACCAGCCAAGACTCGAGTGCATAGCCAAGTCGTCGGACGGCCAGTTCTTCCTGGCGCGCAACGACGCAGAGCTGCGCTCTGCGCTGGATCAGGCAATCAATTCGACGGTACCTTATAATCTTAAACTCACGGCCACCGCCGGCGGCATTCCCATCCCATTCAAGGTCACGGTATCCAAAGCCGGCACGGACGAGGTGGTGCGGCGGGGCGAGAGCCTTGGCACGAAGCTCATAAGCCTTTCGCCAGGCACCTACGATACACTCATCGAATACGCGGAATCGCCTGAGGCGAAGAAGCCCTCAAAGATACTCAAGGGCGTCGAGGTCATGGCGACAACCAAGGTCGAACAGACGATAGATTTCGATCTGGGCAAGGTAGTGCTCTCGGCCCAGAGCACCGAAGGCACGCTGACGCCTGCAAAGTTCAGGTTCATGAAGGCGGGCACGCAGGAGCAGGTGGCGTTCGCGGAGACAGGCGCCGAGGCCAAGACGTTTTTCATCACGCCGGGCACGTACGACATCGCGGGAGATCTGGTGGAGGCCCAGCCCGAATCGTTCACCGTCAGCGAGACCGGCGTCGAGGTAAAATCCGGCGCTACGGTCGAGCTGTCGTTAAAGTTCCAGAAAGGCACCCTGGCGCTGAAGGGTCAGACGACTCAGAACGAATCCATCCCATTCCTCTTCCAGATGTTCAAGAGCGGCACGCAACAGGTCGCAGCGAGCGGCGCCTTGCCGGCCGAGGGCGGCTCGGTGATGATGCCGCCGGGCGTTTACGACCTCATGGTCATCGGCCAGGACCCGAAGATGACATCGAACCCGCGCACGAGGATCAGCGCGGTCCAGATAAAGGCGGGCGAGACCAACGAGCTCACGATCAAGTTCGAGATGGGCACGTTGACCCTCTCCGCAGTCGATGGAAAGGGCAATCGCATCCCTGCGGAATTCGCAGTGCGCGAACAGGACTCGCAGATCGAGATGGCGCACGCGACATCTTCCGCCGGCGCTCCGACGGTCGTCTCCGTGCCGCCCGGAACCTACGAGATAATCGCATCGAGCATCAAATCCATACTCGAGCCCAAGCCGTCGGTTCCAGTGCGCGACGTTGTGGTGAGCTCACAGCAGCCGGTCGAACAGGTCATACAGTTCGTGCTCGGCACTCTCAGGCTCCGCGGCCGCAACGCGAAGGAACAGCCGATACGCACGCAGTTCACTGTCTATCGCGCGGGCACGGATGAGGTGATCGCAAAGGCCCCGCCGTCGGGCGACTGGATGATCTTCGACCTTGCGCCGGGCATCTACGACGCGCTTGCCACGGACGTCACGGGCAACGATACGATGAGGCCGATGATCTGGATTCGCGACATCAAGGTCGAGGATGGAAAGACGATCAGCCATGAAGCGATATTCACCGCCGGCAAGCTGAAGGTCATCGGCCGCGGCCCCAACAGCAAGATCATCACCTGTCACTTCAAGGTATTCAAGTACGGGACTGACCGCGAGCTCATCAACGGGGTCACGGGCGACGATTGGGAGATCTTCGAGATCGAGCCGGGCAAATATTACGTGGAGGCGTCCTACCACGACGAGGAGCAGTCGGTCACGCTCAAGAAATGGATCAACGTCGACATCGGCGAGAATGAAATCGTCGAGCTGATCCTGAGATTCTAAAGACAGCTACGCGCCATGTACCGACACCGTGCCAAAGAACGCGGTGACCTGCGGCTGGCATCCGTTCTCACGCATCTTGTACATCGCCACTGCGTGAGCGGGGTCCCCAGCCCATCATCTCGCAAGCCGACACCGAGTTAAGTTCAACTTATAAGGCTAACGGTCAATCACTAGCATTGCGGTCCCCATTGCTCGAAGCTGGACTGGGGACCCCGCTCGTTATGCGCCTTGATACAACCTGCAAAGTGGCACGCAGTAAGCGGGGTTCCCCCGTTTCTGGCGATGCAATGGAATACGATACTGGCACAAAGCAAGCGGTGACCCGCGGCAGGCTTCGAGCAATGGGGACCGCGGTGGCTGGAAATCCACCGTTAGCCTTATGCGCTGAACGCAACTCCGTGTCGGTTTGCGAGATGCCAGCCGCGGGTCACCGCGTTCTTTGGCACGGTGTTGATTTGCGAGATGATGGACTGGGGACTCAGCTTATTTTATGGCAAAGAGCCGGTTTGTTGAGCGATTGATGGGCGAGCCCCGCGCACTTCGTGGCACGCTGCCGTTTTATGGGAGCGTGTAGCTCGCCTCTTGGCCGCCTTTGTGCAGGATCTGGGTGATCGCGGCCGTGAGCGCCGCGATGACCGTATTGTTTTCCGGCTCCACGCCTATCGCCAGCCCATCGTCGCCAACAAAGCTGATCTTGGCGAGTCCCAGCATGCCATACATCCCCTGTTCATCGGCTGAGAATGGAAACTCGCGCGGCACTGGAATCAAGATCGGCTCGCCCTCGCTCGAGAAGCTAGACAGCGCATACTTGAGCTGCTCCGCAAGCGCAGAGACTAGGCCTGCCGACGGGATGGTAGTCGCATTGCTGCCGGGTATCGGAGTGAGCACGAGCCGCGAGCGCTCGGAGAGTATGCGCACGGGAAGGGCAAATTTCGACTCGTCCTTTGAGTCAGGCGCAAGCATGCCGACCTCGATCCCCAGCAGGAGCGAGAGATCGAAGCTTATGATCTGGCCGTTCAGGGGCTCGGGGTCCTCCGGCCGCATCGATTTTATTATCGGCTTCCCTGACGAATCGAGCTTGATCGGCAGGTTGCCGTATTTGTCCGGCTTCTGCCCTTCGTCCACATCCAGGGCATAGAATGACAGCGAAAGCCCGCCAATCTCGACCGCGATGAGGGAACCGCTCGGCACGTACGCGGAATCTGAATCATCTCCCTTTGTCGTCACGCCGGCGGGCGCATCTTTCTTCACCACGGGCAGCTCGTCCAACGTCACGGCTGCGACGCGCGGCGGGAGCGCGCGATTTCCGCGCACCGCTACCATCAGCGGATGATTCGCCGGCAGATAGCCGTACGTCGTGAGCGCGCTTCCCAGGAGCGCCACGACGCGAGGGCGGATGTTGCAGTACGTGGGCGGGCTCGCGTCGGGCTTATCCGGCGGCGGTGTGAACTCGTCGCACTCCTTCACAAAGTCCAGGTCGAGCGCGCTCTTGAGAATCGGCTCATGCACGTCTATGTCCAGGAACCCGCGCGAGTCCCTGCCGTTGCCCTGGACCGTAGCGACAAAGAGGAGCGCGTTGACTGCATCGAGCGACAGCGCAAGGTTGAGATTCCCCGCGCCGTCCGTCGGTGCATCGAATGAACGGGCGCCGAAGCCTTTGCTCGTAAGTATTCCGGCGCTGGGGATTCGCGCCTCCGCAGGCGTCTTCGCGTACGTCTCCGCATTTCCGAACGATAGGCCCGCGTCAAAGAGCAGGCCTTGGCTCGATATCCTCGATCCGTCATCGATCGATACGCCGAGAGGAATTTGTACAGGCGGCAGGAAGACCGAGGACTTATCCACGCCGCAATCGCCGATGCATATCGGAGAGATGTCCACTCCGGACCGGGCCATGCGCGTGAGCGTCGCCGAGCCGCCGCAGTAGATGGCATCGTTCACCGCATCGAGCACTTTCTCGCTGACCACGCCGGTCTGGGCGTTGAGCGCGTTGATCGCTATGCATGTATCCACCGCCTCGCCTTGCGCCAGCGAAGGATCACAACGGACAAATCCGCCCCATCCATTCGCGCCGCCGACGAAATTTGCGGGCACCAACGGCGCCGGCATGTGCCTGCAATAGCTGCCCGCCTTGAACTCGCAATCGTCGTGCGGACTGGAGACGAGAAACAACGTTTTACCGTCCGCGCCCTTCTGCTGAATGAGCGCGAGATCGATGATCGCCTCCCTGAATGAAATGAGGAGCGGCAGCGGCGGGAGACTGTTCTTGGGAATGAGATCCACGCCCATGTTGAGCCCTTTCACAGTCAACGAAATGCCGACTCTTCCGTCGCCGAAACTCAACCCATCGACGTAAGCGCTCTCGATCTGCGGCTCGCCTCTGATCGCGGTCGTGAACTCGCCGCCTGAAGCTGCGTCGCAATTCGGTATGAGGCCTGCGATGCCGTCATCCGGGGTCTTGCTCCCTCCTCCACCATCCCCGCCCCCGAATGACTTTCGAATCAACGCCCTGAATTCATCGGATGCGAGGAAGTTGTTGATGAGGGGCAGAAGCACTTGCTTTGCGGTGGATGCCGGCAGACCGATCTCCGCCGAAGAGGGCACCCTTATGTCCCCACCGCCGCTGCCATGAGGGCTCAAGATCGAGCCCCAACCGAAGGTCCACGCGAATTCCTCAGCGCCCTGCTTGCGCGCGATGCTGGCCACATTGATGCCGACCTTTGGCGAAAGCGCAATCGAGAATTCGCCCAATGCGTCCGGGCAGAGCTCCTTTGCCGCATCCCGGTTGAATCGCACATCCACGCACTCGCCGCCCGTCTCGAGCTTGAATTTCCAGGTTATGCTCGGGTATTCCTTCGAATCATATGCCGGCTGTGGCGGCGGAGATATGAATTCGACGCCCTCCTCCGAAACCGCCGCGCCCGTCGCCGTGAACGCGATTCCGCCCACCTCGGGGCAGCCCTTCGACTCGACGGCGGCGTTGCACGCGCGCACCGTGAGCGTGTTCTGGCCGGCGCCGACCGGCACGCCAACCATGAATTTCCCCTGTCCTCCCTGCTCCACCGTGCTGAGACAAGAGATGCGGCGCTCCTTGCCGGCGCTGTCCTTGATCACATTCTCGACGGAGACCGCCACGCCGTTTGTCGCAGCGCCGATGAAATCGCAGAACTGGCAGTCGGAGAGAAGCGAGACCGTGACCATGACGTGCGATCCGTCCACCTTTGGATCCTTGCGCACATCCGGCTCAAGCGCGAGCCTGCTCTCGTCGAACACGGGCGCGATCACGCGGCTTGTGCGCACCTTCCGCTCCACGGATTCGCCGGACAGCCGCGATGCGCTCACCGAAATCGTGTACGGCCCGTTTTCAGGCAGATCCACCTGCGCCGCAAACTTTCCTTCCCCGTCGAGACAGAACGGGCGATCGAGGACGGCCTTGTCCCAGCACCCGGACTCGGCCGATTGTGCGGTATCAACGGACGATGTGGTCTTCGTGTATTCGTTCTGCACGGCAATGCGGATGGAGGCGAGCACCGAGCCCTGCCTGTCGATCGTGCCGCGGATCACGGCCTTGCTGTCGGAGACTCCGCCAGGGGGGGTGCTCACGCAGAGGAAGCCTGAGCCGATGTCGCATTCCGTCTTCGGCGGCTCCTGCGGCACCTGGCACATGCCGGGCGCAGCAGGCTTGTCATCGCCGGGCTTCTTGTCATTGCCAGGTTTCTTGTCGTCGCCCGGCTTCTTTTCTCCAGGTTGCACATCGCCGCCTCCTGCGAGCGCACCTGCGCTGCGCACAAGCCACCAATCGGCGGCGCGCTTCGCGAGGTCGTACAGGCCGGCATTGGACGTGGCGGGAATTATAATGAGACAAAATGCGATAAAAAGCGCCAGCATTCTGCGCAACGATATAATGAAGCGTACTCCCTTCCCTTTGTAAGGGAAGGGTCGGGGAATGGTAGCGGTTCTCCCCCTTTGTAAGGGGGAGTTAGAGGGGGTAGATCCCGTATCTACCTCCCCCTGCCCCTCCTTACAAAGGAGGGGTGAAATTCTGTGTCGCATGAATTCGGTCATAACTGGTTACCTTGTCGTCACCTAGCCGAAAAGGTTGCTAGAAAAAAGGCGCGGCGAGTCATGCCATGACGCGCATGGCCGGAACGCCGCATATTGCAGGCCCCGGCCGGCCGTGGTCCCCTGTGCGCAAATATCGCCGATATCAAGCAACTTTTTGAGTGAATCGACGATAAGCGGATAGATCATGAATCTGCGCACTCTTCATAAGATGGCTGCGGCAAACGTGTCTGTCCTGCTCGTGGCAGCGGCGTGCCTCACCGGCTGCCCCGGCCCCGACTACACGCCTGTCTATTTTCCGCCTCCAGCGGGCGACGAGGGGGCGAAGCCGGCGCCGAGCGTCAACACGGCTTCCAGGCAATGCACGCTATCATTCACGTCGAGGCTCTGCGTCGTGATCAAGGGCGAAAAGCTCGAGGTCGGCACCGAGGGAAGCGAGCCGCTCTGCACCGAGGTCTCGCCGTTTCCGCTGCACGTTACCGGAACGACGATCACTATCAACGGTAGCGAATTTCCCGACATAAACGTCGAAGGCCACGGCCTGCCAGTGTCGATCACGCTGAACGCACGAGGGACCGGCGACGGCGCAAATAACGTCGGACAAGGCACGATAGACTCCTCCGGCAACATAGAGATCGACGGCTTCTCTCTATTCATCGTCGCCCTTGGCATCGAGGGCGAAGTCCAAAACCTCAAACTCACCACCGGCAGCACGGAGGAGCTCGAGTTTTTGCCCTCCATCTCGGGCTCGCCACCGGACGCGTCCGGCGCGAT
>JBBAAC010000081.1:0-9918 GCA_041658465.1 bacterium | reverse complement strand
CTCCTCGATCGGGTATATGCCGCCCGAAGAGTACGAACGATTGATGATGGAGAAGTCAACTAACATGGCCTGCAAACCGTCCCCTAATTGTAGGGGCTAAACGTTCCAGTTGACGGGGCGCAGTCCAATTTGAAGCGGTCCATGACCACCTGACCTCGGCGTTTGTGTCGCTTGTTGTATTTCCGGGCGAAGAGGTTGTTCACGACGCGGAAGAAATCGGAAAAGCCCTTTTTTGATGTCATAGTCCCGGTCAGATGCGGATGGTTCTCCATGAGCTGATAAGAATGGATCTGAACGTTGTATTTGTCTTTGTATTGAAGGAGCAGGCCGTAATAGAGCCGTTTTGCCCAATCCTCGCGGAGGAGCCAGTCGCGATTATGGCATTGCCAGGTGACGTGGAATGAGCAGCCGTCGCAGACGATGGTATATCTGGGTCGATAAGCCATGCCATATGACTTAAGCAGGTATCGTGCCAGATATGATCAGGAAGGCTGGAATTTAATTCCTGTTATTATCGAGAGGGTTATCATTCACGAGGACAACGCTGGATTTACTCTGCTGCTGCGTTTCGCTGCACCAGTGCACAGATTTGCTCCGTCATGAGTTTAATGAGTTTACTCGTGTCCCCCGTACTCGTGTCCCCCGAATTATTCGCCTACATCACCTTGGGAGGCCTGCCGTTATTCGTGGCCACCCGGCTGCCCCAGCTCAGGAGGTTCTTGTTGCAGTCGTCCCTGTCGATGACCACCTCGATGAGGCTGGGCCCCTTGTTGTCGAGGGCCGTCTTGATCGCCGATTCGAGCTCTCCCTCGGTCTTCACCCGGCAGCCCCAGCCGTTTCCCTCGCCGGCATTGAAGACCTCCATGAGCCCCGCGTAGTCCCAGTTCTTGATCTCATTATAGGGGCCGTCGTGTATCTCCACCTCTATCGTGTAGCCACCGTTGTTCATGAGGAAAATGATGGGCCTGAGCCCATAGCGGATCATCGTGGAGACCTCCTGCGCCGTCATTTGGAACGAACCGTCCCCAATGAAGGCGACAGGCCGCACTGCACCTGCGCTCCCCAGCTCGTAGCCCAACGTCGCCCCGACGGACCACCCTATGGAGCCGTACTGCATCTGCATCTCGTAGCGGCATCCCTCGGGGAGCCTGAGCCTCATGCTGTTGAACCAGGAATCGCCCGTCTCGGCCACGAGGACCATGTTGCGGCCTATCATCTTCTGGACCTGCGCGAAGAGAAGGCGCGCGGTGATGGGAGTGTTGGGATCCTTGGGGTGTCTGGGCAGCGGCTCCTCGCCCCTGATGCGGCTGTACGCTTCGAAGGATGTCGAGCTCGGCCTGATCTTCGTGGAGAGGCACCCCAAGAAGTCCGCCATCGCAACGTGCTCGTAGGTCATCTTGGCTACCCTCACCGAGTGCGGGTTCACGTGGATGAGTTTCAAAGGATTGACCAGGGCGGAGAAGCCGGTGGTCGCGTAGTCCGTGAAGATGGGCCCTGCGAAGAGATAGGCGTCGCTCGACTCGACGATGTCGCCGCAGCCGGGCGAGCTCACCGGGCCCCAGTATGTCCCGATAAAGTGTTTGTGGTTCTCCGGGAAGAAGCCCTTGGCGTTGGGCATGCAGGCCACGGCGTATCCCGATGCGTCGGCGAGCTCCCTGAACGCGCCCATCGCCCCCCACGACCTGATCCTGGGGCCTGCGACGAGCACGGGCTTGGTCGCCGCGTTGAGGAACTCGGCTGCATGGGCGACCGCGTCCTCCAGGGCGCCCCCGTCGCTTCTGAAGCTGCTGTCGAATGTGCGATTGCTGGGGGCGGAGATTTCAAGGCCTGCGATGTTGCAGGCGATCTCGATGTAGACCGGTTTTCGGGTGCTAAGCGCCGCCTCGATGGCGCGGTCGATCTGGACGGGCGCATCGGCGAGGTGGTGGATGGTGACGGCGAAGGCGGTGACGCGCTCAAAGGTCTTGCGGACATAGTCGTAGTCGACCTCGGCCAGCGTATGGTGGAGGCGCTGGTTCTCGTTCTCCGAGTTTGTGTTCGGGGCGCCGGAGACGACGATTACGGGGAGGTCCTCTGCATATGCCCCGGCGACCGCGTTGATGGCGGAGAGTCCGCCGACGCTGTATGTGACGACGAGGGCTGAGAGGCCGCATGCGCGCGCATACCCGTCTGCGGCATAGCCTGCGTTGAGCTCGTTGCAGCAGTTGATCATCGTGAGATTTTTGTTCTTGAGGAGCTCGTCCAGGAGGACGAGGTTGTAATCGCCCGGGATGGTGAAATAGTGTTTGAGCCCGAGCTGCTCGAAGCGGGTTGCAATATATCCGCCGATGGTGACCATCTTGGTATCCATATCTACCCCCTTGTCGTGTTTTCGTTTTTATATCGAAAGCCGCTCGAGTGAAAATAAAAAAAGAAAAAAACCGCATATCCGCAAGGTTTGGGGGCCCTCCAGGACGCCAGTTCGCGGTACCCACTCGCCGGAAGCAAGCACCAGTGCACAGATTTGCTCCGTCATAAGTTCACTGGCCTGGGTACGAGTCCTGGAGGGCCGCGAAAACAGAAACAGCCATGCCTCTTGGCATGGCTGCTCTGTAAACAATGTGGGCCCTCCAGGGCGCCGGCGCTCGGTACCCAAGCGCCGGCACTTCAGCATTAGATACACCATACTGTCGGAAGGTCGGTAGGCGCTCGGATACCCAAGCGCCTGCACTTCAGCATTAGATAAACCATACTGTAGGAAGGTCGTCGAACCAGCCGCCCTGCGGGCGGCGGTTCTCGCCTCGACAGCACACAAAACAAAACCCCACCAAAGGTGGGGTTTCGTTTTGTGGGCCCTCCAGGACTCGAACCTGGGACCACCCGGTTATGAGCCGGAGGCTCTAACCAACTGAGCTAAGGGCCCAAAGGCGGCATTCGGCTTTTGCCCTCATACTTCGTTGGGCTCGTCGGCGCGGCCTGCG
This sequence comes from bacterium, assembly GCA_041658465.1. Taxonomy (GTDB): domain Bacteria; phylum UBA10199; class UBA10199; order 2-02-FULL-44-16; family JAAZCA01; genus JAJZQH01. Next base: position 6,958 of record JBBAAC010000081.1, on the reverse strand, counting down.
ACGTACATCTGAGTACGTCTCGGTCGGCCTCCTCGCTCCGCCTCGTCTGAGGGCAAAATCCAAATGCCGCTAAAGTAAGTATGTCAAATCCGCCTCGTCGGAGCGCCTTATCTCAAGGCATTTCTGAAGCCCGCGGACAATTATTTCAACTTGCGGCCGGCCTCCTCACGCTGCCTAGTCTTAGGCCAGAGGCCGTACGCCGCTGAATGAGCCCCTCTAACGAAATCGCCTCTGAAAGGCAAGAAATTCCATATGCCATAAGCGGTTGACAAGGGAAGGCTAAGGACGTAAATAGCCGGGTCACTTTGAGATCCGGAGCCTTGATGACAGCCCCATTTGAAGAGCAACTCGCCCTCCTTCACGAACTGCAAGATATCGATCTGGACCTGCACACGCTCAAAAAGACCCTTGCGACCCTGCCCGATAAGATAGCTGAGGTCGAGTCCGCGTATTCGGATGTAAAGGGCAAACTCGATACGTCCAAGGCAGAACTGGCAGCAGTAGAAAAGGTCAGGAGGACGGACGATTCGGAGCTTGCGGCCTCGGTCGAGCACCTGAGGGAGCGCGAGGCAAAGCTCTACGCTATTAAAACCAATAAGGAATATCAGGCTGCGCTCAAGGAGATATCCGAGGGCAAACGCATAAACCGCGAGAGGGAAGACCGCATCCTGCAATCCATGGAGCGAATAGAATCGCTTGGCAAAGAAATCGCGCAACTCGAAACGGATTGTGCCGAAAAGGAAGGTGCCTTCAAGTCAGGCCGCGAGAGCGTGCGGGCAGAAGAGGAATCGATACATGCCAGGATCAAGACCGAGACCGCGCGCAGGCCCGAGCTGATAAAGCGGATAGATAAGGACGTGCTGCGCAAGTATGACAATGTGAGACAGCGTTTTCCGCGGGCGCTCGCGGGTGTTGCAGGCGGCGTCTGCCAGGGCTGCTCGACGAGGGTGCCGCCGCAGCTCCACAACGAGATGCTGAGAAGAGAGGGCTTCAAGATCTGTCCCAGCTGCCAGCGCCTCCTGTATGTTGTCGCGGCGCCCGCAGAGGGCAGCGTAGAGGGAGAGGGCGGTTCCTAGATCGCGGGACGATTCTATAAGGGAGGTAAAGATGAAGAAGATCACATCCATGCCAAAGGCAACGCTTGCCGAGCTGATCCTCTTCATCGCGGAGAACGAAAGTTTTTCTTCAGTGAAGGATCATCTCAAGGGCGGCTTTACGGTTTCAGAGGTGCGCGCTGCCCTGCGCGAACTCGCCGCCGAGGTGACGCGTGAAGCGCTTGCAGATGGCGACGCGCAAGATGCGACGGCCGTCTCCGAGCTCTCTTCAAAGACGCGCGAGATCATCTCCGCGCTTCCGCAGGACGACGGGCAGAGGCTCCTGGCTGCCTTCGGTCTCACCTCCGAGTAGCATCTTCCATATTCAACTTATTATTCGAGGTCACAGTGACGGAGATCATCATCCATTCGGACGGAGCGGCGCGCGGCAACCCAGGCCCGGCCGGAGCGGGTGCGGTGCTTTCGTCTCCCGGCGGAGAGCTCGTGGCAGAGGTCTCGGAGTATCTCGGCGAGATGACCAACAATCAGGCGGAATACCGCGCGCTCCTGCTGGCCTTGGAAGAGGCGAGGCGCCATGGCGCGACGCGTCTTGAGATATATGCGGATTCGGAGCTTATGGTGCGTCAGCTGCGCGGGGAATATAAGGTGAAGAACGAGGGCTTGAAGCCGCTTCACCGCGAGATCCTGCGGCACTTGCGGGAAGTCGGCCGCTATACTATAGAACACGTGCCGCGCGAGAAGAACTCTCATGCGGATGCGCTGGCAAACAAGGCTATAGATGAATTAAAGCGGTAGATGCTCTTTGATATAATGGCGCATGTCGAACGGCCGCTCTGAACTGCAGCAGTTCAGGGAGGAAAGTCCGAGCTCCACAGGATACCATGCTGGATAACGTCCAGGCCCCGGCCAGACTGACCACAGTTGTAGTCAGGGAGATGACGGGGACGGAAAGTGCCACAGAAAACAAACCGCCTGACTACAGTTGAAAGTTTAAAGTTAAAAGTTAAAAGTGAAAACCGGGTAGATCAATAGCTGCTGTTCCTTTAAACTTTAAACTTTTAACTTTCAACTGTAGTCAGGTAAGGGTGAAACGGCGGGGTAAGAGCCCACCGCGTCTCCGGGAACGGGGACGGCACGGCAAACCCCATGGGGAGTAAGGCCAAGCAGCCATCCAGGCCCGCAATATCGCGGGCCTCTGGGCGATCCGTCCAGGTTGCGAAGTTGCGGCGGGTGGCGGGTAGGCTGCTCGAGGCGGCTGGCAACAGCCGTCCCAGATGAATGGCCGTTACTTGACTGCAGTGATAAGTTTCCCACTGTAGTTGAGAACAGAACTCGGCTTACAGGCATGCGCGTCTTCGTTTACAGCCCCGCTCTCTTCCGGCCAGCCTATGAAGCCGGCCGGGAGGGGCGGGGCAATTTTTTGCCGAACGCAATAAATGCCGTGATACTGCGTTGCTCCTCCTCGACGCTCCCTGCGGCGTACACCAACGTACGCCTCAGTCGGTCTCGTCGGAGCGCCTTGTCTAACGACATTTCTTGCGTTCGGGAATCATGTTTTTGCTGCAAAATCGCGCAACTTTTGGGTGCAGGGGGACGATAAGAGGGAAGATGCGGCGTCAATACGAAAGCCTTGTCGAGAGAGCCTCCGAGCGCGTTCACACGAACGCGGCGCCGCAGGCCTTTGACAGGCGCGGCCTTGCCCATCGTGAAACATCTGCAAGTGTAACTCCGAGCCCGGTCTTGCACGCGCTGCCGGTAATAACACAGGATAGCGTGAGGCCCAGGGCGCAGATCGGCAAGGCGCTGGTCGATTTGCGGAACGGGCGCCGCTCCGAGCGCATACGGGCCGCCCGCGAGCTGGGCGATATAGCAATCTCCGCCGGCATCAAGATACCTGAAGCGATCGTTCCTCTCTCGGTGACGCTGGTGGGCGACCGCGATCCCACCGTGCGGCAGGAGGCTGCATGGTCGCTCTGGAAGCTGGGCGACGAGCGCGGGCACAGGCCGCTGCTCCGCGCGCTTGTGGATGATCCGTCCGCTGTAGTGCGCGAGAAGGCCGCGCGCGCGCTGGGCCTCTTGGGGGTCCGCGAAGCAATACCGGCCATGATCGATCTCATCTCCCTCGAGAGGCATGTGCCGGCGAGGCTGCGGGCAGGGATAGCATGCGCGTTCGGCTACCTGGCGGAAGAGCGTCTTCTGACATACCTCCTCAAGGCGTCGGAGGAGGCCGAGCCGCTCGTGAGATATGAGGCCGTGCGCTCCCTGGGCAGGTTCCTCATAGGGTTCTCGCAGGAGACCTCCGAGCGGGTATTCAAGCTCCTCATGCGCTATCTTAAGCCCTCGTGCGAGCCGTGCGGCTTCATAAGGAAGGCGGCCATAAAGGCGCTCAGATTTTCCACAGCCGAATCCGCAACCGTCGCTGTCGCAAAGACCCTCGTTGAAGACCCGGACGCCGCTGCGCGCGAGGTCGCCGCGGATGCGCTCATCCTGTGGGACAGCGAGCATTCGGAGCGCGCGCTCGTAGCCGGGCTCACCGACGACTTCTGGCCTGTTCGCAAGGCAGCGGCCCGCTCGCTCGCGCGCTTTATCATGCGTTACGGCGTATACGACAGCACGGCTGTCTGCGAGGCGTTGCGCAGAATGGAGCGCATGTTCCCTTCCCATTCTTTCGAATGGCGCCTCGCCGCAGACGCATTCGCCTCTTTGTAAACCCGCAAAAAACCGCATTGATGTTTCTCCCCCTCTTCTGCATAGTAAACGCCTTCTCAAGAGGTGAGCTATGCAACACGCCGTCATCATTTCGTGTGCGCGAAGCCCCATGACAAAGTCGGGCAAGGGTGGACTTGCGCGGGCGCGCATAGACGACGTCGGCGCGCAGGTCCTGCGCGCAGTGATCGCGCGCGTGCCGGGGCTCGATCTCAAGCTCATCGAGGACGTGCTCGTAGGATGCGCCATGCCCGAGGGCGAACAGGGATTGAACGTAGCGCGCAATATCTCGCTTCTGGCCGGGCTCCCCATCTCCGCGGGCGGGGCGACGATCAACCGCTTCTGCGCCTCATCGATGGAGGCCGTGGCCTCTGCCGCGCGAGCGGTGAGCTGCTGCGACGGCGAACTCTTTGTCGCGGGCGGCGTGGAGTCGATGAGCCACGTACCCATGGGCGGGTTCAACCCATCGCTGAACGCGGGACTCATGCGCGAGGGCGCGCCGGACGCATACGTGAGCATGGGCATCACGGCCGAGAACCTGGCGCGCGAATATCAGATCTCGCGCGAGGAGCAGGACCACTTTTCGCTCATGAGCCATCGCAAGGCGGTCTCCGCGCAAAATCGGGGGCGCTTCGATGCGGAGATCGTGCCGATAGAGGTGGAGGCCGCTGATGGCGTGCGCCGCATGATCGCAAAGGACGAGGGACCGCGGCAGGAGACCTCCGCTGAGGCGCTTGCAAAACTTGCGCCCGCGTTTCTGGCAAACGGCACCGTGACTGCTGGCAACTCCTCGTCGATGAGCGACGGCGCGGCGATGGTCGTCATAGCCTCTGCACAGCTGGCCAAGCGGCTCAGGATAAAACCTGCCGCGAAGATCCGCTCCATGGCAATCGCCGGAGTGGCCCCCGAAGTGATGGGCAAGGGGCCGATATTCGCGGTGCCGAAGGCGCTCGCGAGGGCCAGGATGAAGCTCAAGGATATAGATCTCATCGAGCTCAACGAGGCGTTTGCAGCGCAGTCCATAGCGGTGATCCGCGAACTCGGGTTAGACGAAAAACGCGTGAACGTGAACGGCGGTGCGATAGCGCTCGGCCACCCGCTCGGAATGAGCGGCGTGCGTATCATCGCAACGCTCCTGCACGCTATGATCGCGGACGACGCTGAGACCGGGCTCGCAACGATGTGCGTGGGCGGCGGGCAAGGGATGGCCCTTGTCTTGGAGCGAATGTGAAGAAGATCGCTGTCATCGGCGCTGGTGTAATGGGCTCACAGCTCGCGGCGCTCTTTGCCGGGGCGGGCTGCGAAGTGGAGCTCCTCGATGTCGTGCCGGGTGATGCGCGCGAGGATTCCGATCCCTCCGCGCGGTCGAGGCTGGCGATCGAGGCGCTTGAACGCGTGCGCCGGGCAAAGCCGCCTTTATTGTATCAGGCCGGCGATATCGCGGGAATCCGAGCGGGCAATTTAGAGGACCACATCGACAGGCTTTGCGACTGCGACTGGGTGCTGGAGACGATCGTGGAACGCATCGATGCGAAGCGCGCTCTCTACGATCTGCTCGAACTGGTTATTCCCCCGAGCGCAGTGATAAGCTCCAATACATCGTCCATCTCGTTGCGCGCGCTCACGCAGGGCAGGTGCGATTCGTTCAGGTGCAGATTCCTCATCACGCATTTCTTCAATCCGCCGCGCCATCTCAAGCTGGTCGAATTCGTTAAGAGTGAAGAGATCGACCAGGATGCCGTGGCGATGCTCGAGGGTTTTCTCGCGGGGCGCCTGGGCAAGGGCGTCGTGATGGCGAACGACACGCCTGCGTTCATAGCAAACCGCATCGGCGCGTTCTATGCGCTCGACGCGATGCACCTCGTCGCCGAGCGAGGCTGGCCCATCGAGGCCGTGGACGCGGTCTTGGGAAGGCCGGCAGCGAGGCCCAGGCAGGGGATATTCCGCACGCTCGACATGGTGGGGCTCGATACCGTGGCATACGTCGCCGAGACCGTGAACAAGGGCTGCCCGGACGATCGCTTGCGCAATCGGTTCAAGATACCGCAATACCTGCAGCACATGCTCGTGCGCGGCTGGACCGGAACAAAGTCCGGACGCGGATTTTATACAAAGGTCGACGGATCCGTGCGCGCGCTCGATCCCGAGGCTTTGGAATACAGGGCCAGGGTCAACTTCTATACCCCTTCGCTCGAGAGGGCTGCGGAGACAGCCGATCCCGCGGAGAGGCTTAAAATCGTCGTCTTTGCGGAAGATCAGGCGGGCGAGATCGCGTGGCCTTCGATCTCGCGCACCCTGGCTTATGCGGCGGAGCGGATACCCGAGATCACAGACGACTTATCGGCCGTGGACCGCGCGATGCGCTGGGGATACGGCTGGGAGCTGGGGCCCTTCGAGGCGTGGGATGCGCTCGGCGTGCGAGATGTTGCGTCGCGCCTCGAGGCCGAAGGGATGCGGCTGCCGCAGATTGTGGAGCGACTCCTCTCTTCGGGAAAAGAATCTTTCCATGATTTCAGCGCGCGGGATCGGTCCATCTTTTCAATCGGCCATTCGAAATCCGTTCGCAGCGTCCTGGAGACGAACGCGTCCGCGTCGCTTCTGGACCTGGGAGACGGCGTGCTCGCGTGCGAATTTCACTCGAAGATGAACGCGCTCGACAGGGGCACGCTCGAAATCCTAGCCTCGGCGCTGGACATGCTCGAAGGAAGCGGTGCCGGACTTGTAATCGCAAACGAGGGCGAGCATTTTTCCATCGGCGCAAACCTGGCGTTGGTGCTCGGTGCATCGGCGCGCGGGGAATGGGCGGAGCTGGATCGTCTGGTTCGCGCGCTGCAGGGGCTCTGCATGAGGATCCGCTTTTCGCCAAAGCCGGTCGTCGCGGCGCCTTTCGGCCGGACGCTCGGCGGGGCATGCGAGATCTGCATCGCCGCTGCCGCGCGGGTGGCGCACATAGAGTCCTACATGGGTTTCGTCGAGCCGGCGGTCGGACTCGTGCCCGGCGGCGGAGGTTGCAAGAACATGCTGCTGGCGCTGGAGCGGCTGGACGGAGGGCCGATGCCAAAGGTCTCGGCTGCATTCGAGCTCATAGCATTGTCGCGCGTATCCAGCTCCGCGCGCGAGGCGGTGGAGATGGGATTCGTATCGCGTTGCGACCGTATTGTATTTGATCGCGATGCGCTGCTCTCTGAAGCGCGGGC
>JBBAAC010000080.1:0-9940 GCA_041658465.1 bacterium | reverse complement strand
GAGCGTCTGCTGCACTTCGTGCAGGGAGTAGGGGGCCGTGTGTCCTCCGAGCCCCAGCTCGGACGGCATGAGCGGAATCAGCATCCTCACGGCGAGAGTGCGGAACGTCTTGTCGTTTGTGACTCTCGGAGAGGTGAGAATGCGGCTCAGCTCGGCAAGAGACGGGTCCGAGAGGACTCGGTACGCGAAGCGTTTTTGCGCGAGATTCGTCGGGCTTGCGAGCATGTGCTCGTCCGGATTGCGCAGGAGCTCCGCGTACTTTTCCGCCTTCGGCGATGAGAGCAATATTTCATCGACTGATGCGTCCACGATAACGTCATCGATACGCTTCGGCGGGACCGATCGCGCAGGCTTGGAGCCTGAAGTGAGCCACGGCGGCGTCTCGTCGTCCGTGAGGGCTTTTGCGTAGGTATCCGTGTCTTCAGGCGCTCCCCGCACAGTGTGTTGCAGCGCCTCGTAGATAGCGCGGAGCATGTTGGGCTCGATAATGGTATCCACCAGCCTCCTCGTTACCACGTCCTTGGTTTCCATATCCCAGACGCTCTCTGAGAAGAAAGTCGCCCATATCTTTTGAAACTTCGGCGCAAGATGCGCGTGACAACACAAGACTACGCTTAAGGGTCTCGTCAGCTCGGGATGATACCGCACCATGCTCTCGACCGTCTCGATCCAGATTCCGTGTGAGCCTTGGGCCTTCTCTTTCGCCTGCTCATCATGTTTCCTTCGATAATTTGCTATTTCGTCGGACGCCCTCTCCTCGATCACCCTGCCAAAGACAGGCGCCGCGATCTCCAGATGCGTAAGTGGCGGAAAGTCTTCCCACGCGGGCTCGCCGCTCCAGGGCTCGTTCATGCCTGTGACGGCGAGGCCGTAGCTTTGCCCGGGCCTCTCCTCGATCCCGAAAAACCTGCGGGTGGGGCTCAGAGCCCCGTCGGCGTATCTGGAATAGAGCGCCCTGAATTCCCTTCCAAATCTTTTTTTGATGCCTGCGTCCGCCGGATCAGAAACGACACAGTACTTCGTGTGTAGCGCGTTGAGCCCGTCATTTATCTCTGCGGATAGAGGCGGTTCGCCGTTTGCGGCGGCGAGGTCCATGATCGTGAGCGCCCCCGAGAATTCCGGGAAGGACTTCATCATGTCCTTCACGGTCTCCGATGCAGAGTTATCCGGGAGTAGCCCGAGAGCGGCGATCCTGTGCTCTGCGGCGACCATCCCGGTTTCCGGGTGGGCCCTGGCGAGCTCCGGGTCCTGTCTCGTGAATACGCTGAGGAGTTCGGTGTCGGCGAGGCCTTGGTCGGTCTTCATCAAGGCCCGATAGACTAGAATTGCGGTTGTCTGCGCGAGGCGGAGTGTGAACGGCGACTCCTTTCCCTCCTGCGCACGCGCCAGCGGGAGGAGCAGGCTGTCCACAAAACCATCGAGCAGCGGATTAAAGACCTTCTTGAACTCGGTTATGAGCCAGCCCAGGTCCATGAGCGCGGGGTCTGAATATATTTTATACAGCAGCCGATCCGTTCTTAAATGGGTAAGCCTGGTTACTGATGACGGAATCAGTCTGATCTCATCCAGATTGACATCCCCTGGATAGAGGAAGATTTCGTCCATCTCGCAGGTATCCGCATTGAAACCCATGATCTGCAGTTTTTTGTCCGGATTATTGCGCGTGCCCTCGATGCTTGTTTCTGCATGGCGCAAATTGCAATACCGGACGCGCATCGTGCCGCCCTCGGAAGGGATCAAGATCTTGCCGTGCTCGGGATGCGACAGCAGGGTCGAGTAGGACCTGGCGTACTTCGCATGATCCGCCGGCTTGTACGACGGCGGCGCAACTTCGCGCGCGATCGATGCATCTCCGCGCTTGGAGCGCGCGCCCTTTTCGGCGCGGCCGATCTCAAAGAACCTCGCCGCATCGTCTTCTCCCAGGGCGGCGATGATGGCGCTCGAATGCGCCAACGCCCAACCGCGCACCGCAGCGCGCGCGGATTCAGTGCTCTCATGAGCGGAGCTGGAGAGAACGGCCAACAGGTCGTTCAATAGCGCCTGATGCCTGTTCTTCGCCAGCAGGAGTATGAGCCGAGCCTCGTTGCTCGCTTCGAAGAAAACCTTGTTGAGCCCCTTGAGCATGAGCCCGTACGCGCTCCCTTCTCCGAGCTCATTTCGGTCCACGAGCCGGATGCCGCGCTCGCCCTTTCCCAGCACGATCTCGTCTCCGAATGCGTCGACGAGCTTGATGTCTTCCGCGCGGCCCAGGCCCTGCCACGCCTCCACCCGCGCGGCCGCTTCGGCAGGGATGAACCTGCTCTCGCCGCGCATGGGCATGGAGATGAGCCTTCCGCCCAGAACGCCGGCGAGCAGCTTCTGCGCCTCCGCGTGCGGCTTGCTCGTGGGCTTATCTTCACGGAATATAGGCCTGCTGCGCTCCGAGTCTGGCATCTCCGCTCTCTCGACAAGCATGGTGATCCGCGCTTCAGGGGCTATGGGCAATCGACCTGCTGCTTCATCTATTGCGTCATCGATCTCTTTGGCCGTCGCATCGACCCGGTCCATAAACGAACCCACGCTCAAGGCCGCGGCCTCCGCCTTGCCGATCGCCTCCTCGAGCATGGCGATCGATTCGATCGCTCCGTCGAGCGCCTCGCCCGTAAGCCCGTGCCCCGACCCCTCAAGCAGGGCCAGCGCCGAGCGGGCGGGCAATATCGCATCGTCCCGATCGGATTCGTTGACAAGCCTCCCGAGCCTCTGTTCGAGCGACCCCGCGCGTTTGGAGAGCACTTCGCCCGAGCTGGCCAGCGATGCGCCCTCGTTCGCTGCGGACCTGAACGAATCCAGCAGGATTTCATCCTGACGAAGCTGCCCTCTGACGATATCCGCCATCAGCGCGTGTTCATCCACTGCGCGTCCCAGAGGTCCGGCTTCATAAAGGGCGGCCGCGATCTCCGTAGCGACTTCGTGCGCCGCATCCATCGCGGTCTTTGCGCGTTCGATGGCGATCTTGGCCTCTTTCTGTGCCTGCAGCTCTTTCAGGCGAAGGGCCGCTGCATCATGGGTTTCAGCTATTACCCGGCTCAGGGCCGATTGATGCACTCCGGCAGCGGCGAGGTGCGAATCGATGGACTCGCGCGTCACGTCCGCCGACTTTGCATCGCCGAGCGCAGCGATGAATTCCTCCGCTTTTGCCGGCAGCGCGTTTGCTGCGATGAGCTCCCGCTCCAGAACCTCGAGTTCATCGAGGCGCCTCGATGAATCATGAATGAATGACTCGGCGGCCCCTGCACTCATGATGGCGATGGAGCGCAAGATAGCGGCGATCACCTCCTGGGGTTCGCTTCGTCCCGCGTTCGCTACAGGCTCCCACCCTATGTAAAGCTCGGCCGAACGCTGCGCGATGTCGGCCGCCTTATCTGCAATACGCATAAGCTCATGATTCTTTTTCGCGATATCCTTGAGATACGCCTCGCGCGCTGCCAGGGCTGCTGGCGAATGAAATAGTCTGGATGCATGTGTGTGAACAGTCTCGTATGCGGCAGATGTGTCCATGAGCATGCGGAGGAGGATCAGCGAGTCCTCCTGTCTCTCTATTTCCGGCATGGACTGCGCGCTACTTGCGAGGTGCAACGCGGATTCCACGAGGGTCTCCTCGCTCATGGGAGGAGGTGTTGTTGTCAGCGCATCTTGCAGCGCTTCGTGCACCGGCGCCAGGGCCTGCGAGAGCGTTTCCTCGCGGGTTCGCAGCCATCTTACGAGAAACATTCGATAGTAACCGGCAAGCCGCTCGCGCACCTCTACTGACGGCACAAATCTGTTGAGGCTCCCGATGACCGAGGCGGCGATCGAATCGATGTCTATGCGTGAATCCGTAGACAATCGCGACTGCAGGTAGCGGAGCGCAAAGGCGCGCAGCTGTGAATTGCTGAAAATATTCGCGTCGAATTTCTCGCGCACGAAGGCGACGAAACCTTTTTCCGGATCATCGGCGAGGCGTTTGAAAAGCTCTAAGGTCTCGTCGGCAGGCATAATTCCCGAAAGCCCGGAGTCGGGGAGCTGCTTTCCATCGTCGGTCGAGACCGCTGCGGCGTTGCGGCGGGAGTTGAATGCCTGCAACCGCGCCAGCGCCAGCGCCAGCACGGTCTGAGGTCGCGCAAGTGGATCGCCTGCGTGCACTTCCGCCACGAAGTCTCTGAGCAGGCCGACGTCTATCCGCACCTGCGCATCCGCGCCTTTCTCGCGCGGCAGGGCATCGATGTACGCGTTGAACGCGCGGTCCGCGAGCTCGGCCTGACGTGCACCGGCGGCGTCGAGGCTGTTTACTTCGGCTGCAACGCCAACCGTGGGGAAGAAGGAGAGGATTGCTCTTTTGACCCGATGGTCGACGTGGAGGATCTCTTTTGCAAAAGCGCCTTCTATTGCGCGCGTGAGCTGCTGGTCATTGAAGTCGATGAGGAAGCCGCGCGCGGACTGGAAATACTCTGTCATGGCAGCCAGCGCCAGCTCTGCAGCAAGGGGTTTGAGGCCATTCTCCGCGGCATGGGCCATCCATTGCTCCCTCCATGGCGGGGCCAGTCTTCGATGAGGCAGTGCCGGCCCGCGTTCCATGATCTCCATGCGCATGCGCTCGCCGTTCTCGTACACCGCGGGCGGCCGCCCCGAGACATCCGGCGGCAGCGCCTCTGTCTCCAGTCGTGCCACGTCCTGCGCTGCATTTTGCAACGACTGTTCATCTGAATCCCAGTATGGGCGCGCTGCATCCGCAAGTGCGTGGGGCCCCGTGCGCTCTTCGGGCCGCAGGAGATTATGCAGGTTCGGATTGCCCACGATGACGCGCAGCTTGATCGCCGCCTGCAGGCGCGCATCGTCGTTCCATTTTTCATCTCGCGCGCGCGAGATGAGATCATCGATATACAAAACCGCGATACTGCGCGTGTCAAAGTGCTGCTGCGCGCGCCTCTGCGCCGTGACGAAACCGAGGTTCCCCATCGGCGTCTTGAGTCTTCCGGTCGTCTGCGTGAGGAAGATCAGCTCTTCCGATTCAGCCTGGAGCCCTCTGTAAAAACCGCGGATCGCCTCCTGCGGATGTTGTGTCGCGCCTGCGACCCTCAGCGCGCTGTCGCGAAATTCCCTGGCGCGTTCCTCAAAGGGGGCAAGACGCGATTTCAGGAGATCCAGCGGAGGCATGGATCCGTCCGCCAGCGACGTGCGAACCGCGGAAATGCCGGGAATTCGGGCAAGCTCCTCATAGTGTGCGAGCTGCTCGCGTGCCAGGGAGAGAAGCGCGTCATAATATCCCTTGCGCACCTTGCCTTCGATCTCACGCTCCTGCCCGCCAAGATAGTGTCGGCTTGCTGTCGCATATTGCGTCGGGTCGTTGCCGAAGACTAAGTTTAGGCGCGTGTCAGCGGGCCTTGCCCCGGACTGCGGATCGAGCTTGTCCAGGATCGGGAGTATGCGAAATACGCCGGCCAGCAGGAAGTACAGATTCTGCTCCTGCTCGGCCGTCGCACTACTCGCGAGTGAGAGCGGTTTGACGTACTGCCTGATCGTTGCGAACTCCGGGTGTTCGACAGTGCCGCGCGCATGTCCGGAAATCGTGCCGGGCAGCACGCCCGTGACGATCTGTTTCTGGAGCACGTTCTGGGCAAAGGTGCTGTAGCCGAGATTCTTGGGATCGAGTTCGCCCACGATTTTTTCGGGGAGATCGAGGCGCATGATCCCGTCCGCGTCCGCGTTGAGCACGATTCGTCGCACCACGGGATAGATCGCCGCGAGAAAGTCCCAGAGGTCTATGGCCATTCCCTTGTCATGGAGACGATTCTTCAGGAAGAGATACGCGGGCACGATCGCCTTGAGCGACGCATCTTTTCCAGGCTCGACGCTTACGTCCTCGATCCGATCGTGGCGCACGTGAAAGTCGATGAACAGTTTCCAGTCGCCGGACGAGATCCCCTGCGGCGCGATCTCCAGCCCAAGTTCTCTCTGGCGACCGTGATATCCGGCGACGGCGATCCGATCATTCCAGGCTGCGGCGCTGCCGACGGATGCGGGGCGGTGCGATTGCAGGAATCCCTCGATTCTGTTCTCCTCGATCGCCTGATCGATGAGCGCCTCCCAGACCTTTTTGATCCGCTCTCTCTCGGTGCGCGCCGGGGGCCTGCGGATCGATCCCCAGTTGCTGAATGCGGAAAAAGTGATTCCGGTAGCATTGTAGAACTCAAATTCAAATTTTTCCCGGTCCCTTCCCGCATGCGGAAGTGGCATTTTAGCAAGAAACTCGCTCATTCCCGTGCCGCCGTATCTCACGTGTGTGCGGCCGTCGCTTGTCTGCTTCGGCAGCGCATCAAAACGCGCCTGCCACGCAGCGTGCGCGGGCGATGGGGCAGACTTGTTGTCAGCGGATCTGCTCCCTTCGCCACGCGAGTTGTCCTTTCTCCCCAAAAATCTCAGGCCGGCTGCGTTTTTCTTCACGAGCTCGGCAAAGAGCGGGAGCAAATCGCCTGCATCAAGGTCGCCCACGCTCCCCATATCGCGGTGCACTATGTTAAGAGCTACCTTGAGGCTCGCGGCGATTTCATTCTGCGAGGGGAGGTGGTTTGTCCGTGTCCGCTCCGGCTTGAAGCGCCACCTGAGATTGTCGATTGCTTCACTCAGGACCTTGCGCGCTTCTTCCTGTTTTCGATTTGTCGCCAGCTGATCGCGGCCTTTGATCTTTGCGGCCTGATCATTGATGAGGCCGTCTATCTCTCGCAGTGTAAGCCTGCGAGCGATCTCGGCAGGCTCGCCGATGCCATTTGGAACTGATGCCGTGAGTATGCTTTTGGGCGCCCCGTCTGCTGTGGATGCGGGAGGAGCATTCTGCGCAGGCTGCTCGTAGGAATCGATTGCAACATCGACTCCTTGCTCGTTTGGGCCTGCGGTGACAGGGACCTCCGCTTGAGCAGCAACGTCGCGCTGTTCAGCGGTTGAAGCGTCAGTTGTCTTTCTGACATCGGACATATGAGTATCTCACTTGCACCCTCCCCCTTTGTAAGGGGGAGATGGAGGGGGTAGACCCTGGATCTACCTCCCCTGGCCCCTCCTTACAAAGGAGGGGAATGTAAAAAAACAGGTTAAACCGCACAGCACTGCTTTCGATTATCATCAATGCACAAGCATTGTACTTGGCAAAATGCTTCCAGTTGCCATGCCGCTAGTCATTGCTATGTCCGACTCCAGTATTTGTGACGAGTCAGCCCCGTCCGTTGCGGCAACAAAAGTCTCTGCGCCGCTCTCAACGAGATTGTCAGCGGGTGCTTGCATGCATGGAATCTCCATTAATCCGCCTGTCACCACCGGGTGTTGGCCGATCGGCTGAACGAGGCCCATCGCGTTGCTGCCGCGTGCGGGAGATGCAGGCGGCGCGCCGCGCGGAGAAGATGGCGGGGACGACTGCGGCGACGATGCGCCGGGCAGGCCGCCGCGCCCGTTGCCGCTGCCGTTTTTCTTGCCGCTACCCTCTGTCGCGAATGGCGCGACAACAGGCATCCACGGCGGCGTGGGGTCGCCGGTGAGCAGTTCGGTGCGGGTGATCTGGGGATTGCTGGGCGCCGGTTGCTCCAGCGCGGCGTAGATGTCGCGGAGCATGCCGGGTTCCGTCGCCGTCTCGACGAACCTCGCGATGACCTTTTCCTTGCTCCAGGTCCGCCATGCTGTTTTGAAGAATGCATCCCAGGTCGTCCGGCGCTCATCCGAGAGATTATCCAGGGCCGCTCGGAAGACGACGAAGGCAGGATGCAATTCCGGGAACCTCTCCAGGAAGGCGATGAAGTCCCATGAACTCATCACCCTGTCCATCAGCTGATCTTTCACCCGTTGGACGATGGCCGCTGTCTGCTCCTCGAGCACCCTGCCGAAGATCGGGGCCACGGTCCTCAGCCGCGTAAGCGGCGCGACGCCCTCCCACGTGAGCTCGCCCTCCCAGGGCCGGTCGAGGCCTGTTATTCTGCGGGAAACCGTCAACCCTGGCTTCACATCCGCGCGCAGGGCTGCATGTATCTCTCCGGCATGCCGGTCGTAGAAGGCACGGAAGCGGGATCGCAGCCCGTCCAGATCAAGGAAGTTCCGTCGGGCCGGATTGAGCGAGGCGTCGAAGAAGATTTCCGCGAGCTCGTTCCAGAGCTGCTCAGGAAGCGACCTCTCGGAGAAGACCATGATGAGGAAAGCGTTGGCGAATTCCGGCAAGAGCTTCAGGCACAGATCCAGGGCTGTCGCCATCTCGGACTTCTGCTTGCTGAGCATCGCGTCGCGGATCACCGAGTCTGCACTGAGTTTCGCTGCGGCGCCCATGATGGAGCCCCCGGTCTCGGGGTGGAGTCTCGCGAGCTCCTCGTCCTGGGGCACGAAGAGCCTCAGGACCGTGGTGTCCTTGATGCCTTCGCGCGTGGCGGTCATTGCATGGTAGACTTGGATCGCCACTTCCTGCGCCCGCTCAAGCGTGAGCGGAGGCGTGGCACCCTCGGCCGTGCGCGCGATGGGGAAGAGGAGGTTGTTGAGGAACGACTCCAGCAGCGGGTTGTACTCGGTCATGGACCAGCGGACGACCCAGCCCAGGTCGCGCAGGCCCGGGTCACTGAAGATCCGGCGCATGACCTGCTGGAATCCGAGATACGCCGGCTGATGGATGGCGTAGCCCTCCGGTCGGACCTCGATCCGGGGATCGATGCCGATCTCGTACGGCCGCCATTGCTGTGTGTTCGGCTGATACGTGGGGAAGCTGTAGATCTTCTCGCCCTTGCGGCGCGCCTCGTCCATGCCGGCCTGCGCGGAGTGGATGTCCGTGTAGAACGTGTGAAACTCCTTGCCCTCGCGAAAGACCGTCGCGCGCACGAGTTCCGGGTGGGAGAGGAGTTCGTCGTAGCCCCTGGCCCATTCCGCGTGGACCTTGGGGGTGTAGGACGCCGGCGCGATCTGCGGCACATAGGTTGTCGTTGCATCAGCATCCACCTGCTGCACCGCGGCCGCGGGTTTCGGAGCTGGCTTCGCGTGCTCGACGTCCGGCAGCCACGGCTCGTCGACACCCGTGAAATAGCGCGCCTTGGAGAGGCCGGTGCCCTTTGCAGGTCGCGCCATGTCTTCATAGATCGCGCGGAGCATGGACGGTTCTGTGATCTTGTCGACAAAGGCGCTGACCGCTTCAGGGCCGGAGTCGCGAACCGTGATCTCATTGTAGATCACGTTCACACCTTCCTGCATTGGCAAGGGGAGGATAGAGTTGAAGAACTCCGTCCACACGAGCTGGAGGTCGAGCGGGAGGTCGTTGAGGGCGCTCCCGAGCACGGCAAGGGCCGGTTCCAGTTCCGGATGCAGCGTTGCAAAACGGATGATCTGCAGGACGACCGGCCAGACGCTCTGTTCGTTGCTCATGCGTCGCGACATATCATCGCGGATCGTCACGAGGGTGCGCGTGGCAACCGTCTCCTGCACCCTCGCAAAGAGCAGGGACTTCATCTTGAGCCGATCGGCCGGCGAGATCCGGTCCCACGTGAGCGGGCCGTTCCACGGGTCGTCGAGGCCGGTGAGGGCCCTCGCCAGGGTCATGCCGGGCTGGATCTCCTTGCGGAGCGCCTCGCGGATGGCCGGTGCATATTCCTCGTAGAGCTTGCGGAAGCGCCGACGGAAGGCCTCGTCGTCGGACGTCTTCCATTGCTTGAGCTCATGGAGGAATTGACCCCAGATGGGACTGAAGGCCCGGGCAAAGGATTCGTTCCTCCCGAGCGCGTTATCGATCAGGCTGTAGGCGCCGGTGAATTCCGGGAAGTACCGGCGGAAAACAGAAATGCCGGAGTACGGGCCCTGCTGCAGGCGGCTGTCCGTGGCTTTGGCGATGACGAACAGCCGATGTGCCGTGACCAGGCTGGTCTCGGGAAAGGCGATCGCAAGTCTTTCGTCGGTGACGAGGGCGTTCAGCAGG
>JBBAAC010000079.1:0-10084 GCA_041658465.1 bacterium | reverse complement strand
GCCTCGAGTTGAGCCACATCCTGTTTCAGCTTCTCGATGCTCGATTCGTCCGCTTGCACCTGCGATTCGATGCTGTCGTATTGCGAGCGGTCGATGCGTTCCTCCTCCAGCAGCCTGTCGCGGTTTTTCAGGACATAGCTGTCCTTGTCGAGCGAAACCTGCGCCTCGCGGAGATCCGCGCGGAGCCTTCCGAGCCGCATGTTGATATCGTCCTCGGAGATGCGCGCGACCGGGTCGCCGGCGTTCACTCGATCTCCATCCGCTACGAGCACCCTCTCGATGCTCACATCCGGAGGAACCGGGATGTCCACAGTATCCGCAGCGTCTATGGTCGCGGGGATCGAGATCGCCTCGGCCGCGTCGCGGACCACGACGCTTTCTACCGTCACGGGCACGCCGCTCCCGCCCATCTTGAACACGCGGGAGCAGAATCCGCCGCGCTCGTTAGAGCAGCTGAAGACGACCAGTATGATTGCAGCTATCGCTACCAATATTGCGGCCCGCATTCACCCCCCTGATTTGTCGGAGATTATATTTAAGAGGGGGATGAGGGCAATGGAAAAAGCCAATAAAAGCCAGTCAGGCCAGCAAGGCCAGTCAGGCCAGCAAGGCGTAAGGCCAGCAAAGGGGTAATGGCCTGTCTTTTTAAACCATTTCATTCCAACTTTGCTGGCTTTGCTTGCCTGACTGGCCTTGCTGGCCTTCCTCTTGACGGCACGGGGGCTGCATGGTAGGGCTCGCGTCTCAATTTTCCCTATATTCAAGGGGTTTATATGGTCGAGATGGACGTGCTCGTGTCGTTGTGTAAACGCCGCGGTTTCATATTCCAGTCGAGCGAGATCTACGGCGGGATCAACGGGTTCTGGGACTTCGGGCCCGTGGGCTGCGAGCTCAAACGGCGAATCAAGGATTCGTGGTGGCGACGCATGGTGCAGACGCGCGAGGACGTCGTAGGCATCGATACGTCCATCATCGCGCACCCGCAGACATGGATGGCTTCGGGTCACGTCGCGAGCTTCAACGATCCGATGGTCGACTGCAAGGCCTGCAAACACCGCTTCCGCGCGGACGACATGCCTGCGGCCAAAGACGGCAGCACAGGGCATGTATGCCCTGAGTGCGGCGGCGAGCTTACGGAGGCGCGCGAGTTCAACCTCATGTTCCAGACGCACGTGGGCGCAACTGCTGATTCCGCTTCGATCGCGTATCTTCGGCCCGAGACGTGCCAGTCGATCTTCACCCAGTTCAAGAACGTGCAGATGGCGGGTCGCATGAAGGTGCCTTTCGGCATCGCCCAGATCGGCAAGGCATTCCGCAACGAGATCACGCCGCGCAACTTCATATTCCGGTCGCGCGAGTTCGAGCAGATGGAGATGGAGTTCTTCTGCCACCCGTCGGAGTCGGACAAATGGTACGAATATTGGATCTCCGACAGGTTCGCGTGGTTCAAGGATATCGGCGTAAAGCCGGAGAAGCTGCGCCTGCGTCCGCACGAACACAGGGAGCTGGCGCATTACGCGAAGGGCTGCACGGACGTGGAATATGAGATGCCCTTCGGCTGGTCGGAGATGGAGGGCATAGCCAACCGCTCGGACTACGACCTCGGCAACCATATGCGCGAGTCGGGCAAGGACCTCACCTACTTTGACGAGGGCCGCAAGGAGAAATTCCTGCCGTACGTGATTGAGACGTCGGTCGGCGTGGACCGCACGGCGCTTTCGGTGCTTTGCGACGCCTATCGCGAGGAGGACGTGCGAGGAGAGACGCGTGTGGTCATGGGCTTTGCCCCGGCAATAGCCCCGGTGCAGGTAGGCGTGCTGCCGCTCTCCGGCAAGCTCGGCGAGCCCGCGAGGAAGCTCGAGGAGGATGTGCGCAAGCACTTCGTGAGCGAGTACGACGACGCGGGCTCGATCGGCCGGCGCTATCGACGCCACGACGAGATCGGCACGCCGTACTGCGTGACCTTTGATTTTGATTCCTTGAATGATAACGCCGTGACCGTGCGCGATCGCGACACTATGGCGCAGGATCGTATCGCAATGGATAAGCTCGTCGACTACCTGCGGAATAAATTCATGCGTTAATCCCTCCCCTTTGTAAGGGGAGGGTAGGGAGGGGTAGATTCGTGTCTACCTCCCCTTCCCCCTCCCCGCCTGCCGGCCGGCGGGCAGGCTTACAAAGGAGGGGAAGAGAGACGAACTCAAAAGGAGGAATACAGATGAGTACCAAGTATGTGTACACGTTTGGGGCCGGCAAGGCAGAGGGCAACGCCAAGATGAAGGACCTGCTCGGAGGCAAGGGAGCGAACCTGGCCGAGATGAGCGGGCTTGGCATTCCGGTCCCGGCAGGCATCACGATCACCACCGAGGTCTGCACCTATTACTACGACCATGAGCACACCTATCCCAAGGAGCTCGAGGCGCAGGTCAAGGACGGCATTGCTCACATCGAGAAGATGATGGGCGCGAAGTTCGGCGATCCCAAGAATACGCTGCTCTTCTCCGTGCGCTCCGGCGCGCGCGCCAGCATGCCCGGCATGATGGACACGGTTCTCAATCTGGGGCTCACGAAGAATACAATCGAGGGACTCATCGCGAAGACCGGCAACGAGCGCTTTGTCTATGACAGCTATCGCCGCTTCATCCAGATGTACAGCGACGTGGTGATGGGCGCCAACGACGAGCACTTCGAGCAGATCATCGACGAGGTGAAGCACCGCCGCGGCGTGAAGCTCGACACGGAACTCACGGCTGCCGATCTTCGCGAGCTGTGCGACCGCTTCAAGGATGTCGTGCGTCGCGACTGCGGCAAGGACTTCCCGGAAGATGTGAACGAGCAGCTCTGGGGCGGCATCGGCGCGGTCTTCAAGTCATGGATGACCCCGCGCGCCATCGAGTATCGGCGCATACATAATATCCCCGGTCACTGGGGCACGGCCGTCAATTTGCAGGCGATGGTCTTCGGCAACATGGGCACGGATTGCGCGACCGGGGTTGCGTTCACGCGCGACCCGGCGACCGGCGACAAGCGCTTCTTCGGCGAGTTTCTCATCAACGCGCAGGGCGAGGACGTGGTGGCCGGCATCCGCACGCCGCAGCCGATCAACATCGCCGCGAAGAAATCCCCCGAGGAGGTCTCTCTCGAGGAGGCGATGCCAGCTCCCTACAAGCAGCTCGTGGAGATCTACCAGAAGCTCGAGAAACACTACCGCGACATGCAGGACATCGAGTTCACGATCCAGCAGGACAAGCTCTGGATGCTGCAGACGCGAAACGGCAAGCGCACGGGGCCGGCCGCGGTCAAGATCGCCGTGGACATGGTGAACGAGGGCCTCATCGACAAAAAAGAAGCAACGATGCGCGTGGAGCCTGCGCAGCTCGACCAGCTCCTGCATCCGCGTATCGATCCCAAGCTCAAGCGCGAGGTGGTGGCGAAGGGCCTGCCCGCATCGCCCGGAGCGGCGGTCGGCAAGGCGGTCTTCACGGCAGATGACGCGGCCGACTGGGTGGCCAGGGGCGAGAAGGTGATACTCGTCCGCCTGGAGACTTCGCCCGACGATATCAAGGGCATGGCTGTGGCGCAGGGCATCCTCACCGCGCGCGGCGGAATGACCTCGCACGCGGCCGTGGTGGCGCGAGGCATGGGCACCTGCTGCGTCGCGGGTTGCGGTACCCTCGTGATAGACGCTAAAAAGAAACAGCTCCGCATAGGCGAGATACTTATCGAGGAGGGGGATCCGATCACCCTCGATGGCTCCACCGGCGAGGTTATGCTGGGCGAGCTTCCCACGATCAAGCCGGAGCTCACGGGCGAATTCGGCACGTTCATGAAGTGGACCGACGATTTCAAGAAGCTGCACGTCCGCACCAACGCCGACACGCCGCACGACGCTGAGGTCGCGCGCAACTTCGGTGCGGAGGGCATCGGCCTCTGCCGCACGGAACACATGTTCTTCGAGGGCGACCGCATAGATGCGGTGCGCGAGATGATACTCGCGTCTGACGTCGACGGCCGCAAGAAGGCCCTGGCGAAGATCCTGCCCATGCAGAAGGGCGACTTCAAAGGCATCTTCCGCGCGATGGCCGGCTACCCCGTGACGATACGCCTGCTCGATCCGCCGCTCCACGAGTTCCTTCCGCACACGGACGAGGAGGTGGAGGATCTCGCGAAGAAGATGGGCGTCCCTGCGCAGCGGCTGCGCGAGAAGGCCAACGAGCTTCACGAGTTCAACCCGATGCTCGGACACCGCGGCTGCAGGCTCGGCGTAACTTTCCCGGAGATCTACGCGATGCAGGCGCAGGCCATCATGGAGGCCGCCTGCGAGCTCACGCGCGACGAGAAGATAGTCGTGGTCCCGGAGATCGAGATCCCGCTCGTCGGGCACTTCCATGAGCTGCAGCAGCTGCGCGCAGTGTGCGACAAGGTCGCGCAGGAGGTTATCGCGCGCATTGGCACCAAGGTGCCTTACACGATCGGCACGATGATCGAGCTGCCGCGCGCGGCCATCACCGCCGACGAGATCGCGAAGTACGCCGACTTCTTCAGCTTCGGCACGAACGACCTCACGCAGACCACGTTCGGCTTTTCGCGCGATGACGCGGGCAAGTTCCTGGGCGAATATGTGACAAAGAAGATCCTGCCCATGGACCCCTTCGTCTCCATCGACAGAAGCGGCGTGGGCCAGCTCATGAAGATCGGCGTGGAGAAGGGCCGCAAGACGAACCCGAACCTCGAGATCGGCATCTGCGGCGAGCACGGCGGCGATCCACTCTCGGTGCATTTCTGCCACGAAATAGGGCTCAATTACGTCTCCTGCTCGCCCTATCGCGTGCCGATCGCGCGGCTGGCAGCGGCCCAGGCCGCCCTCATGGAGGGCAAGGGTCAGGGTGTCAGCATGACTGCGTGAGCGGAATTATTACGTGACGGCAGTGAAACCGCCGTTGGCAAGGGCCAGCGGCGGTTTTTATTATATTTTACACCTACTTATAAATTATTATAAGCGCACAACTTTCAGCGAGTCCTGCCGATAATAAATACGAGGGGTAAGGGTACCTATGGCTCCGCCTACCAGGGCATGCGATTCAAAGGGCTGCTCCTGCGACGCGTCGTTTTTCGGCGAATGCGCGCAGGGAAACCCCTATGCCACGGTCCTGCCCATAGAGCCTGAGCCAAAGAAACCGCAGGACCTCCCAAAGATCCTTAATTACCTGCAGCCCGGCTTTCAGATCTGCTGCATCATGGCGGACAGGAACCGGCCGCGCTTCGGACAATACAAGGTGAAGCCGGGCTTCCTTGCGCCGCCTGTTAAAGATGCGCCGACGAACGCCCCGACTTCAAAGCCTGTGACGCTATCGCCGACCGCGTCGCCCGAACCCGCGCCAAAAGAGGGCACGGACTACACAACTATCATAGTCGGAGTCCTGGGAACCCTCGCGCTTCTGGCGCTTGGTTACGGCATCTATCGCAACAGGAGCAACAAGCCCGACAGCGCAGGCGGCGCAGATGATATCGAAGTGAACGCGCCCCCCCCTCCGCCGCGCAAGTATACGATCCTCCCGCCCCCGCTCCCGCCTGGGGCGCCTGCCGTCCCCGAGGGCCAGCGCCCTCCAGCGCCGCCGGAAGAGGCGCGCGCAAGCGAGCCCGGGCTCGCGATCGGGGAATGGGATCAGCGCGAGCTGCGAAGCGCGTTATCCGAGTGGCAGCGAAACTTCGATGCATTGCCTGAAGATCAAAAACCAAACCTCGTGCAGCGCTGGAATTACGAGGAGCGGGCGAACGAGTATCTGCTGTTTGGAGATATACTGCCCGGCCAAGGCTTCGAGCTCGGCGAGCCGGCTCCCTACAGGAGGGAACTCGTCGCAGCCGATTTTGGCAAGGATCCGCGCGCATCCGGCATTATCGCGGGTGCCAGGCAAATCGGCATGCAGGGCAGGACATCCGGGAAGCGGATGGATGAAATAGCGATGCAGATCGTGAAATTGGTCAATAGCACGTACGCCAAGGATCAAGGCGGAGACGTGGACGCGATAAGGGAAGGAGTCTTCAACGCAGACGGCCGCTGTCCCAGACACCGTCCCGTGCTCCTGCAGGCTTCCCTCCAGGAAGCAGGCATACAAAGCCGGTACGTGCGCGGCAAGATGATGGCAGGTCGCTTTAATGCGTGGGTAGAGATCGATGTCCTTGGCAACGGGGCTTACGCATACGTGCTCGATATGAACAATGGGGTCTACGGATGGAAACAGAACCCCACTTCCGCCAGGGGACATGTAGCATTTGGAAACGCGGAACTCTTCAGCGTAGAGAATAGTGCGAGCGACGGATATATTATGGAGGCTGGAACATTCAACGTGGTCTGGCGCCGCCGCACGCCGGACGCCCTCGCCAAATCCCTTGAGCCCGCGTTCAAGGCGCTCTGCGAGCAGATGTCGGCGATGCCGGAACATAACGATCGCGCAGGGGACCCAACCGGCCGCAGGGAGATCGCTCGCCGCGCTGCGACCCATCTCCTGGGCTGGATCTCAAAGCCGCCTGCCGAGCGCGATGCGATCGTCACCTCCATGCCGGCTGCGGACCAGGCGCGCTTCGAGCAGCGGAAGAGGGGCTTCGCACAGTTTTCGCAAAAAGGTTCCGACGATCTCTCCAAGTTCGTCATCCCGGAGAGGTGGATCAGGGAGCAGGAGGGCCTCCCGCAGGAGTCCCTGCCTCAAGCGCCCATAAAGTCCCCTCCGATTATAAAGCCGGCGGAGGCGGAAAAGGTATGCCGCCAGCCTGATCAGGCAGAACAACCAGCGCAAGCCCCCGGCGGGGCCGCACCCGCAGAGCAGCAGCAGCCGATCCCCCCGGTCAAGCCGAAGGACAATGGCTGGCTGGTCGGGGCCGTGAAGTGGTTTAGCGGAAGGGTCGAAGGTTTCTTAAAAGGCCGCGGCGCAGAGGAGTTTCTGGAGGCAGCTCGGAGAAGCGACAACGTGCCCGACGATTATCCATTCAGGCTCGATCATCCATATACTCCGCCCGAGCCGCCACAATCCGATTTGGAGCGAACTCTCACTGTCCTGCATATCCAGAGTCAACTCAAGGGCTACAACGTGATACTCAACTTCGTGGGCTCGGACCAGCTGCTCGAGCTATCTGAAAATCTTGCGTGGCACGCGCGCCTCGCAGGTATAAAAACGGGGCTGATACCGGATCATGTAGTGGATGGGGTATTCCGCAGGCACGGCATTCCGACAAATACGATCGGCGATATCGTCATCGGATCGGACGTGCCGGGTGAGCTCGAGCTCCACGTCGGGCTCAGGGTCAGGCGCGTGAAGGCGCAGCTCTCGGAAATTCAATCGTGGCATCGCGAATCCAAGGGACGGGTCGAGGAGCTTGGAGATTGGTACAATAAGCAGAGCCCGAATACGCAGGAGTTCATCGCAAGGCTCCTCGTCGTGGAAGTGCTTCGCAGGCGCGGTGCCGACGCCATCTACGAAATGTCCAATGAGACTATGTCGAGCATTCTCAAGACGCACGGCGTTAACGCGGAGGTCCGCGACGAAGTGTGGGTGCGGGTCTCCGGGCCAGAGAACGAGGCGAGGCTTTTGCTCGATCGCAGAATCGAGTATGTTGCGAAGAAGCTCGCCATCATCCCCGAGCTGGCGAATGCGGATGTGCGCAAGGATATCGCGACAGAGCTCCTGCTCAACCGCCTCGTGTTCAACCGACCGCACGGGGTCATGCTGAAGGAGGAGCTCGCTGTGCTCATGAAGAAACGTGGGATCGTTCCGCGCGTCATCGAAAGCATGCGCCTCTACCCGGATCGTGCCGAGGAGGGCCTCGAGATATCGGCCAAGCGTGAGCTTCTCATGAGGCAGCTCGACCAGATGGCGGAGTTCGACCATCTCTCCCAGGACAGACTCTCGCGCGAGGCGGAGCGGTACCTGCTCAAGTGGTACGGGATGAGCGAGTCCGACAGGTTGGGAGCGGGAGAGCCGAGGAACGATGAAGTGCTGCCCGCGAGCTGGATCAGGGCAGAGAGGATGGCAGAGGTGGCCAGGGGGCTTGGCTTCGACACGAAATATCCCCCGTTCATGATCGAAAGGGCGTTCGATAGATGGAAGGAAGGAGCGGATTACGAAACGTTGAGCACCGTGTGGAGCGAACTTTCGACCAATGACAAGGACTTATGGAAGGGCGGTTTCGTCGAGTTCCAGATCAGGATGCTGACAGAGCACTACTATAATCCTGACGGGACTCTCAGGACGCAGGGAACAGTGGATCTGTGGCGGGAGCGCGCGGAAGAGACGAAGTCCGAGGCGAGGTTCTTTTTGGAGCCGTCCCGCAGGGTAGTCCGCTGATCTCGGTAAATGCGTATTTTTAGCAACTTTTGCGGGTTTCTGCCGATAATGCGGCAGAGAGTAAAGGGAGGGTTGTATGGTTTGTCCCACCAAAAATAATATAATCATATGCGGCAGCATTACCGAAAACGATAAGGGCTGCAAGGTGGACTGTTTCCCAGTCTGCAGCTCCATAGGCGATCCGAAGGACCTAACGCCGCTGGCGATCAACAAGAAGACAAATATGCTCGCGGAGATGCCAGCCGGACAGACCCTCGCCCCGGGCCAGGGCAACGCGCAGTTCAGGTCGATAACCGCGTCTGATTCCTATCTACTGCGTTCCATCAATTGGACCGCTTTTATGGGCAACGATGGAATCTGCCACGTTGTGCCCGCGAACAATCAAAACGCGGCCTCCGCATGGTACCTCTTCAGGAAGAAATCGGCGCAGCCTACGCCGTCGGATACGCCACCTGCGGCATCGTCGCCGATCCAAGATAAGGCGGACGAAATAAAAAAGGGCGCCGACAAGCTCACGGACGATGCGAGGAACGGTTTACAGCAGATGCTCAACAGGCTCGGCACGCCCGGCACGGTCGCAACTCTTGCCGCAGCAACTGTACTGGTCGTAATCGGCATCGTCGCCGGCGCGAAGGGCGTCTCCCGCTTCGGCGGGTGGCTGAGTGGGTTGTTCGGCTCGAAATCGAATAAAACGACCGATAAAGCGACCGAGCAGCCGATCAGGACTCCTCCCTCGCGGGGTCGCGCACCTTGGGCGCCGCCGCTCTCGGAGTCGAACCCCTCCGACTGGAGCGAACGCCCGAGCGTTCCGGTCACGCCGCGCAATGCAATCCCGCCGCCGTCCCGCATACCCTCGTCGCCTCTTTCAAGGCGCCCGAGCGTGGACCCGCTTTCAAAACCGAGTCAACCGAGCGAAGGCGTCCCCGTGATCGTCCACAAGGACAGCAACGAGGACACGCCCATCGCCTGGAACCTCAGGCCCAGCAGGAGGCTCATCGAGATCTTGAAGGGTTTTGAGCAGGGAAAGAATTCAGCGCTGCTCAGGAGTTACGAGTCCAAGTACAATGTGAGGGTGTCGCAATCCATCGTCAAGATGGCGGGGCTCTTTGTAGAGGTATATTGCATGCCGACAAATGAGAGCCTCCTCCCCCAGACGGTGCTTGATATAATCGAGGGCGCTGCAAAACAGGCGGGCAAACGCAGCAAGCCCGGGTCCATGAGGGTCGCAATGGAGATCAATGATCTCATGGATGCGATGGATGCGATGAAACTCATGTCGTTCAACCGTCCGAGCGCTGGCGCGCTTTTGGCATCAAACGCCCCCTGGTTTGAAATGAAGGGATACGATTACCCTGGTTCAGATACGAGGCTTGATAGGGTGACGGTGCTGCAGGAGGCACAGACATTCCTCGATGCCAATTACAGGGACACCATCAGCGACGATAACAGGATTAAGATGGCCAATGCCATAGCGGATGGCGTCGAGGCCTATCCGGAGTTGGCCGACATGTTCGTGGAGAGGGGCGGCGTTTCGAACGAGCTCATGCAGCTTTCGGCAAGGGTCTCCAATGCCACCTCCAACGGTGGGGGAATGATGGAGACGATGAGGACAAATGGTACGATGGATACGATGAGGCCTGCTGAGAACAAGTCCGCAGAAGAGCAGCGGAGGCTTGAAAGGGATAGAGACACGCTCGTTGATGAGGCGAAGAAGAGGTAGCGGTTTTTTTGTTAGGTGTTCCGTC
>JBBAAC010000078.1:0-10275 GCA_041658465.1 bacterium | reverse complement strand
GCGCGCCCTGCGTGGAGGCGTCGGGCTGCCTGAAGGCCGCGGCTGCAAGCCTCGTGCGCATCGCCGATGACTTGAGGCTTCTCGCCTCAGGACCGAGGCTGGGACTTTGCGAGATCCGGCTGCCATCATTGCAGCCGGGCTCTTCGATCATGCCGGGAAAAGTAAATCCAGTTATACCTGAGATGGTCTGCCAGGTTGCGACGCAGGTGATGGCGAACGACACCGCGATCTCGGTCGCGGCCTTTGCAGGTCACCTGGAACTGAACACGCAGCTGCCGGTCATAGCGTCGAATCTGCTCGAATCGATCCAGATCCTTACATCGGCTTCGCACGTATTCGCAGAGCGATGCATCGCGGGTATAGAGGCGAACGAGGAGCAGTGCCGAAGCGACGTGGAGCGCAGCCTTTCGCTCGCCACAGCACTCGTGCCCAAGATAGGTTATGCGCGCGCCGCGGAGATCGCCAAGGAGGCCGCTGCCACGGGCAAGACGATACGCGACGTAGCGCTGGAGCGCGCTGTCGCAGACTCAGATGAACTCGACGAAATCCTGGACATGGAGCGACTTACCTACCCCGCATAGGGGTATCATCGGTACCCCCTCTCCCCTTTGTGGGAGAGGGATGGGGAGAGGGGGAGCATTCATTTCACCCTCTCCCTTCCCTCTCCCATCAAGGGAGAGGGTGGCGGAAAGCCCCGCAGCAAGCAGCGGGGAATCATTAAATTGATCCCATGCATCTCTTGACCATCATTATAATAGCGCTCGGACTATCGATGGATGCCTTCGCCGTCTCCGTGGCGAGCGGAATCGCCATAGAGCGCCTGCGCATACGGCACGCCTTGCGGATCGCATTATCCTTCGGTGTATTTCAGGCGATCATGCCGATCATAGGCTGGTTTGCGGGCATCGGGATGCGGGACCTTATCTCCGGCGTGGATCACTGGATAGCGTTCGCGCTGCTGGCTGGCGTCGGCGGCAAGATGATCTACGAATCGCGCCAGATCCGCGAGGGACCTACAGAGGAATGCATGGGCAATATGAAGCTGCTCGTCCTCTCGGTGGCCACGAGCATCGACGCGCTCGCCGTGGGCCTCTCGCTCTCGCTGCTCAAGGTCGCCATCGTATGGCCTGCGATCGTGGTCGGCATCGTGACCTTTGCCTTCTCATTCGCCGGCGTTTATCTGGGACGCAAGGTGGGGCACATCTTTGAAAGCAAAATCGAGGTCCTGGGCGGACTGGTCCTCATCGGGATCGGAATCAAGATACTCGTCGACCATCTGGGCTGAGTTTTTCTAATATTACGTAAAATCAATGGGTTATGCTATCTGTCGAATTTGATGAAATTTTTCCCGCAACAAAAAATTGCCTGCGGCGATAAGTGGAGTAGCGTGGCCGAGTACACGGCACCGCAACATGGGAGGGTAACATGGGACTGATCGAGAATATTTATCATGTGGCCAGGGGCGATATGGCTTTGTCGCACATCTTTGACGGCGTTGTGGTTTATCCGGCTGCCGGAGCGCTTGGCGGCTGCGCATCTGATACAGCGGTGCAAAAGGGCTCGGCAGAACCGACCGGCGCGCTCTACGCAGAGGGACTGTCGCCTGAGATGTTGGGGCAATCCGACAAGCAGCCGGATGGGGGCGCGCAGGAGGTACCGGACGCGAGCACGAAAAACGCTGATTGTAATGTTGCATGTGACGACCAGATGAAACGTATCGGAAAACGCACTGAATTTTCAGATGAATATCTGGATGCGTGTAAAGAGAAGTGCGAGACATTAAAAAAGAATGGGCGACACGATTGTTTCGTCGATAGTCTTGAAAGCAATGCTAAAAAAGGGAAATTCAGCCTTACCGACACCACCTGTTGGCCTAACTGTGTTGATCTGTGCCATGGCACGAAAATTAAAAACCCGAAAAAAGCACTGGTGTATGAGTACGAGTGTTTAGAGAAATGTAACGCGGCAGTTCAGAGCGGACGATACGATAATTTCGCCGTTTGTATTGATAAAAAGAACAAAGCAGGAGATCCCGATATTGACGATTGCACAAAATAACCGAAATCTCCTTAGGACCAGAAGCGATCAATACGAATCCAAAACTAAAAGGCCCGCGAGTAGCAGGCCTTTTACTTTCTGCGGAAAAAAACCTTACGCCCTCTCCAGATACTCGCCCGTCTCCGTATTGATCTTGATCACGTCGCCTGCCTCTACAAAGGGCGGGACCATTTCAGACGACCTCAATCCGTTGAGCGATGTCCTTGAAGAACGCCCCTGACCACACATCGAGTGCCTGTGGGTCCTGCACGAACGGCTCGACCTCGCGCCGGGCTTGATCCACCGGAAGGACCTCGATCGTCTTCGCGAGCAACGCGCGAAAGGCATCGGCAGTCAGCGCCTCGCTCTCTTTATAATGCCCACTCTGTCGCATCCGCTGTTCCAGATGCGCCAGATGCAGCTTCGGATGATTTGCCGCAAACCAGACGAGATCGTACCAGTCACGCCCCTTCACGCGGCTCTTCCATTTTCTGCAGAGGATCGCGTGCATCTTGCCCGCAAAGAGGTCCGGCAGAGCATAGGTCTTCACCGAAAAAGGGATCGGATGCAGCGCAAATTTCGCCTCGGTCGCAAACCCAGGGGGCGGATTAGTATCCACCTCCAGCTTGACCTTGACCTGCTGACCGCGCGGGATCATCTCGATGCCGCCGACCTTTGGCGTGATGACGAGGAGATGTTTCAGGGTGTCGGCCTTGAGAAATGCCGATTGAATCGCCGTCGCGGAGGTCTTTTCTTTCTGCACAACCTCGATGTCGAATCCAAAGGACCGAACCTCCGCCCTCAGCGCCTCTTCATACGCCCCCAGATTAAAATCCGGCATCGGTTTGAGAAGCGAGAAATCCAGATCCTCGGAAAAACGGTCCAGGCCATGAAAAATGCGCAGCGCCGTTCCGCCATAAAAAGCGGCCTTCTCGAAAAATTTACTGCGCCAGAGCCCCAGGAGCGCCACCTCCTGCAGGATCTCGCGCAGCGCGCGAACTGCATCCTCGACGCGGCGGCATTCGTATCGCGCAAGCATCTGCGTGATGGCTTCATGCATGTGCGCTCCTCCTTTGTCTCCGCAGGATCGACTCCAGCAATGCGACCCTGCGGGATCGATAACCCTGTGCGATCTGCGCGATCAGATCGGCATTGAGCCCGCTTAACGTCGACTCATCGATGCGCAGGTGCTTCACAAGGTATTCATTTATTTCGGCCTGGGTCCGGATTCCCGTTCCGCGATCCGCCTGGACCTTGTCCGCAAGCGCCTTTTCCGGCCGCGCGATGAGAAAGGATCGCCCCCCTTCGATCTCCACGCGATCCACTCCGATCGGATATACCTCTGATGGAATGCCGCGATAGATGAAGAGGCCAATCGGCGTTGCGAATCGCCTGCTGCGCTTTGTCGTAACGGATGTAACCGCCTCCACCCGCTCTGGAATGAGCCCATGATATGCAAGCGCATAATCCAGCGATACATATGAAGGGCCGTAGATCATGTTTGCCAGCACCTCGCGCGAGAAAGGCCGGCGAGAAAGAGATTCGCCGAAGATATAGAGCCCCTTCTTCACGCGAACGATCTCCTTGCGGCGCAAGAGCCTCGTGATCTTGTCGCGCGGCCGCGCATAGTCCTTCAGGGCTTCGAGGAGCATCTGATAATCAAACTCCTCGCCCGGGATCTGCTTTCGGAGTAACTCCAGCATCAGTCATAATATAGCATATTTTGACATAGTATGTCGAGGTATATTCGACATACTATGTAATATTTGCATCACTCTTGAAATAATTAACATTTTGCCCGCAACAAAAAATTGCCTGCGGCGATAAGTGGAGTAACGTGGCCGAGTACACGGCACCGCGACATGGGAGGGTAACATGGGACTGATCGAGAATATCTATCATGTGGCTAAAGGCGAGATGTCCTTGTCCCACATCTTTGACGGCCTTGTGGTCTATCCGGCTGCCGGAGCACTTGGCGGCTGTGCATCCGATACAGCGGTGCAAAAGGGCTCGGCAGAACCGACTGGCGCGCTCTACGCAGAGGGACTATCGCCTGAGATGCTCGGGCAATCCGTCGAGCAGCCGGATGCAAGCGCGCCCACATCGCAGCAGCCGGACACAGGCGTGCAGGGCGATGCCTCATCTACGTCCGAATCATCGGATATTTATCAAATGTGCTCGGAGCGAGGCAAATGGTTTGCACACAGCCTTGATAAAGGCCTGCGACATGGACCACGGAAACTGGATCCGACGAACTTAGTTAAGAAGCAGACACAAGACCTCATTCAAGACTGCGTTAATGCATGTTCTGATCCTGCCTCCAGTTCTGTTTGTGACTGTGTAAAAAAAGCCCCGAAAGGTGACGACAACATCGATATGTATCTGATGGATTGTTTTATTAAAAAGTAGGCGCTGAGCGTATGCGTACGAATAAAAAAGGCCCGCTGATGCGCGGACCTTTTTTATTGCCGCGTCTCGGAACTCCTTACGCCCTCTCCAGATACTCCCCCGTCTTCGTGTTGATCTTGATCACACGCTCAGTCGAAGGACCCTCTCGCGGAATTCGGCATAGACATTGAACTGTTTGAGGACGTTGAGTCCCAGGAGGCCGTCCGCAGGGACGCGCTCGGGCAAACGGTGTGACGCGACCTCGACATGATCGACATGAAACCCCAGGACATCGATCCGAGATACCATGTAGAATGGTGCCTTCTCGATGCTGCTGGCGGTTGTAATTGTTTTCTCCCTGAGGGGTTTGCCAAGATCGTACCCGACCTCTTCGAGTATCTCGGGACAAATCATCGTATAAGTGGCGCCTGTATCGAGGATAACGCGGACATATCTTTCAGATCTTGGACCCGCAATCCTGATTGGAAGGATGACGATCTTTGGATCAGATGGCAGCGGAAACTTTTTCATATGATCAAAAAACAGGCAGCCAGATCGTCCGGCCAGTCTTCGGAATACACTACGTAGGCAGTGCCCGAGAACTGTTTGGACATTTCGTGAATGTCATTGCGATGCGGACCATGTGCCAACAGATGCCCCTCGAGCGGTTGCTGCGTATCGGGGTCAACCTCGTCGACTGCGATTAGCAGCCATTCGTCCTTGTATCTCTTCCTGATGTCGTCGATTCGTTCTTTATTCATACGACCGAAAGGTAACATCCCCTCCCCGCACTGTCAATTCTTGCACGAAGACCTAGGACCTACGCCCTCTCGAGATACTCCCCCGTCTCCGTGTTTATCTTGATCACGTCGCCGGCCTCGACGAATGGCGGCACCATGACGGTGAGCCCGGTCTCCACCACGCACTTCTTATAAGATGAGGACGCGGTCTGCTTCTTCACGGACGGCTCCGCCTCGATGACCTTGAGGTCCACGGTGGTCGGAAGCTCCACTCCGATCGGCTGGCCCTCGTAGAACGTCACCTCTACCTTCGTGTTTGGGAGCAGGTAATAGATCGCGTCGCCGAACATATCGCGGTCCATCTCGATCTGCTCAAAGGTCTCGGTATTCATGAGGTGATAGCGATCACCGTCATCGAAGAGATATTCCATCTGGTGCTTCTCGAGAAACGCGAGTTCCACGTCTTCAGTCGCGCGGAAGCGGTTCTCGAACTGTACGCCGGTCTTTATGTTGCGCATCTTGGCCTGCACCATGGCGCGAAGGTTGCCAGGGGTGAGGTGCGTGACGCTCATGACGCGGCAGAGCTCCTTGTTGAACATGATGACCGTGCCGGGCCTGATGCGGTTTGCCTGAACCATTGGATCCTCCTGAAACCCTCCCCCTTTGTAAGGGGGAGTTGGAGGGGGTAGATCTTGATCTACCTCCCCCTGCCCCTCCTTACAAAGGAGGGGAAAAGTTTTCATTTCAAGAACTCTTCGACAGCAGCGAGCGCCTTTTCAAGACCTACCGCATCCGGCCCCCCGCCCTGCGCGAAGTCCGGCCTGCCGCCGCCCTTGCCGCCAACGAGTTCAGATACTTTGCCCACAATCTTTCCCGCGTGCACCTTTGGGGTGAGCGACTTTGAGACAGCGGCGATGAGAACTACCTTTTCCTCTATGACGCTGCCCAGCACCACCACGCCCTCACCGAGCTTGTCGCGATATTTTTCTGCCCACTCCGCAAGGGTGTTGCGATCCGGGGCATCGACCTTGGCCGCCAGGACCTTGAGGCCGCCTATCTCGCGCACTTGAGCCATGAGATCGCTAAGCCCCTCGCCCGCTGCCTTGCTGCGCGCGGCCTTGAGCTCCTTTTCGAGCGCTGCCACCTGTTCCACGAGCTTTCGCGCCCGGTCGACCACCTCAGCCGGCTGTGCCTTGAGCGCCTTTGCAAGCTCCAGCTTCTGCGAATCCAGCTCATCGATGTAGCGCTCGACACCGGCGCCTGTCACAGCCTCTATGCGCCTCACCCCTGCCGCCACGGACGACTCGGCCACGATCTTGATCATGCCTATATCGCCCGTCGCGTGCACGTGGGTGCCGCCGCACAGCTCCTTGGAATATCCTGAGACGTCGATCATCCGGACCCGATCGCCGTATTTCTCCCCGAAGAACGCGAGCGCGCCGCGCGACACTGCCTCATCATAGTTGAGCTCGTAGGTGAGCACGGGATAATTCTTGCGTATAGCCGCGTTGGCGCGGCGCTCGACCTCGCGGATCTCCTCGCGCGTCATCGCCTGGAAGTGCGAGAAGTCGAAGCGAAGTCGCTTCGGTTCCACGAGGGATCCTGCCTGCTTCACGTGCTCGCCCAGCACCTCTCGAAGCGCGCGGTGCAAAAGATGCGTGGCCGTATGATTGCATCGAGTGCGCTCGCGCCGCTCCGCATCTACGGCGAGGGTAAGCCTATCCCCCAGCTTTATCCGGCCGCGCACGACCTTCCCCCGATGCACGATAAGCTCCGGCACCGGTCGCTTGGTATCCGCTATCTCCATCTCCACGCCTTCGGCCAGGGCCACACCTGAATCGCCGACCTGTCCGCCGGACTCGCCGTAGAACGGCGTGGCAGTGGCCACGAGCTCTATCTCATCGCCCTCGCACGCCTCGTCCGCGCGCGTTCCGCCCTTGGTGATCGCGATGACTTCCGCCTCAGCGGTCTCCTCAGAATAGCCCACGAAGGTCGACTTGATCCCCTGGGATACGAGCTCCTTGTAGATGCCAAGGACCGCCTCCTCGCCGGAGCCTTTCCAGGAAGCGCGCGCCCGCTCGCGCTGCTCATCCATGAGTTCGTTGAACTTCTTGACGTCGACAGAAAGTCCCTGCTCCGCCGCTATGAGCTGTGTGACGTCCAGCGGAAATCCGAACGTGTCGTAGAGCTTGAACGCGGTGTCGCCGCTGATCTGCTTTCCCTTCGCGAGCTTTGCCTCCGCCATGAGGAGATCAAGGCCCTTGTCCAGGGTCTCGTAGAAGCGCTCCTCCTCGGCAGCGATCACCTTCTTTATGAAGTGCTCGTGAGTGGCCAGCTCGGGATACGCGCCGCCCATCTCTTCGAAGATGACGTCCGCCAGCCCGGAGAGAAATGGCGAGTCCTGACCGATGCGCTTCCCAAAGCGGATCGCGCGCCTCATGATCCTGCGGAGCACGTAGCCGCGCCCTTCGTTGGATGGAATGACGCCGTCTCCGATGAGGAAGACCGAGCCTCGGAGGTGATCCGCGATCACCCTCAGGGCCACGTCGGTCTCGGCGGAGGCGCCGAGCTTCACCTTCGCGGCCTCGGCTATCTCCGCGATGATCGGCTTGAACAGATCCGTCTCCCAATTCGAGCGCACGCCCTCGATCACAGCGGAGAGCCTCTCCAGCCCCATGCCCGTGTCGATCGAAGGCGCCGCGAGCCTGGTCATCTTGCCATCGGCAGCGCGGTTGAACTGCATGAAGACGAGGTTCCAGATCTCCATGAAGCGATCGGACTCGAGATCTCTTTCCGTTACAGGCCCTGAGCCGAAATCCCAGAGTATCTCGGAGCACGGACCGCACGGACCCGTGTCGCCCATGGCCCAGAAGTTGTCCTTCTCGCCCAGGCGGAAGATGCGATCCTTTGTCACGTGGGAGAGCCAGAGCTTCTCCGCCTCGTCGTCGTCGCGGAAGATCGTGACGTACATCTTCGAGGGATCGAGTTTGTATTCCTTTGTGAGCAGCTCCCATGCGAACGCGATCGCCTCTTCTTTGAAATAGTCGCCGAAGCTGAAATTGCCCAACATCTCGAAGAAGGTGTGGTGCCTGGGCGTATGCCCGACGTTTTCCAGGTCGTTATGCTTGCCTGATACGCGCATGCACTTCTGCGAGGAGCATGCGCGCTTGAATGGCTTGGACTCGTCCCCTGTGAACACGTCCTTGAACTGGACCATGCCGGCGTTTGTGAAGAAGAGCGTGGGGTCGTTTGCAGGCACGAGCGATGAGCTGCGCACCCTCGTATGGCCGTTGCGCTCAAAATAGGCAAGGAATGCCTCGCGGATGTCAGCTGCCTTCATCATCGAGTCGCTCCAGATTCGTCTTATAATTCAACCAGTTAAATATCGACAAAGGACTGCGCAGCAAAAGCGGCGAAACCCTAACATCGCCCCATCTAAATGGCAAGCTCGCGTCCTTAAAGGGCAATCCCTCTATCTGTCTGGCGGAGCAACTTGAGCATCCGGCCTGCCGATAATAATGACATGGTGCTGCCGCTCGCCAACATGCTCAGGACACAGGAACTCTGCCCCGAGGAAAAGGAGTACCTCAGGAACCTCACCGGCAACGAGTACGAATATGTAATCGTGGGTGAGCCGAACGACGGCCGCTTGGGCTTCGTCAGCAAAGAGGGAATAGACATCCTGACAAAAAACGATGGCGAGGCGATTACAGAAATCGTTTTTGCCGCAAACATCTTCAGGGAGACACCTTCCTTTTACAATCTCCTGTCAGATCAGGGCATAGAAATCGACGGCCATGGAACGGTGCGGTACGGCAAGGGTGACGCGTCCCTGACGCATAGCCATGAAGACAAGTTCATCGAGAGGCTCAAGTTCGGGATCACGCCGCAGCTCGAGAAACTCTATTCCAGATA
Source organism: bacterium (assembly GCA_041658465.1). Lineage (GTDB taxonomy): Bacteria > UBA10199 > UBA10199 > 2-02-FULL-44-16 > JAAZCA01 > JAJZQH01. The sequence goes on along the minus strand of JBBAAC010000078.1, from coordinate 1,195 downwards.
TGATTCGCACTCGCGCGTTCCAATCGAATTCGTCCATCGCGATGAGCCGCCGGAGGCTCAGGATAAAAGGGTTCAGGACTTCGGCATGATCATATCGACGCTCGCTCCTGAGATGAGGAAAAATATCAGGGCTGTGGACTTCAGACCCACTACAACCGAGGGCCTCGGCGGATATGCGAGCGGCTCGCTCGGCATCATCAGGCTGGGAGTAGACGACCTGTCGGGCCCAGCGCCATATCATGAGGCCGCGCATCTGCTTACGGACAAGCTGGGCGATAAATTCAGGGATGAGTGGAAGTCCGTTGCGGGCGATGTCTATCTCAACGTCACGGGCAATGACTACATCCGAACCCGAAAGGAAGACAAGGGTACGGAAGACGCTGCAGTGATGAAGAGGCTCAACGAGAAGGGCATCATCACAAAGTACGCAGAGACAAACGTCGACGAAGATATCGCCGAGCTGACGGCTTGCATATACACGGATCCTCGTCGCGTGAAGAAAATGTTGGAGCAGTCGCCGATCTTCGAGAAGAAAATCGCCCTGCTCTACGCGAATGGTTTTATCCATCCAGAGCAATATCTCTACTTCAAATCTGACGGACCCGCTGCCGACCAGCTCCTGACCAAGATCGAGGCTGATTTCAGGATCGCGAAACCAACTTCCGACAGCGATAGCGAAAATTCAAGACCTGCCACGACGTTGTTCCACTCGGCCGCGGCCTATTTTTGGAAGGACGGCGTTCCTCCTTCGCCCGAGGAGAGGAAGGCGGTGTTTTTATCAAACCTTGACGATGAAACCCAGGGAAGCGTTGGAACGAGCCAAACCGTCAGCGACGCAGAATTATTGAAAAGACAATTATAAAGAACTCGAGACCCGCAAAAAAGCGCCCCGCTGAACCTCGGGGCGCTTCTCGTGCATCCGGTGTTCCCCTCGACTACTTCGCCGGCTTCTCCTTGGCCTCAGCCTTGGCCTCGACCTTCGCCGGCTCCTTGGTCTGCGCGTTCGCGGCCGCAGCAGCGTCAGCAATCTTCACTATGCCGTGTTTCTCCAGTATCGTCTTCTCGAGCCGGGCCATGAGCTTCTGGTTCTCCTTGAGATAGAGGCGCGCGTTGTCGCGGCCCTGGCCTATGCGATCCTCGCCGCAGGTGTACCACGCCCCGCTCTTCTCGATAAGGCCCATATCCGTCGCGAGGT
>JBBAAC010000077.1:0-10336 GCA_041658465.1 bacterium | reverse complement strand
ATCCGACACCCACGGGGCGAAAATCGGAAAAATCCTGTTTTTTCAAGGGATTAGGAGGAGAAAAATCTTGACGGGGTAAGGAATTTGCCGTTATTTTGCCCATGAAGTGGGAGAAAGTGGGATGACTCCCTAAATAATGGGATTAACACATGTTTCGTGGGCGATACCACCATCAGATAGATTCAAAGGGCAGGATTTCGGTCCCGTCCCGCTTCCGGGAGATCCTTGCGGCGGGCTCTGACGACCGCGTGATCGTCACCAATTTCGACAACTGCCTCTGGGCCTATGCCCTCCCGGAGTGGCAGGACCTGGAGCGGAGGGTGGCTGCGCTGCCGCAGTTCAAGGACGAGGTGAAGGCGCTGCAGCGGGTCTTCATCTCGGCAGCGTCCGAATGCCAGATCGACAAGCAGGGCCGGATCCTCATACCGCCCACGCTGCGCGATTATGCAGGCATCTCGCGCGACGTGGTGATCGTAGGCATGACGAAGCGATTCGAACTCTGGTCGCACGAGCGTTGGGAACAGGTCTTCCGCGGCGCGCAGGCACGGCTCGAGGGCATGGGTGCCGCGCTCGCGGATCTGGGGTTATAGCCATGTTCGAGGTAAAAAGATTTCACGACATATCCGTGGTCGGAGTGAACGGCGAGCTCTCGCGCCGCAATGCGCACGTGCTCGACGAGGTGCTACGTTCGCTTGCTCAGTGCGATCAGCACAACGTGGTGCTCAACTTCGAGGGGCTCAGGCACCTCGATTATCAGCTCGTGCAGCGGATCGCCGAGCGCATAGTGGAGTTCCAGTGCGACGGCGGCGATCTCAAGATGGCTGCGGCCAGCGGGTACGTGCGCCGCATCCTCGAGGCGATGGGCCTCGATGAGGAGATCTACTCGTCGGTCGAGGACGCGCTGCTCGCATTCCTGGGCGAGACCCCCGACGGGGAACCGCAATGACCGAGGAGCAAGCGCTGGGAGACGGGACGAATTTTTTACACGAGCCCGTGATGATGCGCGAGGCGGTAGAATTCCTCGGGGCAATGCCGGGGAAGCTGATCGTTGACGCGACCGTGGGAGGCGGCGGCCACGCCGCGAAAATCCTGGCTGCCACGGCGCCTGATGGAAGGCTCATCGGAATCGATCGCGATCCGGATGCCGTGGAGGCGGCAAGATCCCGCCTCATGTTTGCCGGTGCACGCGTCACGATCGTGCAGGGCAGGATGGCCGAGCTGGAGAGCGTCCTGGCCGGCCTTGGCATCGAGCGGGTCGACGGGATCCTTGCGGATCTCGGAGTATCGAGCTTCCAGCTGGATATGGGAAGCCGCGGTTTCAGTTTCAGGAAGGATGCGCCGCTGGACATGCGGATGGATCCGCAAAGCGGCGAGAGCGCGGCGGAGCTCCTTGAAAGGATAGATGAAGAGGATCTCCATACGATCCTCCGGGAGTTCGGCGAGGAGCGCTTCGCCGGAAGGATCGCGAGGGCGCTTGCGGGCAGAAGGATCGAGAGCACTGGTGAACTTGCGGCGGCCGTGATTGCCGCGGTTCCCGCGCAGGCGCGCAGATTGAGAATACATCCTGCGACGCGCGTGTTCCAGGCGATACGCATAGCGGTAAACGACGAGATGGGCGAGCTGGACCGTTTTTTGACATCGGCGCCGAAGATCCTCACCGCGGGCGGCAGGCTGGTGGTGCTCAGCTACCACTCGCTCGAGGACAGGCGCGTGAAGCACGCCTTCCGCAGGCTTGCGGCGGAGGGGGATTATTCGCTGCCGGTCCGAAAGGCGGTCAAGCCCGGGGAGGCGGAGGTGAGGGTGAATCCGCGGGCGCGCAGCGCGAAGCTGAGGGTCCTTGAGAGACTATGAGCACAATTTCGATGATAAGCGCGGTGAGGCGGCAGCCCATCGCGCCGAAGAGCGCGGCGGTCAGCCGCAGGTATCTGCGGCAGGCGCTGTCCCTGCTTGGAATCTGCGTTGTCCTGGCGCTGCTCTACGTTTGGGCGCGCATACAGGTGATCCAGCTGGGCTATGAGGTGAGCCGCATACGCAAGGAGACCACGGATCTGGCGCAGCAGCGGGATATCCTCGAGGCCGAGGTTGCGGTGCAGAAATCGCCCGAGCGGTTGTCGAAGGTCGCTGCCGAGCGCTTCGGCATGCGGCTGCCGAATGGCGACGAGGTCGTGATCGTCCAACGACCCTGATTAGTGACGAGATAACGATGCCGAGGTTTAGAAAATCAGAACGGCCGAACGAAGGGCGAAGCGTGAAGCGCGTTTTTGCGATCGCCGCTTTCCTCGCGCTCTGCTTCGGCATCCTGATTTGCCGAGCTGTTGCGTTCCATTTGAAGGACAACGCCGCCATCGAAAATGTGGCGCTTCGGCAGTATCGCACCGCGGTGCGCGAAAGCAGCATGCGGGGCAAGATCCTGGATGCCGCCGGCCGGGAGATGGCGATCGACGTCACGGCGGATTCGATCTTTGCAAATCCAAGGGAGATCAAGGGCGCGGTAGAGGCCTCGGGCAAGCTTGCCCAGGCGCTGCATGTGGATCGCGCACAGCTCCTCGACAGGCTCAGCTCCCAGCGAAAGTTTGTTTGGGTGAAGCGACGCGTGAGCACGGCCGAATCCGAAGCGATCAAGGGGCTTAACATCGAGGGAATTTACGCGATGCGCGAGAGCAAGCGCTCGTATCCGAACGGATCCGTAGGGGCGTCCGTGCTGGGCGCTGTCGGTTTCGATAACGAGCCGCTGGGCGGCGTCGAGCTCAGGTACGACGAAGTGCTCGCCCAGCACACGCAGTCGCAGGACATGAAGCGCGATGCGAGGGGCCATCTCTACCTCTCGCCCAACGCCGAAGATGGTGATGCGGAGTCGAAAAATATCGAGCTCACCATCGACAAGACGCTGCAGTACATAGCGGATCGTGCGCTCGCCAAGGGAGTGACTACCGCGCATGCGCGCGCTGGACAGGCGGTGGTCATAGATGTGCGCACCGGCGCGGTGCTCGCGATGTCGAACATTCCGACATTCGATCCGAACGAGTACGACCGCTATCCGCTCGCGAGTTGGCGCAACAGCGCGATTGTCGAGCCACGTGAGCCCGGCTCCACGTTCAAGGTGATAGTGGTCTCGGCTGCCCTCGATGCGGGGGCCGTGAAGTCCGATGATACCTTCAACTGCGAGGGCGGCTCTATAAAGATAGGCACCAACATCGTCCGCGATTCCCACGCGCACGGAAAGCTGTCGGTCGCCGACATCATCAGGGTGTCGAGCAACATCGGCGCGTACAAGGTAGAGCAGCAGTTGGGGCAGGAGCGGGTGGAGAAAGCGATCAAGTCGTTCGGCTTCGGCAAGGAAACGGGCATCGACCTTCCCGGCGAAGCGGCAGGGCTATTGTCGCCCCGATCGAAGTGGTCGCCTATCCAGTTCGCCACGATCGCGTTTGGACAGGGGATAGCGGTAACTCCGCTGCAGATGTCGGTGGCGTTTGCGGCGATCGCGAACGGCGGAAATCTGATGAAGCCCTATGTCGTCAAGCGTATCACGAACGACAAGGGCCTGGTGCTCTTTGAGACGACTCCGCAGGTCGTGAGCCAGCCGATTGGAGAGGCCGCAGCAAAGGTGATGAACGGCCTGCTCAGGAGGGTGACGCAGGAGGGAGGCACGGGCACTCTCGCGGCGAGCCTCGAATACCAGATGGCCGGCAAGACGGGCACTGCGCAGAAGGTAGATTCGCGGACAGGAAGATACGCCGAGGGAAGATATTACGCATCGTTTGTCGGTTTTGCGCCGGCGGATTCGCCGCGCATAGCAGTCTTTGTCGGAATCGACGAGCCGCGAGGCGCGTACTACGGCGGACAGGTGGCTGCGCCGCTCTTCAGAACGATCGTGGAAGAGTCGCTGCATTACCTCAAGGTGCCCTCTACGCTCGTGACGACTGCGCAGGCGTTGCCCACGTCGGCCGCCGTGGAAGAGTTGGCTGTGGTGGCATCAGAGGAATCGAAGGCCGACCCGGTCGTGCAGCACAGCGACGGCACGTGGCGACTGCCCGACTTAACCGGCCTCACGATGCGCGGCGTGCTTGCCGCCGCAAAGGACGCTGCGATCGATTGGGAATTCAAGGGGAGCGGCGTTGCGGTGAACCAGAGTCCGTCGCCCGGGAGCGCCGTTGATGCAGGGACGAGGTGCACGGTGGAATTCAAGCCGATGATGTGACAGCCGTAGGCTGTCATCCTGAGGCAGAGATATAGGACGCGCTCGCCGAAGGATCCCCCGGATTCAATGGGATCTTTCGAATGGATACAAAATGAAACTTGCAGAACTGATCAGGGATATTGAGGTGCGCGAGGTGCGCGGCAGCGCCGAGGTCGAAGTGAAGGACCTGGCGTATGACGCCTCTTCCGCGGCGCCCGGCGACTGCTTTGTAGCGATCAAGGGCTCCAAGCGCGACGGCATCGAGTTCGCGCCGGATGCAGTGGCGCGCGGTGCAGTGGCTGTGGTGAGCGAGAGGCCGGCCGAGTTGTGCGGCGATGCCGTGAACGTCATCGTTGAAAACGCGCGGCGCGCGCTCGGGATGATGTCCGCTCGGATGCAGGGCGATCCTTCCGCCGAGATGACGCTCGTGGGGGTCACTGGCACGAACGGAAAGACCACGACCACCTATCTGCTCGAATCGATCTTTGCGGCTTTTGGACGCTCGCCGGGCGTTATAGGCACGGTAGAATACAGATATGCCGGCAGGCGCATACCGGCTCCGCACACTACCCCGCAGTCGCTCGACCTGCAGCGGCTCCTGGGCAGCATGCGGGATGCCGGCTGCCGCGCGTGCGCCATGGAGGTCTCATCCCATGCGCTTACGCAGGATCGCGTGGCCGGCTGCAGGTTCGATGCAGGGATCTTCACCAACCTTACGCCCGAGCATCTGGATTACCACAACGGCATGGAGGAGTATTTCGCGGCAAAGGCGATCCTCTTCGAGAAGATCCTCTCCGAGGGAGGAAAGCCCGCGGCGTTCGCCGCGATCAACGCGGACGATCCCTACGGCCTGGAGCTGGCGAGGCGCTGTCCGGTCCCGGTGACCCTCTTCGGTCTCAAGAACCGGGGCGACGTCATGGCGAGCAACATGAAGTTTGATGCCTCCGGGCTGCGCATGCGCGTGGAGACCCCGCACGGCTCGTTCCAGTGCAGATCGAGGCTCTGCGGCAGCTTCAATGCGCAGAATATCCTCGCTGCGACGGCGGCCGCGATCGGGCTGGGTATTCCGCTGGAAAAGATTGCCCAGGGGATCGAGGGTGTTGCGTCGGTGCCCGGCAGGTTCGAATCGGTCAAAAATAATCGCGGGCTGCTTGCGCTCGTCGACTATGCCCACACGCCGGACGCGCTCGACAACGCGCTGTCTCACGCGAAGGAACTCGTGGGAGGAAAAGGCGGGCGCCTCATCGCTGTCTTCGGCTGCGGCGGGGACCGCGATCGCAAGAAGCGGCCTCTCATGGGCCGCGCCGCCGCGAGCCTCGCGGACGTCGTGATAGTCACCAGCGACAACCCGCGCAGCGAGAGCCCGGAGACGATCATAGAGGAGATACTTCCCGGCGTGCGTGAAAGCGCGCCCAGGTTCGCAGGCGAAATAGGCTATGAAGTCATAGCGGATCGCCGCGAGGCGATCGGCAGGGCGGTCTCTATCGCGCGCGCGGGCGACGTGCTGGTAGTGGCCGGCAAGGGGCATGAGGATTATCAACTCATGGGCGATAAGCGCCTCCATTTCGACGATCGCGAGGTGCTTGCGGAGTTTTTAAAGGCATGAACGAGGCTGACTACATGAAGTTCACTCTTGGCGAAATATCGAAGGCAACGAACGGGAGACTCGTTCAAGGGGATCCCGACCGTTTGTTCACTTCGATCTCCATAGACACGCGGAAGATCGCGCAGGGCGATCTGTTCGTGGCGATCTGCGGAGCCCACTTCGACGGGCACGAGTTCCTGGGCGACGCGGCGGCCGCCGGCGCCGACGCGGCCGTCGTGCACAAGGGCGCGCAGATTCCCGGGTCTCTGGCCGTCGTCGAGGTCGAGGACACGGTGAACGCGCTGGGCGACATCGCCGGCTGGTGGCGCAGCCGCTTCGCTGCGCCGTGCGTGGCGATTACCGGCAGCAACGGCAAATCCACCACAAAGGAGATGACGGCCGAGGTGGCCTGGGCGCTGGGCCCCGTCGTCAAGACCGAGGGAAATTTCAACAACCTCATAGGCCTCCCGCTCACGGTCTTTCGGTGGGACGACAGCCATCGCGTTGCGATACTGGAGATGGGGATGAACGCGCCGGGCGAGATCAAGAGGCTCGCGGAGGTCGCGCGCCCGGACGTCGGCATCATAACGAACGTGACCGCCGCTCATCTGGAAAAACTTCATACGGTCGAAGCGGTGGCGCGCGCAAAGGGCGAACTCTTCGAGGCGATGGACGGCCGCGGCATCGCTGTCGTCAACGCGGAGGATCGCTGGGTGCGCGAGATGGCCCGGCATCACGCGGGAAAGAAGATCACCTTTGGAATGCAGAACGAATGCGACGTGCGCTTCATGCACATGGACACGAACGGTCTGGACGGCATCGAACTCGCGTTCGCGGCGTGCGGCCGGGAGTTCAAGGCAAGGCTTCCGGTCCCGGGCGCGCATAACGTGATGAACGCCCTGGCCGCCGTCGCGGTCGGCCTCGCTCTTGGAATCGATCCGGCTGCTGCGGCCGAGAGGCTCTCCGCATTCAAGCCGATGGCCATGCGTTTCGAGCGGGTGCAGCTCGCTAACGGCGCGCGCGTGGTGAACGACTCGTACAACGCCAATCCGGAGTCGATGCGCGCCGCGTTTCGGACCGTGGGCGCGGCAAAGCGCGCCGGCAGGTTCGTCGCCGCCCTCGGCGACATGCTTGAGCTAGGCGAGACCTCGGCCGCCCTGCATCGGCAGCTGGGCGAGGATGCAGCGCGCATGGGCGTGGAGATGCTGTTCGTGGTCGGCGATTTCGCTGATGATGTGGCGGAGGGAGCCCGCTCCGTCGGGCTCGCGGGCTCGCAGGTCGTGGAATGCGAAGACGCGGAGGAGCTCGCGCGCGCGGTCGAGGCCGATCTTCGCGCCGGCGACGTGCTGCTGGTCAAGGGATCGCGCGGCATGAGGATGGAGAGCGTGGTCGAACACCTCAAGAATGAAATAGGGATGGGATAAGAGAATGCTCTATTATCTATTATATCCGTTGCACAACGAGATCGTAGGCATGAACGTGGTGCGCTACATCACGTTCCGCACATTCATGGCCACGTTCACCGCGATGGCGATATATTTCATCTTCGGTAACCGGATGATCCGCATGCTGGCGTCCAAGCAGTTCTGGCAGACGGTGCGCAATGACGGCCCCATCACCCACATGGACAAGCGCGGCACCCCGACCATGGGCGGGATCCTCATCTGGATAGCGGTCATCCTGTCAGTGCTGCTCTGGTCGCGGTTCGCCGAGCCTTTCGTCCTCATAGGCATATCGATCGTGGTCTCATTCGGCATAATCGGCTTCCTCGATGACTACCGGAAGGTGATACTCAGGGATGCGAAGGGGCTTCGAGCGCGCTGGAAGTTTCCGCTTCAGCTGCTGGCCGCCCTCGTCCCGGCGCTCATACTCTTCGACACGGTCGGCCTGTCGCACGAGCTCTCCCTGCCGTTCTTCAAGGGGTTAACGCCGGACCTCGGCATGTGGTACGTGCCCTTCGCTGTGCTCGTGATCGTCGGCGCGTCGAATGCCGTGAATCTAACCGACGGCCTGGACGGGCTCGTGAGCGTGCCGTCGATAGTCGCCTTCCTCGCGTATGCGATACTCGCGTACGTCTCGGGCCACGCGGCCATCGCGAATTACCTGTCAGTCCAGTCTGTTCCTGGAAGCGGGGAACTCGCGGTGATGTGCGGGGCGGTCGTGGGCGCGTGCATCGGGTTCCTCTGGTACAACGCCCATCCAGCCTCGGTCTTCATGGGGGATGTGGGCTCGCTGCCGCTCGGGGCACTTCTGGGCTACGCGGCGGTCGTGACAAAGAACGAGATACTGCTCCTGCTCATAGGCGGGATCTTCGTCCTGGAGACGGTCTCCGTGATCACGCAGGTGATCTCATTCAAGTTGACCGGCAAGCGCATCTTCAGGATGGCGCCGCTCCATCACCATTTCGAGCTCAAGGGATGGAGCGAATCAAAGGTCATAGTGAGATTCTGGATCATATCGATCGTGCTGGCCCTCGCGTCGCTCTCGACGCTGAAACTGCGGTAAAGCTGTGCGTTCGTGGTTTTTACGAACGAACTAACGCACGACGTTATTGTAACGACGGAATTAAATTATGCGCGATCTCAGGAATAAAAAAGTTCTCATAATCGGCCTCGGCCGCTCAGGGCTGGCTGCGGCGAGGCATTGCGTTGCCGCGGGTGCCGTCGTGACCGCCACTGATAAGAAGCCGGCGTCGGAACTCACGGATGCGCTCGCTGCCCTTGACGGGATGGGAGTGAAATTCGCACTGGGCGGCCATGACCCGGCGCTCTGCGCTGAGAGCGAAATAATCGTGATAAGTCCGGGCGTGCCGCTCGAGTTGCCCGGCCTCTCGCTGGCGCGCGAACGCGGGGCGGCTATCATAGGCGAGCTTGAGCTGGCGGTGTGGGAGATCTCAAAGCCCGTGATCGCGGTGACGGGCACGAACGGAAAGACTACGACCACGGCGCTTATCGGCCATCTGCTGGAAAACTCCGGAATCAATGCGTGCGTCGCCGGAAACATAGGCACCCCTCTGCTCGACGTGCTCGCGGACGCCGATAAGGCGGATTATATCGTGCTCGAAGTCTCCAGCTTCCAGATAGAGACGACCCCGTCGCTCAGGCCCTACATAATGATATGGCTCAACGTGACGCAGGACCACCTGGATCGCCACGGCACGTTCGAGAACTATGTGGCCAGCAAGGCGAGGCTCATGGCGCAGGTGCCGGAGGACGGCTTCGGGATCTACAACGCGGCCGACGAAGCGGTCGCTCAGGCAGCCATAGCTCAGCGATGCAGGCTCATACCCTTCGACGCGACGGGCAGGCTCTTCGGCGCGCACCGCGCTTCCGAACAGAGGGCAGGCCGCGCCTGGTACGGCGACGGGGATCTGTGGGTCTACGCGCCGGACAGCACGCCGAACCGCTATTCGCTGGCGGACGTGAAGCTGGAGGGACCGCACAACCGCGAGAACATGCTCTCCGCCCTCATGACTTCGGAGCTCGCCGGCGCCGACCCCGCGGACCTGGCCGCAGCACTCAATTCGTTCAAGGGGCTGCCTCACAGGGTGGAGTTCGTGGCAGAGCTCAAGGGCGTGCGTTATTACGACGACTCGAAGGGAACAAACGTCGGAGCCACGATCCGCGCCCTGGAGGGATTCGCGGAGCCGGTGGTGCTGATAGCGGGCGGCCTCTCGAAGGGCGCAGACTTCGCGCCGCTGGCAGGGCACGTAAAAGGCAAGGTCAAGAAGCTCGTGCTCATCGGCGAGGCGGCGCCGGAGATGGAAAAAACGCTCTCGCCGTTCGCGTCGACAGTGCGTGCGAAGAGCATGGACGAGGCGGTATCGATCGCCTCGCGGGTGGCGGAGCCCGGCGACGTGGTGCTTCTCTCTCCTGCGTGCGCGAGCTTCGACATGTTCAAGGACTACTCGGACCGCGGCAGGGCGTTTGTAGATGCGGTAAATGGGATCGACAAAGCCGGCAAGGCCAGCAAGGCGTGAGGCCGGCGAAGTGTATATGAGAGGGTTTTAAAAAAACATGAGTTCTAGATATTCAGACATAGACTACCAGCGCGTCCATCTGGACACGGCGCTGCTGTTCTGCACGATCCTGCTCGTGGGCATCGGCGTGACGATGACCTACAGCGCCTCCGCGGTGCTGGCCCGCGAGCACTTCAACGATTCCTACTTCTTCCTCAAGCGCACCATGATCTTCGCGATGCTGGGTTTCTCGGGCATGGCCGCCGCCACGAGCATCTCGTACACGCGCTACCGGACGCTCTGCTACCCGATCCTCATAGGCGCGCTGGTCCTGGTCGCGGCCGTCTTCATACCGGGCGTAGGGCGCACGATCAGCGGCGCCAATCGCTGGATAAGGATAGGCTCGATTGCGTTCCAGCCTTCCGAGCTCGCAAAGGTGGCGATGATAATATTCCTCGCATACTCGCTCGAGAAGAAGGCCGACCGCATCAAGAGCTTCACGGTCGGATTCCTGCCGCACATCCTTTTCATGGCCGCGGTCTCGGGCGCGATACTCGTTCAGCGCGACTTCGGAGCGGCCGCCACGATAGCCGCGATAACATGGTTCATGATGTTC
>JBBAAC010000076.1:0-10420 GCA_041658465.1 bacterium | reverse complement strand
AGCTTGAACAGCGCGGCAATATCGCGGTCAACCGCTTCGGCGTCGAGAGGCCTTCCAGCCTGGACTTTGATCGTGTTGCGCAGCGCCTGCTCGGGGGTGCGGTTGTTGCCGGAAAACGCTATTTCCTGGATGATCTGCCCGCCGGCGTGGGCGCGCACAGGAAAGGCCGCCGCAACCGCAAAGAGCAGCAGAAAAAAGACGAGGACCCGCTTTGCTATTCCCCCGTTCGACATTTAAGGCCCTCCAAAGGTCGTCAAACGACCTCTTTCATCGGTTGAAGTCTGCCATCGCATAGCTCCAGGCGCCGCGACAGCTCAAGCCCGAGCTCGCGGTTGTGCGTCACTGCGACAAGCGCGATCCCCAGCCTGCGATTAAGGTCCAGCAGATACTCCCATACCTTCAGCCCGGTCTCGCGATCGAGATTGCCTGTCGGTTCATCCGCGAGGATGGCGCGCGGCCGCATCACCGCAGCGCGCGCCAACGCAACGCGCTGCTGCTCTCCGCCGGAAAGCATGGCGGGCCTGTGCATGGCCCTGTTCGCCAGGCCCATCGCATCCAGGACCTCGCGACCGCGCCGCTCGGCCTCATGCCTCCCGAGTCCGGCTATCAGCGCCGGCAGCATGGAGTTCTCAAGCGCCGTGAACTCCGGGAGCAGGTGATAGAACTGAAAGACAAAACCCACCTCCCGATTGCGGAATCGCGCAAGCTCCATGTCATCGAGTGCGCCCAGTTCCATGCCGGCTGCCAGCACGCGTCCGCGGGTGGGCCTGTCCAGCCCGCCCAGGATATGCAGCAGCGTGGATTTGCCTGCGCCGGACGCTCCGTAGATCGCGACCGATTCGCCCTCCTCGATCGCAAAGTCCGCGCCGCGAAGGACTTCCACGGGCACCGCGGTGTCCGCATAGCACTTCCAGATCCCCTGAGCTTCAAGCAGAGCCATTTATTTACCTCGCCTGCGCGAGTCCTTCCGCCGGCAGCACCGTCGCCAGCTTGTGCGCCGCAAGCCTCGATGTCATAAAGATCACTGCAGCACAAAAGAGTGCTAACATGCCACATATCGGTCCTGAAATGTCAATAGGCAGGGAGTCCACGAGATAGATCTCCGCCTCAAGCGGTATGAGCCTGAATGCGCCGATCGCAGCTGCGATGCCGATTCCCAGGACCAGGCCCGCCGCTATCCCCCAAACGCCGACCCTCATGCCCCCGCGGATGAAAATTCTGCCCACCTTTTTATCCGACAGACCCAGCGCCTTGAGGATAGCGATCTCGTGCATGCGGTAGATAGTCATTAGCACCAGAGTGGCCACGATGTTGAGAGCCGCCACTATGAGCATTATTCCCATGATCAATGCGGAGACAAACTTCTCGAGGCGCACGGCCGAGAGGAGATCGCCGTTGAGCTCATCCCATGTGATCGCGCGATAGACCGGCCCCAGCTCTTCCTCTATTGCGGCCGCAACGAGCCGGGCCCTGGTGGGATCGTCCAGTTTCAGTTCTATGCCCGTGACCTCTGTCCTGGGCGCACCGAATATCTTGCGTGCCAGGGGCAGCGACATCAGCATAAACTGCGCATCGTAATCGTGCATGCCGGAGGCGAACGTACCGACAGCGCGCGCCTCGACAAATTCCCTGCCGAGATTGCTCTTCTTATGGTCCTTGCCGGGGACCATCATGCGAAGGGTCGCGTGTGATTTGTTCAGGCCAAGCTCTCTCGCAAGCGACTCGCCGACTATAACGGTCGTGTCGGCGCCGGTATCCGAGGTCAACGCCTCTCCCAGGTCATTCGACCCGTCAAACAGCGCGATACTCATCCCGCTCACGCCCTTCTGCGTGGCCGGATCGATGCCCTTGACGACAACGCCGCGTATCTCTCCGCCGCCCACTATCAAGGCCTCGCGGTACAAGAATGGCGTCGCAGCGATCACGCCCTTGCGGGAGGCCTTCTCGATCGCGGCCTCTTGAATTAGCACGCGCTGCGGGACGAACCTGATTAGCGAGGAGCGCTCAAGCAGGCCCCGCGCGTCGCTCATCCAGGCAGCCAGCCACCCGTAGCGCGCAGCCAGCCTTCGCTCATCATCGGAGGAGAATTCAAATGCGCGAAGCGAGGCGAGCACTTCGTCCGGGTTTTCAATCTCGCCGGTGCCCATGACGATCACGTGTGAGTTGAAATCGAGCAGCGCCCGCGTGTAGGTCTTTTCGAATCCCCTGCCTATGGATACAGCGATGATCAGGGCAGCCACCGCTACGGCAATCCCCGTAGCCGCCACAGCCCTCATCACCTTGATGGAGCGAGGCATGCCGCAGGGCGAATTCAGGCGGGCGCTTATGAACCCGATTATCTTGACCGAGTTACTCATAGCGCAGCGCCTCTGCAGGGTTGAGCTCCGATGCCTGGCGCACCGGATAGAGCGAAGCGACTATCGCTATCGCAATTCCAGCCGCAGCGGATGCCGCGGACAATATGGGATCGAGATCGACCGGTAGAAAATCAAGATAGTAAGAATCCGGCAAGCGGATCGGCCAGCGCATGGCAGCGAGACAGATTCCGATCCCTGCCGCAAGGCCGATGCATGAGCCTATGGCGCCGATGAAGGCGGCGTTGAGCATGAAGATGACTCTAATCCTCCTGCCTGCTACCCCCACTGCCTCGAGGATGGCCATATCCCGGCGCTTCGCCGCGGTGATCAGCAGGATCACGCCTGAAATGGCGAACGATGCGATGGCCAGCACCATGACCAGGATCGCGCCCATCGCGAGCCTCTCAAGGGCCAGCGCAGCGAAAAGCTTTTTGTTCTGCGCGTCCACTCCCTGAGCCTTCCAGCCTTCAGGCAGCTTTGCCTGCATCGCGCGCAAAACACCTGGCGCATCGGTCGCATCGGCGAGCCGCACCTGCCAGCCTGAGACTGCCTGTTCGCCGAGGAGTCGCTTCGCCTCCTCGATCGACAGGAGAATGTACTTGCTGTCGAGGTCATAGATCCCGGCACGGAACATGCCGGCCACGCGATATATTCGACGATTCGGCATGAGCTCGCCGGAGGGCCCGACTTCAGCAAGCGGGGCAGTGAGCTCGATCTCGTCACCGAAGTCAGGGTGGACCATAAGCTGCCCAACGACCTCGTTTCCAATCACGGCTCCTGGAAGGCCGCGGCCCCCTGCCGAAAGCTCCGAAAAACCCTCGCTTGTCGGCGGGAAGTATATGGAGACTCCGCCCATAGCCCCAAGCTCTGCAGGGTCTATTCCGCGCACGCGCGCGCCCTGAGCGGAGGACTCGCCACCTGCCCTCGATGCAGCGATCACCTCTCCTTGTACAAAGGGCGCCACGTCGCGCACGTCTGCGCCAGCAAATATGGACTCGAGTTCTCCCCGGTTCATATCCTGCGCCGTTGCGACCTTCGTGAGCGTAATGTGGGCATTGAAACCGAGGAGTCGATCGGTCAGCTCGCGCTTGAATCCTCGCATTACGGACATGACCACGATGAGCGCAAGCGTGCCCATCGCGATTGACGCTATCGCAGTGGCGGTGAGAAGCGGTGCGAACCGGCCGGCGCTGCGCGACCATAGGTAGCGCCGGGCGATCCAAGCAGCGAGCCTGAGATTCACGTGCGGTCCTCGCCAGCCTGAGCAGCCTGCTGCTCCTGCTTCTTCTTAAGTAGCGGGAAGAGGATCACGTCGCGTATCGACGGAGAATCCGTTAGAAGCATGACGAGCCTGTCTATGCCGATGCCCTCGCCTGCGGCCGGGGGCATGCCGTACTCCAGCGCGCAGATGTAGTCGTCATCAAAATGCATCGCCTCCTCATTCCCGCCATAGAGCGCCTTGACCTGCTCCTGAAAACGCCCCGCCTGTTCCTCCGGGTCATTCAGTTCCGAGAACGCATTGGCTATCTCGCGGCCGTAGATGTACAACTCGAAACGATCCACGACTTCCGGATCTTTTTCGTTTCTGCGGGAGAGCGGGGAGACTTCGGTCGGATAGTGCGTGATGAAAGTCGGCTGGATGAGCTTCTTCTCTACCGTGAGTTCGAAGATCTCTGTGAGAATTGCGCCGAGCCCCTCCTTCTTTGACTTAAGTTCATCGCCCAGACCCAGGGCGTAGTTGAGCGCCTTCTCCCTTGATGTGAATATCTCGGGGTCGACATTGCCGATCTTCACCAATGCTTCCTTCATCGGATATCGCGCATACGGCGGCGCGAGATTTATCTTAGTCCCCTGATATTCGATCTCGGCCGTACCAAGCACGCGGGTCGCGACCGAGGATATCATCTCCTCGCTCAATCTGATCAGGTCCTCGTAGGTCGCGTAACTCTGGTAAAATTCCAGCATGGTAAACTCGGGATTGTGCTGGATCGATATCCCCTCGTTTCTGAAATTGCGGTTGATCTCAAATACGCGCTCAAAACCGCCGACTACAAGCCTCTTCAGATAGAGCTCCGGCGCAATCCTCAGAAAGAGGTCCTGACCGAGCTTGTTGTGATGAGTGACGAACGGTTTGGCCGCGGCGCCTCCAGGGATCGGGTGCATCATCGGAGTCTCGACCTCGAGAAACTTCTTTGAGACCATGAACTCGCGTATTGCCTGGATGATCTCGGAGCGGCGCACGAAGGTCTGCTTCACGCTTTCATTCACGATGAGGTCGACGTAGCGCTGGCGATATCTGGTCTCGACATCGGTGAGCCCGTGCCATTTCTCTGGAAGCGGACGAACCGCCTTAGTAACGAATCTTAGTTCATCCGCGGCAACAGTGAGTTCGCCCGTCTTTGTGCGGAAGAGCTTGCCTTTAAACCAGCCGAAATCGCCCACATCGAACATCTTATAAAGCTCGAAGTCTTCTTCTTTAAGAGTTTGTTTTTGAACGAAGACCTGAACCCTGCCGGTTCTATCCCTGACCTGCAGGAATGCGGCCTTTCCAAATGCCCTGATCGCCATTATGCGGCCTGCGATGGAAAACGACTTATCCAGCTGCTCAAGGCCAGCGGCATCCATTGCCCCATATCCCTCGAGGATCTCTGCCGCAGTATTCGCGGGAACTATCTCATTGCTGTATGGATTGATCCCCTTTTTGCGGAGCTCTGCGGCCTTACTGCGCCGCAACTCGACGTATTGATTGTCGGAATCAGACATGGCTCCCCTCTCGCCGATAAAACGGAAAGAATCATGAAACAATTGAAATTTCAGGGAGTTATATTTATAGGCAAGAGGAAGTCAAGCGATAAGAGACCCGGCTATTGCCGATAACGCGACAGATAGCGTCCAAACAAAAATTCTGCAACAAAGAGTTGACAAGCCTGGCCTGCGATCTAGTATGACGCCACATCGCACTCTTACATCATCGAATTCTTTGCCAATGCATTTCCATTTACCGATCTTTGGAAACATGCTGCGGCCCGCCTAGATAGTTGTCTCCCTGATCGATTTCAATTCTTCAATAAGTATGACCGCAGCATTCGAACTACTGGACCGCTGGTCCGGACAGGAGGGTGCTATGGGCATGCACTGGAAGGAAGAAATTGTCGAGCCGAGGTGTTGCATCCGCTACAGGTTTCATGCGGTGGGCATTATCCAGGATGATTCTGATTTCAACGACGACGGTTTCCTCTATGATGAGGAGTCATCGGAGTTGGATGACGCAGAGGCGTATCCGCACATCGTCCCTGTGGATCCGGATAGTCCAAAGCACAGCTCGCGCTGAGACAAGAATGTTGAAAGAAACCGAGTTACTCCTTGGCGCTTTGTAGGAGATATCGCCTGATGAACTCGTCGATATCTCCGTCGAGGACAGCATCGACGTTGCCCACCTCGAAATTGGTGCGGTGATCTTTTACCAGGCGATATGGCTGGAGCACATAGGAACGGATCTGGCTCCCCCATTCTATGCGTTTTTTATCTTTTTCCAGCTCCGCCTGTTCAGCCTTCCTCTTTTCCATCTCGAGCTCGTATAGCTTCGAGCGCAAGACCTTCATGGCAGTGGCCTTGTTCTGATGCTGGCTGCGCTCGCTCTGGCAGGCCACGACGATTCCTGTCGGCATGTGAGTAAGTCGAACCGCGGAGTCGGTTTTGTTCACGTGCTGGCCGCCCGCGCCGCCGGCGCGATATGTGTCAATGCGCAGGTCATCGTCGCGAATCTCGACTTCGACGTCGTCCGCGATTTCCGGGAGCACGAAGACAGAAGTAAATGAGGTATGGCGCCTCTTGTTCGCGTCAAACGGCGAGATTCGCACGAGCCTGTGAACCCCGTTCTCGGCCCTGAGATATCCGTACGCATATTCGCCGCTAATGGTCATGGTCACACTCCTGAAACCGGCTCCGTCGCCTGGAGTGAAGTCCACGACGTCGTTTGCAAATCCCCTTGCGTCGGCCCAGCGCCGGTACATCCGAAGCAGCATCTCCGCCCAGTCGCACGCCTCGGTACCGCCGGCGCCTGCATTTATGAACATGATCGCATTGTTGCGGTCGTTCTCAGCGGAGAGCATGCGCCTGAACTCGAGATCATCCAGAGACTTTGCAACGCGCGCAAGCTCCGACCGGCCTTCCGCCTCCAGCTCAGAGGCGCCGCCCTCCTCCGCGAGCTCTATCACAGCCTCCACATTAGCCATGGTTTGGACGAGGTCGTCGCATTGAGAGACCAGAGAAAAAAGGGAATCGCGCTCCTTGTTGAGCTCCCTGGCTCTGTTGGCGTCGTTCCAGAAATCGGGTTGATGTGCTATCGCGTCTATCTCCGCCACGCGCTTGCGCTTTGCATCTACGTCAAAGATGCCCCCGGATCTCGTAAAGCTTCTCACGCAGCTTGTTGAAATTATCCTTCAGTTCTTTGCTCATTGACCTCTTCCTTTCCGATACCTGGCAAATGTAACCATCGCGATGCCTGCAAGCGAGTACGCAATGCACGCCCATGCGAACCAATCGCCGAGCCTGGTGTAAGGTGTAAGTTCATTGAGCAATACCACGGGCGCCACGATCAAGGCGCGGGTGAAGATCGCAGACTCCATGCTCGCCTTGCCGGTAGGCGCTATGATCGCCGAAACGCCGGTGTTGGTCGCCCTCAACAGGAATCGCCTGTTCTCCACAGCCCTGAATACCGAATGCGCGAGATGTTGGTACGGCGCGGACGAAACGCCGTACCAGGCGTCATTAGTGACATTTGCGAGAAGCTGCGCTCCGTTCTTCACCAGCTTGCGCGCTATCTCCGGAAACACATCCTCATAGCAGACGAGGGGCCCGAGCCGCGCTGAGCCGGCCTTGAGCGGCTCATACGATTCTCCGGCTATGAAATTGCCGGCTGGGCGCGTGAGCTTTCGCGCGAAGAAGAAGAGCTTCTTATACGGCACATACTCGCCGAAGGGCACAAGATGCGCTTTGTGATAGCGCCCCTCTATCTTCCCCTTCGCGTCAAAGAGCAGCGCGCTGTTGTAATATTCGCCATCGGGCCTTTCGGATAGCGCGCCAATCAAGAGATACGGAAACTTGCCAAGTTCGTCCTTGTCCATACCCAGTGCACGAGGATCTATCTCGGTCGCTTCAGTGGAGATCGCCCAAGGGAATGCCGATTCCGGCCACGCGATCAAATCCACCGCGGCATCCCGCAGCTGGCGGGTTCCCTGCCTCATGATGCCGACGTTCTCGACGAGTCTGTTCTCAGCCCACTTCATCTCCTGCGCAATATTTCCCTGAACCATGCCGATCTTGAAAATCGGTGCGCCGGCGAATTGCGCCTTTATCTCATCGATCCGGAAGGCCCCATATCCGACGGTGGCGCCGATGAGGACCGCTGTTATGCCTATTTTGGCTGCCAGCATGCGCACGCGTTCACCCCTTATGCGGACGATGATCTCCACTATGCACGCATTGGTCCATACGATGAGAAAGATGATGCCGTAGATGCCGATCAAGTCGGCGATCTGGATGAGATGAAGGTTCCGCCACTGCGACATGGCGATATTGGCCCACGGAAACCCGTTGCACGGAAAATAATTTCTGCAGAACTCCGCGGCGGTCCAGAAGACTGCAAGCCAGGCCACGAATTCGCCTCGCCATCGGAGAGTCACCAGGCGCGCTGCCATAGGGGCCAACGCGACATAGGCGGCGACGATCACCGTGAGAAGCACGAGCACCAGAGCGCTTGTGAGAGAGGACAGGCCGCCGAAGGTGTGCATGGCGCGAAAGACCCAATAGAGCGAACTGCCGTACCATACAATGGCTGAGAGGAATGTGAGAGAGAAGGCCTTTCTCGGAGTAGCCCCTCTTACTGCGGCTATGAGCGGCACCAGCGCCACCCAGGCGAGCCAGCCCATCTCCGGCGCGTGCCATCCGAAGAGAACCGTTGGAAACGAGAAACAGACGAGTACTCCGGACAGCAAGGCGCACAGGATTTGCGAAGACGTCTTCATCTCATCATCCCCTTATAGAACTTTTACCAGCATTTCGAATTCTTTTATTCGCATCATGCACCAATCCCGCCGAGTCTCATCGCCCTGCCCCTTTATGTGCAGCAGGCCATGTATGCCGAGAAGAATGAGCTCATGCGCCAGAGGTTCTCTTCGCTCAAGCGCCTGCCGCCTGGCCGTATCAAGCGAGATCACGATTTCTCCCGCGAGATCCTTCTCATCATCGTACGCGAACGCCAGCACGTCCGTGGGAAAGGGGCTCTTTCGATATTCCGCAGCCAGGCTCGCTATCAGGGAATCGTCCGTGAAGAGCGCGTCCACCCTGCGATCTCCGAAACTCAGGAGGCCGGCGGCGAGGCCAAGCGCTCTTCTCACCCTACACAGATCCGGCCGGATTCGCCGGTGCTCGCTTCTCAGGTGGATTCGCGCCCTCTGTACTGCCCTCTGCGCCGTCATGTTCCATGTCCTTTGTATATTCGATCCGCTGGTGATAGATGCCCAGGAGAGTCATCTCAAATGCCTGAGCGATCTCGTTCAGATCCTTGAGCGTCAGATCGCACTCGTCGAGTTGGGACTCGTTGAACACGTCGTGAATCACGCGCTGCACCATCTGCTGTATCCTGGCCGAGCTCTTTTCCTTGAGCGCGCGCACCGACGCCTCGATCACATCAGCGAGCATGAGGATTGCGGCCTCCTCGCTCTGAGGCTTGGGCCCAGGGTACTCGAAGTCCTTTGGATCGACCTTCATGACCTCGGGATCCTCCATGCCCTTTGCCTTGTCATAAAATACGCCGATCCTCCTCGTCCCATGATGCTGCGGTATAATATCGACTATGACCTTGGGGATTCTGGCTGCCAGGGCCAGGTCCGCCCCGTCCTTCACGTGCGCTGCGACGATAAGTGCGGACATATGCGGCGTGAGCCTGTCGTGTCTGTTCTCGCCCGGCCTCATGTTCTCGATAAAGTAGAGCGGTTTTTTGATCTTGCCTATATCGTGGTAATAGGCCGCCACGCGCACGAGTAAGGGGTTAGCGCCTATTGCCCGCGCCGCCGCCTCGCCGAGCAGACCGACCATATGGGAATGATGATATGTTCCCGGGGCACGCACGATGAGCTCGCGGAGCAATGGATGATTCAAATTCGCAAGCTCGAGCAGCTTGATATCCGAGGTGTAGCCGGAGATCGATTCAATCATGGGCGCGGCTATCATCGCGTAGATCGCCGCGCCGATTCCGGACAGGAAAGCGAAGAAGACGCCCCAGGCGATCTCGCCGAAAGAATACGCGCCTGTGGCGGATGCATTGGCGATCAGATAAATTCCGAACACTGCAAACGCTCCGGCGATTCCGGTGATGGCGCCTGCCTTTATGATCTGGCTTCGGCGATCGACGTTGGCCACTGCAATTATCGCAACTATGCTCGTGATCAGGCTGAATGCGACAAACCGCACGTCCGCCTCGACAAAGAGGCCCGACACAACGCTTAATACGATCGCAAACATCACCGTGATCTCGGCCCCGAAGAACATCCTGAGAAGCATCGCGCCGCCCGCAACCGGCGCGGCATAATTGAGAGTGGAGATCGCCATGTCGAAGAAGAGCTGGTCGCGTATTGCCGGCGCCAGTATGAGCGAAAAGCGCATGAGGATCAGTATCGAGAGACCGACGAGGGCCATGAGCACATGATCGCTGCGCGTAACCCTGATCCTTCGGAAAAACCTCTCTATGAGATAGAACGGAAGCGTGATCAGCAGCAGTACAAGTATGAACGTTCCGGCGAATTCGAGATGATATGCGCTCAGCCGTTTCTCCATCTGGATGCCCCGCAGCACCTTGATGTGCCACGGCTCAAAACGGGCCCCTTCCCTTACGATCATCTCGCCGGCATTCACCTTTATGATCACGTTCTTCACATTGGCGGCAGCCGCTTCGCGACGGAGGTTTGTCTCAGTGCGGTTGAATGTGCAGTTAGGCACCACGAGAGATCTGGCTATCGTTATTATCGCATCCGATACTGCCGCGTCCCTGAACGCGCCCCCTG
>JBBAAC010000075.1:0-10445 GCA_041658465.1 bacterium | reverse complement strand
TCACACGCCGTTTTTCAAGGGATATCGTCCGCAGTTTTATTTCCGCACGACGGACGTGACGGGCGTGATGCAGCTGCCGGAGAACGTAGAGATGGTGATGCCCGGCGATAACGTGACGGTAGAGGTGGAGCTGATCACGCCGATCGCGATGGAGAAGGAGCTGCGGTTCGCGGTGCGCGAAGGCGGACGCACGGTGGGCGCAGGCGTGGTGACTGAAGTAGTGGAATAACGAAGCGTGAAGCGGAAGGCAGGAAAATCTTCATCATGCCTCATGCTTCATGCGACATGCTTCGACATAAAAACATCCGGAGTTATTTATGAGAACGATAATTCAGCTGGCGTGCCAGGAGTGCAAGCGTCGCAACTATTCGACGACGAAGAACAAGCAGACGACGACCGAGCGGCTCGAGTTCAAGAAGTATTGCCGCTTCTGTCGCAAGCATACTGTGCACAAAGAGACGAAATAACATTGAAAACATGAGGCGTCCTGCGAAGAAATCGGTGCAGATGCCCGATATCGTTGCAGGATCAGTTAGGGGAGTAGCTCAATTGGCAGAGCACCGGTCTCCAAAACCGGGGGTTGCAGGTTCGATTCCTGTCTCCCCTGCACCGCGGATCAAGAGGGATAGACAATGCAGCGCAACAAAAAAGCAGTAAGTCTTATCTATCTGGCGTGCGGATTCATAGCCTGGCTGCTCTTTCGCGAGATAACCCAGGCGGGCTGGATTCTGCTCAAGTTGCCGCTGCCTGTGGATTGGATCGTCGCGCCGCCGGACATAGTGGCGGCCGTACTGGGCATCGCGGTATTCGTAGGCCTCATAAGGAGCGAGCGGGTCAACATCTTCACCAATGAGGTGATCACCGAGCTCGCGAGGGTCGTGTGGCCGAACCGCAAGGAAACCCTTTTGTCGACCGGCGTCGTATCTGTGCTCGTCGGTATCTGTGCCATCATCCTCTTCACGTTCGACATGATCTGGGGCATGCTTGTGAAGGTCTTTTATCAATAAGCAGGACGACGGAACTTCGGCGCGGGGTGGGAAATGACGATGCACTGGTACGTGGTTCACACATACTCCGGTTACGAGCAGAAGGCGAAGAAGGCCCTTGAGGAACGTATCAGGCAGCATGGCGTCGAGCATCTCTTCGAGGATGTGCTGGTGCCTCAGGAAAACGTGGTCGAGGTGAAGAAGGGCGTGAAGCGCACCACGAAGCGGCAGTTCTTTCCGGGCTACATACTCGTCCGGATGGAGCTCAACGAGACGACTTGGCACATAGTCAAGGGCACGCCGAAGATCACTGGTTTCGTGGGTGGCTCGATGAATCCGCCGTCCGTGCCTGACGAGGAAGTCGATCGCATCACCAGTCAGATACAGGAAGGCACGCTCAAGCCGAAGTCAAAGGTCGAATTCGAGAAAGGTGAGAGCGTGCGCGTGGTGAGCGGGCCGTTCTCCACATTCACGGGAATCGTCGACGAAGTTCATGAGGGAAAAGGCAAGCTTCGGGTGCTGGTGAGCATATTCGGACGATCTACGCCGATCGAGCTGGATTTTACGCAGGTAGAGAAGACAACTTAAATCCGTCGAACGATCGAACGAACGCACAACGAGAGGTAAGACATGGCTAAAAAAGTGATGACTCAGGTGAAGCTTCAGTGCCCGGCTGGCGCGGCAAATCCTGCGCCGCCGGTTGGTCCGGCGCTCGGCCAGCACGGCGTGAACATCATGGACTTCTGCAAGCAGTTCAACGCCAAGACGCAGAACCAGGCGGGTATGATCATCCCGGTGATCATCACGGTCTACCAGGATCGCTCGTTCTCGTTCATCCTCAAGACCCCGCCGGCGTCGATCTTGCTGATGAAGGCGGCGAAGATCGAGAAGGGCTCCGGCGTGCCCAACAAGCAGAAGGTCGGAAAGGTCACGAAGGCGCAGATCGAGGAGATAGCGAAGATAAAGCTGCCCGATCTGAATTGCACCGATCTCGGCTCTGCGATGCGCACGATAGAAGGTACCGCCCGCAACATGGGCATCGAAGTGGAAGGCTGACGCTGAAACTCAACGACTGTTGGAGTGCGGCTTGACGCTGCACGCTCGCACAACAGGGAGGTAAACATGGGAAGACCGGGCAAGAGATACAAGAAGGACTTTGAGAAGACGGATCCGCAGGAGCGCGTATCATTAGACAAAGCGCTGGCGACGCTCGAGGGCTTTGGCAAGACAAAGTTCGACGAGACGGTCGATATCGCGATTCGCCTGGGCATCGACCCGAAGCAGACGGATCAGGGCGTGCGCGGCGCGGTTTCGCTGCCTCATGGCATCGGCAAGAAGGTTCGCGTTGCGGTCTTCGCAAAGGGCGAGAAGTTAGCGGAAGCCGAGAAGGCCGGTGCCGACGTGTTCGGCGGCGACGATCTTGCTGAGAGGGTTCAGGGTGGATGGATGGAGTTCGACAAGGTCATCGCTACGCCCGACATGATGGGTACTGTAGGCAAACTCGGCAAAGTGCTTGGACCACGCGGCCTCATGCCGAACCCGAAGCTCGGGACGGTCACGTTCGACGTCGCGAAGGCGGTTGCAGAGCAGAAGGCGGGCAAGGTCGAGTTCAGGATCGACAAGGCGGCGATAGTCCACGCGCCGGTCGGCAAGCGCTCGTTCGGATCTGCAAAACTCAAGGACAACATCCTTGCGCTGATCGAGGCGGTCAATAAGGCAAAGCCGGCGGCTGCGAAGGGCACTTACATACGCTCCGTTGCTCTCTCGGCGACCATGAGTCCGGGCATCCGGCTGGACGCTTCGCAGTTCTAAACTTAACGAATTGATCGCTCCCCTCTGGGGCCTGGAGGTTGACGTGAGAAAAGAAGAGAAGGTGGCGCAGATCGAGTCGCTGGCGGAGCGAGTGCAAAAGGCGAAGACGCTCATATTCGCGGACTACCGCGGGCTGAAGGTTTCGGAAGTCACGGAGCTTCGCAGGAAGCTGCGCAAGGACAATGGCTCGCTCAAGGTTGTGAAGAACCGCCTCATGAAGCGCGTGCTCAAGGAAAAGGGGATGGAAGCCGTAGCCAAGTACTTCTCAGGCCCTACGGCGGTCGCGTCCTCCGATGCCGATCCCGTGCTGCCGGCGAAGATCATGATGGAGTTTGCCAGGGCGCACGCGCACCTTAAGGTCAAGGGCGGCTTCATGGACGGCCGCGAGCTCGGCCCGAACGAAGTCGACGTGCTGGCGAAGATGCCGTCCCGCGAGGTTCTGCTTTCGCGCGCATTGGCATCGCTCAATGCGCCGGCCACGAATTTCGCCGGCGTGCTGGCGGCCGTACCGCGCAAGCTCTTGTATGCGCTCAACGCCATCAAAGAGACGAAACAGGCATAATACCAACTTCGCACTTAAACGCCGCGCTGGATAAAACTGCGGCGCCCACTCGGCTGTAACGGAGACGGTACGGATTCGATTGGGGTGCTAAACCAAGGAGGAGCAGTATGGCAACCGTAGGACGCACAGAGATCGTAGAAGCACTCAAAGGCATGACCCTCATGGAAGTAGCGAACCTCGTGAAGGAGCTCGAGGAGACCTTCGGCGTGTCGGCAGCGGCGCCGGTAGCGGTCGCGGCGGTCGGAGCGGCACCTGGCGCGGCAGCGGAAGAGAAGACCGAGTTCACGGTCGTTCTCGCCGATGTGGGCGCGAACAAGATCAACGTGATCAAGGAAGTGCGCGCGTTGACGAGCCTCGGCCTCAAGGAGGCGAAGGATCTCGTCGAAGGCGCACCGAAGCCGGTGAAAGAGGGCATCACGAAGGAAGAGGCAGACAAGATGAAGAAGCAGCTGGAGTCTGCCGGTGCAAAAGTAGAGATCAAGTAAGAACAATATTTGCCTGTGCCCGCTCGCCGATCTGGATTGTCGTTCGGCAGCGCATGTAGCTGAAGTATGATGCTTGAGGCATAAGGCACGAGCGATGACGGCATGATGCACGGGGCATGGAATTGATGCCTCGTGCATCATGCTTCATGCGCTGTGCCTTATCGAGGAGTCGATATGGCCACCCTTCCGGTTCGTCGCGTCCGCAAAGATTATTCGAAGCTCAAGCAGGTCATCGCTGTTCCACCATTGATCGAGATCCAGCAGAAATCGTTCCGACAGTTTCTGCAGGCGGATGTTCCTCCCGAACAGCGGGCGGACATCGGGCTCCAGGGCGTGTTCAAGAGCGTCTTTCCGATCAAGGGTTTCAACCAGACGGCCTCGCTCGAGTTCGTGCAGTATGCGCTCGATCCGCCGCGCTATGAGGAACAGGAGTGCCGCAACCGCGGGATGACCTATGCCGCGCCGATGCGCACGACCGTGCGCCTCGTGGTGTGGGACATCGACGAGGCGACGGGCGCGCAG
This sequence comes from bacterium, assembly GCA_041658465.1. Taxonomy (GTDB): domain Bacteria; phylum UBA10199; class UBA10199; order 2-02-FULL-44-16; family JAAZCA01; genus JAJZQH01. Next base: position 6,078 of record JBBAAC010000075.1, on the reverse strand, counting down.
ACGATCCGCGACGTGAAAGAGCAGGAGGTCTATTTCGGCGAAGTTCCGCTGATGACCGAGTTCGGCACCTTCATCATAAACGGCACGGAGCGCGTGATCGTCTCCCAGCTCCACCGCAGCCCCGGCGTATTCTTCGAGCACGACAAGGGAAAGACGCATTCGTCCGGCAAGCTTCTGTTTGCGGCGCGCATCATCCCGTACCGCGGCGCATGGCTGGATTTCGAATTCGACGCCAAGGATATCGTCCACGTGCGCATCGATCGGCGTCGCAAGATGCCGGCAACGATCCTGCTTCGCTCGCTCGGCTACGCCGAGGAAGAACTCCTCAACATTTTTTACAAACACGAGGTCGTCACGATCCACGGCCGCACCAAGCTCGAAAAGAACGTTGTGCCCGAGCTGCTTCGCTTCCAGCGCGCCTCAAAGGACGTGAAGCATCCGAAGAGCGGCGAGATTATCGTGAAGAAGGACAAGCGGTTCATCCTCTCGGCCCTCGAGGAGATTTCGAAGATCAAGGGCCTGCAGATACCGATCGGGCCGGAGGATATCATCGGCAAGTTCGCTGCATCCGATGTGGTGGATACCAACTCGGGCGAGGTCGTGCTCGCTGCTGGCGAAGAGCTTACGGAAAAGAAACTCGAGGAGATCCACGATCGAAAGATCGGAGAGGTCAAGATCCTCTTCATAGATGACCTCAACATCGGGCCGTATCTGCTAAACACCCTCAAGGCCGACAAGGTCAAGACCTCAGAAGAGGCGAAGCTCGAGATCTACCGAAGGCTCCGCCCGGGCGATCCCTCGACCCCCGAGGCCGCCGCAGCTTTGTTCGACAACCTGTTCTATAACCCCGAGCGCTATGATCTCTCGAAGGTCGGCCGCCTGAAGATGAACTACAAGTTCAACTTCGACGTCCCGCTCGAGGTCGGCACTCTTCGCAAAGAAGACATCCTCGAGACGGTCCGTTACCTCATCAACCTCAAGGACGGCGAGGGCGAGATCGATGACATCGATCACCTCGGCAACCGCCGCGTGCGGTCGGTGGGCGAACTGCTCGAGAACCAGTATCGAGTGGGCCTCGTGCGCATGGAGCGCGCGATACGCGAGCGCATGAGCCTGCAGGACGTAGAGACGCTCATGCCGCATGATCTGATCAACCCGAAGCCCGTGAGCGCGGTGATCAAGGAGTTCTTCGGCTCATCGCAGTTGTCGCAGTTCATGGACCAGACCAACCCGTTGTCAGAGGTGACGCACAAGCGCCGCCTCTCCGCGCTGGGACCGGGCGGCTTGACGCGCGAGCGCGCCGGCTTCGAGGTGCGCGACGTGCACCCCACGCACTACGGCCGAATCTGTCCGATCGAGACGCCTGAAGGTCCGAACATCGGCCTCATCGCGTCCCTGTCCGTCTATGCGCGGGTCAACGACTACGGCTTCATCGAAACGCCGTACCGAGAGGTGGGAAACGGCAAGGTCACGAACAACGTCAGATATTGCTCGGCGCTCGAAGAAGGGGCGCTCGCTATCGCGCAGGCGAATGCCGAGATCGACTCAAAGGGCTTGTTCGTAGGCGAGAAGGTCCAGTGCCGCAGACACGGCGATTTCATCATGGCCACCCGCGACGAAGTGAAGCTGATGGATGTTTCTCCGCAGCAGCTGGTCTCGGTTGCCGCGTCTCTCATTCCGTTCCTGGAGCACGACGACGCGAACCGCGCCCTCATGGGATCGAACATGCAGAGGCAGGCTGTGCCGTTGCTCCGCACCTCTGCTCCGATAGTGGGAACGGGGGTAGAGGCTACGGTCGCGCGCGATTCAGGCGTCACGATGGTCGCACGCCGCGACGGCGTTGTGGCTGAAGTGGACGCGAACCGCATCGTCGTGCGCGCCGACAAGAGCGAGCGCAAGAAGTTCAGCTCGGATGTGGACATCTACAACCTCACGAAATACCGCCGCTCCAACCAGAGCACCTGCATCACGCAGAAGCCGATCGTCCGCAAGGGCGACAAGGTTCACAAAGGCGACGTGATCGCGGACGGTCCGGCCACGGATGAGGGCGAGCTCGCGCTCGGCCAGAACGTGGTGGTAGCGTACATGCCGTGGGGCGGATACAACTTCGAAGACTCGATCCTCATCAGCGAGCGCGTGCTCAAGGATGACGCATTCACCTCGATACACATCGAGGAGTTCGAATGCGCTGCCCGCGATACGAAGCTCGGCAAGGAAGATATAACGCGCGACATCCCGAACGTCGGCGACGAAGCGCTTATGGACCTGGACGAGTCCGGCATCGTGCGCATCGGCGCAGAAGTGAAGCCGGGCGACATCCTCGTCGGAAAGGTCACGCCCAAGGGCGAGACGCAGCTTTCGCCCGAAGAGAGACTCCTCCGAGCCATTTTCGGAGACAAGGCCGGAGACGTGAAGGACACGAGCCTGCGCGTTCCTCCCGGAGTCTCCGGCGTCATAATCGGTGCCCAGGTGTTCTCGCGCGAAGGCGTGGAGCTCGACGACCGCGCCAAGGAGATCCAGGACGAGGAAAAGGGCAAGATCGGCAAGGACATGGACGCGGAGATGAAGGGCATCCGCGAGACCGCTGCCAAGCGCATCAGGCAGCTGCTCGCGAGCCGCGTATCTTCCTCCAAGGTCATGGATGAAGATGAGGAGAAGGTCCTCCTCGCCAAGGGCAAGACGATCACCGAAGACGTGCTGAACAAGATTCCGTTCTCGAAGTGGAATGAAATCTCCGTGGAAGGCGGCGACGACATCGAGTCGGAGCTGGCGGATATATTCGAGAGCGTCGAGGAGCAGCACGATCTGGTCAAGATGATGTACGATCAGAAGATCAGCCGCCTCACGAAGGGCGACGAGCTGCCTCCAGGCGTCATCAAGATGGTCAAGGTCTATGTCGCGATCAAGCGCAAGCTCTCGGTAGGCGACAAGATGGCCGGCCGTCACGGAAACAAAGGCGTCATCTCCCGCATCCTCCCAGAAGAGGATATGCCGTACTTGTCGGATGGAAGGCCGGTCGACATCGTGCTCAACCCGCTGGGCGTGCCGTCCCGAATGAACGTCGGGCAGATCCTCGAGGCGCATCTCGGCTGGGCGGCGCGCGCGCTTGGAGAGCAGATACAGCAGTATCTCGACAAGTCGTATTCGCGAGATGATCTTACGAAGGCGATCAAGCGCGCCTATCACTCGCATGCGATGAATGAGTTCCTGGAGTCCGCGTCGGAGAAACAGATACGCGAGATGGCCGGGAAGCTTCGCGAGGGTGTGCCGTTCACGACGCCGGTCTTCGACGGCGCGACTGAGGCCGAGGTGAAGGAGGCTCTCAAGGAAGCAAATGTTCCAGTGTCCGGTCAGACGGTGCTGTTCGATGGCAAGACCGGCGAGGCATTCGATTCCGATATCACGGTCGGCGTGATGTATATAATGAAACTGCACCATCTCGTGGACGAGAAGATCCACGCGCGCTCGATCGGGCCGTACTCGCTGGTCACTCAGCAGCCGTTGGGCGGCAAGGCGCAGTTCGGCGGCCAGAGGCTCGGCGAGATGGAAGTCTGGGCGCTGGAGGCGTACGGCGCAGCGTTCGCGCTGCAGGAGTTTTTGACTGTCAAGTCGGACGACGTGGCCGGCCGCACCCGCATGTACGAGGCGATCGTAAAGGGCGAGAAGGTGCTCGAGCCGGGACTGCCCGAGTCATTCAATGTGCTTATCAAGGAGCTGCAGGCGCTCTGTCTTGATGTGGAGCTGCTCGAGACGAAGCAATAACGTTTTGGTGCGATCGTACGTTCGTCAAAACATTTTTACGATCGCACAATCGCACGAACGAACCAACGCACGAAAGGGACGTTATGGACATCTACCATTTCTTCGAGAAGCCCAAGGACCCGATTAGCTTTGAGGGCATCCGCATCAGTCTCGCGTCGCAGGAAAAGATCCTACAATGGTCGCACGGCGAGGTGAAAAAGCCGGAGACGATCAACTACCGCACCTTCAAGCCGGAGCGAGACGGGCTCTTCTGCGCCAAGATTTTCGGCCCGGTGAAGGACTACGAGTGTAATTGCGGCAAGTACAAGCGCATGAAGCACCGCGGGATCGTCTGCGAGAAGTGCGGCGTGGAGGTCATCCAGAGCAAGGTGCGCCGCGAGCGCATGGGCCACATAAAGCTCGCTACGCCGGTGGGCCACATCTGGTTCCTGAAGAGCCTGCCGTCGCGTATCGGCACGATGCTTGACGTCTCCCTCAAGGAGCTGGAGCGCGTGCTCTATTGCGAGGCTTACATGGTGATCGACCCGGGCAACACGGGTCTCAAGGAAGGCCAGATACTGACGGAGGACGCCTATCAGAAGTCGCTCGAGGAGTTCGGACCTGCGTTCCGCGTCGGCATGGGCGGCGAAGTCGTCCGCGACATCCTGGCGAAGATCGATCTGGAAGAGCTCTCGAAGAAGCTCCGCAAGGACCTCAAGAAGGTGAAGTCCGAGGCGGCAACGCTGAAGCTCACCAGGCGCCTCAAGCTTGTGGAACAGTTCAGGGAGGCCGGCAACAGGCCGGAGTGGATGATGCTCGATGTCATCCCTGTCCTGCCGCCGGATCTGAGGCCCCTGGTTCCGCTCGACGGCGGGCGCTTCGCAACGTCGGATCTCAACGATCTCTACAGGCGCGTGATCAACCGCAACAACCGCCTGAAGAGGCTTCTGGAGCTCAACGCGCCGGATATTATCATACGCAACGAAAAGCGCATGCTGCAGGAGGCCGTGGACGCGCTCTTTGACAACGGTCGTCGTTCGCGCCCGTTCGTGGGTCCGAACCGCAGGCCGCTGCGCTCGCTCTCCGACATGCTCAAGGGCAAGCAGGGCCGCTTCCGCCAGAACCTGCTCGGCAAGCGCGTGGATTACTCGGGCCGCTCCGTGATCGTCGTAGGCCCGGAACTTAGACTGCACGAGTGCGGTCTTCCCAAGAGCATGGCCCTGGAGCTCTTCAAGCCGTTCATCTTCAATAAGCTCGAGGAGCGCGGGCTGGCCGCTACCATCAAGAGCGCCAAACGCCTGGTGGAGAAGGAGACGCCCGAGGTCTGGGACGTCCTCGCCGAGGTCATCAAGGAACACCCGGTGATGCTAAACCGCGCACCCACGCTGCACAGGCTGGGCATCCAGGCGTTCGAGCCGGTGCTCATCGAAGGCAAGGCCATTCAGCTGCATCCCCTCGTGTGCGCGGCGTTTAACGCCGACTTCGACGGCGATCAGATGGCTGTGCACGTCCCGCTTTCCGTAGAGGCGCAGATGGAGGCTAGGGTGCTCCTGCTCTCCACGAACAACATCCTCTCGCCGGCAAACGGAAAGCCGATCATCGTTCCGACGCAGGACATGGTGCTGGGCATCTATTACATGACCCGCGAACGCGCATTCGCGAAGGGCGAAGGAACGGTATTATCGTCGCCCGAAGAGGTCCGCATCGCGTACGATGCGGGGGCCGTGCACCTGCAGGCGCGAATCAAAGTGCGCATGAACGGCAAGATTGTGGAGTCGACGGTAGGCCGCGTGCTGCTCTATGAGAAAATGCCGCGGCAGATCAGCTTCGATGCGGTCAACAAGGTCATGGACAAGAAGGCGATCGGCGATCTCATCGGCTCGTGCTACCGCCTCTGTAAGGACAAGGAGACGGTGCTTTTGGCCGACCACCTCCGTTCGTTGGGTTTCCGCTACTCCACAAGGGCGGGCATCTCGATCTGCATCGATGACATGATCATCCCTGAGCGCAAGGGCGAGCTGCTCTCTCAGGCTTTCGCCGAGGTGCGCGAGGTCGAGGAACAGTACACGGAGGGACTCATCACGTCGGGCGAGAAGTACAACAAGGTGGTCGATATCTGGGCAGCCACCACCGAAGCGGTCGCCGGCGAGATGATGAAAGGCATGTCGAGCGAGACTGCGATCGGACCGAACGGGGAGAAGCGCGAGCAGATGAGCTTCAACTCGATCTTCATTATGGCGGACTCGGGCGCCAGGGGCTCTGCACAGCAGATGCGCCAGCTGGCCGGTATGCGAGGACTGATGGCGAAGCCGTCGGGCGAGATCATCGAGACGCCTA
>JBBAAC010000074.1:0-10496 GCA_041658465.1 bacterium | reverse complement strand
CTCCTCCTCGGTCATGAGACTGCGCGTTGACTTTGCCTCGCCTAAGGCGGCCCGGTTGAACTCGCGGCGGAGCTGGTGCCTCGCCACTACCGCCTCCCGTTCCGTCTCCTCTTCTCCGCGATTGCCCAATATCTGGACCACCTCGCCCTGCATCGGCTGATCGCCTTCGGGGTATTTCAGTATGTGCACGATCACGTTCTGACCGTCGCGGGCGCCCGACAGCTTGTCCGGCGCAACGATTATGCGGTGATGCACGCGGCGATCGTCGGCAACGACCTGGAACAAGCGGCCATGCCGCTCGAGTCGGCCCATGAGCTTCTGCACCCTGTGTTCCACGACCTTGACGATTCGTCCTTCCCGCTTGCCGCGGCTCTCGGCCACGACCCGGGCCTCCACGAGATCGGTATGCAGGGCATCTCCAATGAACTTGGCAGGGACGAAGAGGTCTGTGCCGCCATCCATCGGCACTACGAACCCGTAGCCATCGCGATGAAGCCTGAGCTCGCCCGCGACCGCCGAGTCCGCGCGCTCCTTGAGACGGCCCTCTTCCCCGACGAGCGCTCGCTCCCGTTTACCTGGCCGCCTGCCCCTGCGACCATGTTTTTTGCCGTGAAATGTCGGTGATTTTCCCTTTCCTTGCTGTCTCATGAGGCAAAGATATGACGTACTCCCAAAAATAACAAGAAATCATCGGCGATAATGAGGAAACGCCGGAAAAATAGAAATAAGAGGAAGTTTGATCTTGCTTTCTTGCTAACTTGGTGGAATCAGACGCATTCGCGTGCATCTGCTGATTGCTTTCTCGCTGGATCTTGGTATAAGCGAAGCGACGGCATTCTTCGGGGGAAGAGAGATGATCAGAGCGAAGCCTGCAAAAAAATCCAAGAAGGTTTCCGCTGCAGCAAAGCGGAATTCCGCCAAGAAAAAGCCGTTGGCCAAGAAGATAAAACCGACAAAGAAGAAGACAAAGAAGTCTTCCGCGGCCCCTGCAAAAAAGCGCAAGACCGCAGCGGAGAAGCCCATGAAGCGACCGATGGCAGCTCCGAAAAAAGCCAGGGCAGCGCGCCCTGCGGCGAAAAAGACCGTGTCAATCAAATCGGCAAAGGCAAAGACGCGGGCCGCGAGACCCGGACGCGCATATTCGGCCGGCAGGCCCGCTGACACCGAAGTCTTTGAACGCATCGTAAGTCACGTCGTGCCGGAAGGAACTGAGATAGCCGCGGGCGAGGCGACCAAGTTCGACATCGGCGTCCAGCATAACGGCACAGCGATGGCAGCCCAAGAGATCCCATATGAGTACGGCAAGGATCGCGCGGTACTGCTTGTCGTGGACCCGCGCTTTGTTTTTACTTACTGGGAGGTACGCCAGGAAGCGCTGAACGATGCGCGCCGGCAGTTAGGCGGTGATGCAAAACTCACGCTGCGCTTCTACGACATCACAGACACCGGAGTTCCCGAGCAATCGCATCGCTGGGACGTTGAGGTATTTGACAGGCTCGGCAACTGGTATTTGCGGCTCTCTCATCCGGATCAGCTGCTCTGCCTGGACATCGGCGTAAAGAACCAGGCGGGGCATTTCATTTGCATCGCGCGCTCCAACATAATGAGGCTCCCGCCGCAGTCGCTGGCAAAGCCGGGGCCGATCAAGTGGATGGTGGTCTCGCCGGCAGGTGACAAGCTTATATCAGACATCGAAGAGTACACAGACGCGGACATGGCTCTGCTCAAGAAAATACTCGGGCCCTATTTCTACGACCTCCTGATGCGCGGCCGGATGGCATCCATAGCCGGCTCGAGCGTCGAGGCCGTGTTCTACGATGTCTCTCTGCTGCGCGGGGGAGGGATCGGCGAATCTCCATCCGGCAGCTCCCTGTGGTCCGGGACGCGCGCTTGAAGCGCAACCATGGCCGCACAAATTCAGCTTCGAGGACAACTGTGACGAAAGGCTATCTTTCATTCGTACTGCACGCGCATCTCCCGTATGTTCGGCACCCCGAGCATGAGGAATTCCTCGAGGAGCAGTGGTTCTTCGAGGGTATGACGGAGACGTACATCCCGCTGCTCGACATGTGCGAGGGACTGGTGGGCGACGGCATCGACTTCCGTTTCACGATGTCTCTCACTCCTCCGCTCATGTCCATGATGACGGACGGGCTCCTGCAGGAACGCTACCTGAAGCACCTGTGGAAGATGATCGATCTCTCCAATAAGGAGCTCCACCGTACGCAGCACGATCCCGCGTTCCGGCCGGCGGTGGAGATGTACCATCACCGGCTTCATCGCGCCCGCTGGCTCTTCGAGGAGAGATGGGGCCGCAACCTGGTCGCGGGTTTCCGCCACTTTCAGCAACTGGGCAAGATCGAGGTGATGACCTGCGGGGCGACGCACGGATTTCTGCCTCTGCTTCGCATATCGCCCGAGGCGATCCGCGCGCAGATCCGCGTGGCGTGCGAACTGCACGAGAAGCACATGGGCACGAAGCCGCGCGGGATCTGGCTCCCTGAATGCGGTTTCTTTCCGGGACTCGACGAAGTGCTCTGGGACAACGGAATCCGCTTCTTCATCGCTGATTCGCACGCGATCCTGCACGCGGATTCGCGGCCGAAGTACGGAGTCTATACGCCGCTCTACTGCCCGTCTGGCACAGCCGCGTTCGGCCGCGACTACGAGTCGTCGAAACAGGTTTGGAGCGCAAAGGAAGGCTACCCTGGCGACTTTCGGTACAGGGACTTCTATCGCGACGTGGGCTTTGATCTGGATTTCGAATACGTGCGTCCGTATATCCACCGCGACGGCATACGCATCATGACCGGTTTCAAGTACTACCGCATCACGGGTGCAACCGATCACAAGATGCCGTACAGCCCGCATGAAGCACGCGAGACGGCGGCCTCTCACGCCGGAAACTTCCTCTTCAACCGTCAGCGCCAGGTGGAGTTCTTGAATGACGTGATGGGCAAGCCGCCAATCCTCGTGGCCCCATACGATGCGGAGCTCTTCGGCCACTGGTGGTTCGAGGGGATCGACTGGCTCAACTTCGTAATACGCAAGACCGCATGCGACCAGAAGGAAGTGAAGCTCATAACGCCGTGGGAGTACCTCTGCTGGCATCCGAAGAACCAGGTCGGCCAGCCGTCGGAATCCAGCTGGGGTAACAAGGGCTATGCGGAGGTCTGGTGCAACGGGACGAACGACTGGATCTATCGTCATCTCCATGAAGCCGCTTTCCGAATGAGCGAGCTGGCCCGCGCCCACGCCACGCCGGACGACAACCTCAGGCGCGCGCTAAATCAGATGGCCCGCGAGCTCCTGCTCGCGCAGTCCTCCGACTGGGCCTTCATCATGAACAGCGGCACCATGGTGGAATACGCGGTCAAGCGCACGAAGGACCACATATGGCGATTCACGAAGCTGTATGAGGACATAAAGAATTTCCAACTCGACATGAATTTCGTGGGAGAACTCGAGTGGAAGGACAATATATTCCCTGATATCGATTACCGAGTTTACGCCTAAGACCCTATGCCACAGGAAGGACTCTTCCCTACGGACCCAGAAACCGGCTCTATCGTCGGAGGGAAGTACCGTCTGCAAAACAAGCTCTCCGAGGGCGGAGGCGGGGTTGTCTGGAGCGCTTCGGACCAGGACGGGCGCGAGATCGCGCTCAAATTCCTGAAGTGGTCCCCGTCAAAGTCGAAGCACGAACTCGCCGAACGATTTAAGAACGAATTTGCAATCCTGAAATCGCTCTTTCACCCCAACATCGCGCAGATCTACGACTTCGGCGTGGACGCACAGACCGGGCTCTATTTCTTCACGAGCGAGCTCATCACCGCCGGCGACTTTCGCACGATGATAAATGCGCCGGTGTCCGCGCTGGAGGACCTGCTCCTTCAGTCGCTGCGCGCGCTGGAATATCTGCGCAGCCACAGGCTTTTGCATCTGGACATCAAGCCGCACAATCTGCTCCTGCGCCAGGCCGGCGAAAAGCCGGAGGTTGCGCTCATCGACTTCGGCCTTGCGACCTTCCGGCCGCCGGACCGACCGGGCGGTACGCCGAACTACATGGCGCCCGAGCTCATAGCGATGAGGCTCGGCGATGGCGGCGTGAGCTTCCCGCCCCCGGACCATCGCACCGACCTCTATTCGCTCGGCGTGACATTCTATCACTGTCTCACCGGCGTACAGCCATTCCACATTGCCGATTCCTTCGGCCGTCTGGATCAGATGGCCACGCTCAAGAAGCACCTGGACTTCGAGCCGCCGCCTCCCTCGACACACAGGCCTGAGATACCCCCGTATCTCGATCGCATAATAATGAAGCTCATGGCCAGACTGCCGGACGATCGCTATCCATCGGCGATCGTGGCGGCGCAGGCGCTGCAGTACAGCTCGTCGCGCAAGCACGACCCCGAGTCGCTCAAGACTCTCCTCGCGTACCTGCCCAAGGAGGGGAAACTCATCGGCCGCCGTCGCGAGCGCGAGGCTATAGAGCAGACGCTGCGCGATATTTCAGCCCTTGTACCGCATGCGCCGCCCGCAGTCTGCATTTCGGGCACCAGGGGCGTTGGACGCACACGGCTGCTCATGGCCGCCAAGCCGCTTGCGCAGCAGCTGGAGATGGAGGTTACGCTCATCAGGGAGGGAGATCCGCTCACGGCCGAAGCTATTGAAAAGATCCTGGAGGAAGACGGCGTGCGCGGCGTGCATTCGCACCTGCTCATCATCGACGATTTGGAGCGCTGTCTCACTGACGACTGCGGCGCCTGCGACCCGGCCGCGCGCCACGCGCTGGGGGCTCTGGTAAGGAGGATGCGCATCCAGCAGAGGCTCGCCGATGCGCCGAAACCCCACGTGGCGTTCATCTTCACGCTGAACTCGGAAAAAGCGGACCCAACCCGCGCACTGCAGGAGCTCAACATCGATCAATCCGTCTGCCGATCGCTCGAGCTTAGAAACTTCACGCCGGCCGAGGTGTCGGAGTACCTGACCGCGGTGCTGGGCGAAGAGGCAGATGCCTCGGTCGTTGATCAGCTCGCTCGCTGCACTGACGGCAACCCGCGCTTCATCACCGAGCACCTGGAGCAGATGATCTCCGAGGGCCGACTCTTTTCCCTGGCCGGTCGCCCCGATGCCGCTACGCTCAAGGCGATAGGCGTCGATTTTGCCAAGGCGCCTCCGTCCCAGTCGTTTGCCGAGGCGGTGATGGACAAGCTCGGCTCACTCTCCCCGGAGGCGCAGAGGCTTACGCTTATGCTCGCGTGCTTTGGAAGGCCAGCGAATGCGGAGGAGCTGCGGGCCGCATCAGGCAGCGAAGGGGTCGACAAGGACCTTCTAAAGCTTGTGGGCGCAAGGCTCGTGCGAAGATCAAGGCGCGACGGCCGTTTCTCATTTGCAAACGCCCTCTCGGCGCGCGTCATCAGGGAGCGCGCCTCGCCGGAGCTGCGCGCCGCCGGCCACGATGCCATCGCGGTGTATCTCAAGGGCAGGCGCAATACTAAAAAGGAGGAACTCGATCTTCACCTGGCATACGGCAGCCATGCGCGCTCAAAGCTGCCGGCGCTGACGCGCCTCGCAGATGGCGCCATCGCAGCAAACGACGGGTTTGGCGCTGCGCAACATATCGAGGCGATGCTGAAGCTCATCCCGAAATCAGACTGGCTGCATCGCGCGGACGCGATAGCCAAGCTCGGCCGCGCATATGAGCGCGCATACAGCGAGCGCGAGGCGAAGGAGGCATACCAGCGGCTAAAAAGGCTGGCCGCGCCACAGGCGCTTCGCCGCGAATTCCGCGCCAGGGCCGAGGAACACATGGGGCTCATCGCCATGCGCCGACGCGACCTGCGCGAGGCGAGGCGCCGTTTCCGCGACGCAATTGAAGAGATAGGCGATGCCAAAGGCATGGCGTCGTGGCGCGTTCGCATAGAGAACCGGCTCGCAAGCGTGGATCTTCGAGACGGCCATATCGAGGAGGCGCTCGAACGATTCCAGCGAAGCGCCGCTGTCGCGGAAAAAAAGCTGTCCGATGCGGAGCGAAAAACAATAACAGACAACGAGCTCGGGGATGCCCTCCTGCGCGCAGGGCGGGTCGAAGAGGCTATCGCGATCCTCACGAAGGAACTCGCAGCGACACAGCGCACCGGCAATGCCGAGCGTACCGCGAGCCGCCATTATCTGCTTGGAAACGCGCTTCGGCATGACTCGATAAAGCGCTATGACGATGCGCTCGAACATTACACAGAGGGGCTCGCGATAGCGCGCAGGCACAGGCTTATCGAGATGCAGGTCAGGCTGCAGAACGGCATTGGAAATCTAAAACTCATGACGGGCAAGCCCAAGCAGGCCATGGAGCACTACCGCGAGGCGCTAAAGCTGGCGCAGCAGATCGAGGGCGAGACCACGAGCGTGGAGCTTATGATCGGAATGGGGCTCGCATCTCAGAAGATGGGGGATCACGACCGCACGATCGAGTACTTTGAGGCCGCGCTCGACTTCTCGCGCGCGCCCAAGGGGGCGTCGGCGGGACTCATCCGTCGCTATCATCCCACGATCTACGTTTCGCTGGCCGACGCATATTTCCACAAGCGCGACTTCACTCGCGCGGAGGAGTACTTGAAGAAAGCGCGGGCGCTCGACCACCGCGAGCAGCTCTCGCCCGACATCCGCTATAGCCTCTACGGGACCTATGTCGAACTTTACCTCGAGCAAGGGGACAGGGAATCTGCGGAGAAGTTCATGCCAACCATCGAGGCGATCGCCAAGTCCTTCCCGCCCGCAAAGGACCACTATTCGAAGCTTGTCATCAAGATGATGCATTGAAGATCATAACGTGTTAATTTTTTTCCCATGACATCAGCCTCGGACAGAAAAAAACTCCTTTGCTCTTCTCGCCGTCTCGTGATGAAAGTCGGCACCGCAACGCTTACGGCCGGCGCTCACGCGCTGAGCCGCAAACGAATCTCGACCTTGGCAAGGGAGATCGCCAACGCCCGCCTTGCCGGCAAGGAAATCGTCCTCGTTTCATCCGGTGCGATCGTGGGAGGCATGGAGCATCTGGGGCTTAAGGAAAAACCGCGCAACATCCCTGAAAAACAGGCGGCAGCCGCCGTCGGCCAGAATCACCTGATGGATCTTTACACTGCGGCATTCAAGAGACATGGGGTCAAGGTAGGCCAGATCCTTCTCACCCACGCCGATATGTCGGATCGCGGTCGTTTTCTGAATGCCCGGGCCACCCTTCTCACGCTGCTCAGGCATAAGATTGTTCCCATCGTCAACGAGAACGACACGGTCTCGGTCGAGGAAATCAAGTTCGGCGATAACGACGCACTGGCCGCAGCCACTGCCCATCTCGTCGGCGCGGACATGCTCATCATCCTTACCGATACTGACGGGATATTCGACAAAGATCCGCGCAATGACAAGACTGCGCGCCCGATACCTATTCTCACGGAGGTGGACAAAAAGAGCATCTCCATGATGGCAAAAACTCGCGGACCGCTCGGCACCGGAGGCGTCCTTACAAAGCTCAAGGCCGCGCACAATGCAGCGCGCTTTGGAGTTCCGACCGTGATCGCCAACGGAAGCGCGCCCTCAGTCCTTGCACGGATACTGTCCGGCGAGGAAATCGGGACGCTCTGTCTTCCAAGTACGGAGCGGCTCAGCAGCCGCAAGTCGTGGATCGCGTATCACCTTAGGCCGCTTGGTTCCGTGATCGTCGACGGAGGCGCCTTGGCTGCCGTGAAGGAGAAGGGAAAGAGCCTGCTTCCGTCGGGGATCATCGGCGTAGAGGGAAACTTCAAGGCAGGCGATCCTGTGAGGCTCATGGATTCGCATCGAGAGGTATTTGCGCACGGCCTTGCCGGATACACCTCGGATGAGCTGAAAAAGATAAAGGGTGCAAAGAGTTCTGAGATCGCAGAGCTGTTGGGTTACAAATCCCAGGACGAGGCGATTCACAGGGACAACCTGGTCATCATCTGATCGGAGAAATCTGATGAAGCAAGAATTACTCGCAATTGCGCAGGCAGCCAAGCAGGCCGGCGGCGTGCTGGCGCGACTCGATACCAGCGTCAAAAACAAAATACTCCTGGACGCAGCGGACTCCTTGAGACGCTCAATCCCGCAGATCCTGGAGTCAAACAAGAAGGACATAGATGAAGCAATATCGCACGGGCTTTCCGCGGCGCTCATCGAACGGCTTCGCCTTGATAAAAAGCGCATCGAGGAAATGGGGAATGGGCTCAGTGCAGTTGCCGGCCTGCCTGACCCGGTCGGGGAGATCGGCCAGGTGTGGCAGAGGCCGAACGGGCTTCGCGTCGGCCGCATGCGCATACCGCTGGGCGTAATCGCTATCATCTACGAGTCGCGGCCGGATGTCACCGCTGATGCAGCGGGGCTTTGCCTCAAGTCCGGAAACGTCTGCATCCTTCGCGGCGGCAAAGAGGCGCGGAATTCAAACCTCGCTATCGCAGGCATCTTCGGGAAAGTGCTGCGGCAGAACGGGCTGCCCGAAGCCGCCGTCTCCATCATACCGTACACCGAACACGAGGCTATAGGCGAGTTGCTCAAGCTGGACGAGCATATCGATTTAGTGATCCCGCGCGGCGGAGAAGGGCTCATTCGCTACGTGGTGGAAAATTCGCATATCCCTGTGATCAAGCATTACAAAGGCGTATGCCACATCTACGTCGCGCCCAGCGCGGATCTTGGCATCGCAGAGAAAATCTGCATCAACGCAAAGGTACAGCGGCCCGGCGTATGCAATGCGATGGAGACGCTGCTGGTCGACAGGGAGATTGCCACAAAATTTCTGCCGATCATCTCCGAAAGCATGACCTCCGCCGGCGTGGAAATAAGAGGTTGCGCTGAGACGCAGCGCGTCCTTCCAAAGGTCAAACCTGCGACCGAGGAAGACTGGTCCGCGGAGTATCTCGATCTGATCCTGTCCGTAAGGATAGTAGACGGATTGTCTGAGGCAATCGCCCATATCGATAAATACGGCTCTTCGCATACTGAAGCGATCATCACCCGCGATTATAACGAGGCGAGGGAGTTCATCAACCAGGTGCGAAGCTCCCTGGTGCTGGTAAACGCCTCCACGCGCTTCAACGACGGCGGTCAGCTTGGGCTCGGCGCGGAGATAGGCATCAGCACTACAAGGCTGCACGCATTCGGCCCGATGGGCCTGCGCGAACTCACGGTAGAGAAATTTTTTGCGCTCGGAACCGGGCAGACCAGGGAGTAAGAAAGCAGGGCACCTCTAAAAACCCCAATTTCGTCATTGTCATTCCCGAGTGTTTTAATCGGGAATCCAACCTACCTGCTGGCAGGCAAGTGATTACATGGGATTCCTGCCTGCCGGCAGGCAGGCCCGCTAACAACATGCGGGAATGACGGGCTTATCGGCTGATTTACGATTTGAACTGGATAGCGTCGCCCTTTGCATCCGCTACGATCTTCTGCCCGTCCTTGAATTTCCCTTCCAGCAGCGCGCTTGAAAGCGGATCGGCCACGTACTTCTGGATCGCGCGCTTGAGCGGCCTGGCGCCATAGACCGGGTCCCAGCCATGCTTCGCGATGAGCGCCTTTGCTGCGTCGGTTAGCTCAATCGAGAGACCGCGCTGTGCGAGCAGCTTCTCGAGCCGGGTAAGCTGTATGTCCACGATCGCGGCGATATTCTCCTGTTTGAGCGGGTGGAAGATCACCAGATCGTCGATGCGATTGATGAACTCGGGCCTGAAATGCTCCTTCATCGCGGCGAGCACTCGCTCTGAGACCTTCTCCTCGTCGTCCGCCACTGCCCCTTTGGCGGACAAGCCCGCGACGTCCGCCAGATACTGGCTGCCGATGTTCGATGTCATGATGAGCACGGTGTTACTGAAGTTCACGGTCCTGCCCTGCCCGTCCGTGAGACGGCCGTCGTCGAGTATCTGCAGGAGCACGTTGAAGACATCCGGGTGCGCCTTTTCTATTTCGTCGAAGAGCACTACCGAGTAAGGCCTGCGCCGCACGGCCTCGGTGAGATAACCGCCCTCCTCGTAGCCAACATATCCCGGCGGCGCGCCGATGAGGCGTGATACCGAGTGTTTCTCCATGAACTCGCTCATGTCGATGCGCACCATCGCGCGTTCGTCGTCGAACAGGAACTCCGCGAGCGCACGCGCGGTCTCGGTCTTGCCCACTCCTGTTGGCCCCATAAATATAAACGAGCCGATCGGCCTGTTCGGGTCCTGCAGCCCCGCGCGCGATCGCCGCACCGCAGCCGACACCTTCTCCAGCGCCTCGTCCTGCCCCACCACGCGCTGGCTCAGAAGCTCCTCCATGCGCAGGAGCTTGTCCACCTCGCCCTCCAGCATCTTAGATACCGGTACGCCGGTCCACTTGGACACGATCTGCGCCACGTCGTCCTCGGTGACCTCCTCGGTGAGCATCTTCTGGTCCTTCTGCAGCTCCGCCAGCGCAGCCCGCTTCGCCTCGATCTCCTTTGCCAGCTG
>JBBAAC010000073.1:0-10523 GCA_041658465.1 bacterium | reverse complement strand
CCCGATCGCCTCTGCGGCATCGCCTTTCATCGAGCCGATGTCGATCCGGAAAAACGGCTCGGAAACCTCTCCCGCGACGAGATCAAGAGGATCGCCCTCGCTTTCACAGCCATGCCGCTCTCGCTTAAGGGCGTATGCGGGTTCGCCGTGGCGCACGCCACGGCCGGAGGCGTGCCTCTGGATGAGGTGAGATACCAGACCATGGAATCGCGCATCGCCAGGGGCCTTTACCTCGCCGGCGAGGTCCTGGACGTGGACGGCCAGACCGGCGGTTATAACTTCCAGTGGGCCTGGAGCACCGGTTTCCTTGCCGGGAGGGCGGCCGCCCTGTCGCTCAAAAGTATTTCTTGAATCCCTCTAAAAAATCGCGCAACATCTTTTACAGGTCGCCGATACAGGGGGTGCACTAGCTTCCCGGCCGATCCTGAGACCGGAGGACAAATGGTAGTTCCGATCAGGAAGAGTGACGATAAAGCCTTCACCCACTTTCTGGAGTGGGCGCTCGAAAAGCTCGGCATGTACACCCCGCCCAAACCAACTTATATCACCTTAGTAGATCCCTCTAATATCACGACCGGGCTCAGCTCGTATCTCAAGGATGCGTCCGGAAACGATTATGCATCCGTCATGGCGGGTCGCTTGTGTGACAACGAGCTGGCGCTTGTAAGAAAAGATGGGGCGGTAGATGTACTCTCAATAGAAGGAGATTCATTCCGGCTCTGCAGCCGGACGGACGAAGCGGCGGTCGGCGATGAAATTTCGGCCGCTGTCTCGTGCAGATACTTTACGCTGCCTACCGCCTATCTCGCCGAACTTTTGATGGCCGACGCCACCCCGGTCCCGCCCGAGAAGATTCAGGTCGCGGGCCGCAAGAATCTTGACCCCGCTTCCAACGATAAGGTGGCGCGGCTCTATTTCTCGCTCGCGCCCACTATGCGCGGCTCGCTGACCGGCATCGCTGCCGGCGCTGCTGCACCCGTGGATGCATGGCAACTCTCGTCGATGGGCATCGTCAACACATGCGACGTGCCGAACAGCGCGGAGTTTTACGAGAGCGCAGCCCGCGTGCTCACGGTAAAGATCTTCAGTGAGGGAATGCCGGTCATGAAGCAATGGGACGCAATGAGAGAGGGCACGCCATCTTCGTCGGATCTATTGAGCGCCGACGACATCGCAAAGACCGTTGGAATGATTTACGCGAGGCCCGATGAGGCAAAGGCCGCTGCCAAGTCCGATTCCACTCTCGAGCGGAGAATACAATATCTGGCGGATCTAGGTTATCTCAGGGAAGACCAGAAAAAATTTCTCTTCGGCCTATCTGGCGGCAGCACGCCGTATGTAGTGAACGGCGAAGAATTGCTGTGCTCCGCATCTCCCGCGCTCTAGGAGCTCGCAGAGAGCATCCTAAGCAGTGCCGGCATAGAAATCCCAATCACGTTAGTAAAACACCCGCGGACCTCCGCGATCAGGGACGAGCCCTTTCCCTGGATAGCGTAGGCGCCGGCGCGGCCGCGCCACTCGCCTGTGCGGATATACCAGTCCACCGCGTGAGTGGTGAGATGGGAGAATACGACCTCGGTGCGCGTGACCTCGAGCTTGAGCCCGGCGGAGAGAAGATCCCGCACCGCGATAGCGCTGGCCACCTCGTGAGCCCGGCCGGATAGCGTCCTCAGGATCTCGCGCGCATGAGTCTCGTCGCGCGGCTTGCCGATTATCCGGCCCTCGATTCCGATCGCCGTATCGACCGCCACTATCACAGCGCCAAGCGACGGGGGCACAGCGGCCTCGGCCTTTGCGCGCGCCAGCCTCTCAACGTATGCGCCGACTTCCTCGCCCGGATTCGCGGATTCGTCGATATCGACGACCTGCGTGGTGAATTCGAAACCGGCATCTGCCACCAGCGCCCGCCTCGCCTCTGAAGCGGTCGCAAGCACCAGCTCGCGTTTGAACTCTATGATCGGCATATGTGAACTGAATATCCTTTCCTTTACTCCCATTCAATATTTAATTATGGTCATCGCATGCTCAAGACAAACGTAAAGCAGCTGGTGAAGATCGCGATCGAGGGCAAGGTCGCGCCCGCGCTGGCCTATCCGAACACGGTGGGCCACGATGGCTCCGTGCACAACGTGCCGGCGCTAGGAGGAATAACCTACAACGTGCTCGTGGGAGACCCGGCCTTCGGCTGGGAGGCGGATCACGTTGAGCCCGGGGTATCGAGCATACTCAACCACGAGAAGCGCAACGACAGGCCGAACCTCGCCTATAATTTTCTCGCCTGCGCCGGCAACGAAGCCATCGTCCTCACCGGAAATGCGAAGGGTTCCAGGGGCCGGGTTGTCGGACATCACGGCGGCGCGGAGCACGTGATGCTCGACTTCGCGCCGGCGGTGCTCGAGAAGCTCTCTGTCGACGATCGTTTCCAGATCCGCGCGTTCGGCCAGGGACTCAGACTCATCGAGCACCCGGGCGTGATCGTGCAATCGATCGACCCGGAGGTCATTTCCAGGATTGGCCTTGTAGAAAAAGGAGGCCGCATAGAGGTGCCGGTGGCCGGCATCATCCCCGGCGCGCTCATGGGTTCGGGTCTCGGAAGCAACCACGCGCGATCGGGCGATTACGACATGATGTCATCCGACAGAAAGGCGCTCGAGCGCAACGGCCTCACGGATCTTCGGCTCGGCGATATCGTTGCCATCAAGGACCATGACGCAAGCTTTGGGTGGCGCTATCTGGAAGGCGCAATGGTCATCGGCATCGTAATCCACGGCGATTCGCATCTTTCAGGACACGGTCCGGGGATCGCCACAATAATGACAAGCCCCTCGGGCATGATCGTTCCTGCGATCTCCAGAAGCGCCAACATCGGCCGCTGCCTCAGCATAGGAAGGTTCAGGAAAAAGACGAAATCCCGGAATAGATCGCGCTAATGCAGGGTATTGTTTGAGTCCTCGATAGAGCCGCTGACTCGGCTTTCCGCCAGGAGTTTTTCGATCACGGCCTGGAGTTCGGAATGCTCCACCATCTTCTCCAGAAACGCGTCGGCCCCCACCTCCTCCACGCTCTTGAGCCCGCTGACACGGCGCGCGGCCGTGAGGATGAGGATAGGTATATTTTTGTGCTGAGCGTCGCCGCGGATATGGCGGCAGAAATCCAGGCCATCCATGTGCGGCATCATAAGGTCCAGGAGGATGATGTCGTACTCGCCGCTGCTCAACCTGTCCAGCCCTTCAAGTCCGTCGTGCGCGGTCGATACGGCATATCCCTTGAACGCAAGCCACGCGCTCATTATATCCAGAAAATCCTGCTCGTCGTCGATCAACAGTACGCGTTTTGCCACTCCCCCTCCGCAGCATTTCGCATGGAAACTTTGTATTTCCTATATCACCATGCCCATTCTCTGGCAAGGACGCACGAACGCGAAGGCCCGCCCTGTGCAAACCCAAGCGAGTCGAAGGGTTGACTGGGGTGATCCCCTTGGATAGTGTTCGACACCGCAGCGTCGCAACAATCGGGAGGTGGTTCATGTCCCTCTATGCCAAACGCGCCGGAAGGATTGATACTGAAAATGCATTCAAGATCGGCCCCTATATTGCGGAGGTGGAGCGCTCGGGCCATCGCGTAATCAAATGCAACATCGGCGAACCGGACTTCGCGCTCCCGAAACACATCCGCGAAGAGGTGAAGCGTCAGATCGACAACGACCTCACGCACTATTGCGATCCGCAGGGAATCCTCCCGCTTCGCGAGGCGATCGCTAAGGACGTCGGCGAAAGACGACGCATCAAGATAACGCCGGATCGCGTCGTCGTCTTTCCGGGCGCCAAGCCGCCGATCGGCCTGTGCCAGCAGACGTACTGCGACCCGGGCGATGAGGTAATCTACCCTTCACCCGGCTTCCCTATCTACGAGTCCTTCACGTCCTACGTCGGCGCGATCCCGGTACCGCTCCACCTGCGCGAGGAAGAAGATTTCAGCTTCACGGGCAAGGAGCTGGAACCGCTGATCAGCGCGCGCACAAAGCTCATCTTCATCAACTTCCCGTCGAACCCGACCGGGGGAGTGGCGACTGAAGACCAGCTCCGCGAGATCGCGGAGGTAATCAAGCGCAAGGCGTCCGCCGATATACGCGTCTATTCGGACGAGGTATACGAGAACATCCTCTTCGACGGCAGCAGGCACCACTCCATCGCCTCTATTCCAGGCATGGCCGAACGCACGATCATCGTCTCCGGGGTGTCCAAGACCTATTCCTGGACAGGCGGGCGCGTCGGCTGGGCGATCTTCCCTACCGTCGAAGAGGCGGCCATATTCAAGAATCTCAACATCAACTACTTCTCATGCGTTCCCGCGTATAACCAGATGGGCGCCAAGGTAGCGATCGAATCCGAGCAGAGTCTGCCTGAGATAAGCCGGATGAACGCCGCGTTCCAGGAGAGGCGCGACGTAGTGGTCAAGGGGCTCAATGCCATACCGGGCATCACCTGCCAGAAGCCGAAGGGAGCGTTCTACGTCTTCCCGAATGTCGGCGGCGCATGCAGGGAGATCGGCGCTGTCAGCGCATACGAGGCGCTGCCGGCGGAGGTTAAGAAGAGGACAAGCCCGTCCACCCTCTTCCAGCTCTTCCTGCTCTTCCGCTATCAGGTAGCCACGATGGACCGCAAGTCGTTCGGCAGGATCGGCACGGAAGGAATGCATTTCCTGCGCATCTCCATTGCCACCGGGATCGACGACCTGCGCGAGGGGCTTGCGCGCATCGCAAAGGCAGTCGAAGACAAGGATGGGTTTGCAGCATTCATACGCGAAGGCAAAAGGCTTTATTAATATCCCCCTCCTTTGTAGAGGGTGTTTTCCAAACACATTCCCTCCCTTTGTAAGGGAGGGTTAGGGAGGGTAGATCGTTGATTCGTACTGGATCTACCCCACCCTTTCCCTCCCCTTACAAAAGGGGAGGGGCTTGATGAACAGGAGTTTACCATGTCATTTAATTTTGGCCCGCGCCGCGGGATCTACATCGACATAGCCGATGAAACGATGGTGACAAAGCCGCCCCTCTCCGACGAAGAGCTGGCTGCGTTCGAGACGCTCGACATGATCTACAGATCCCTCTGCGCGGTCATGTACAACTACGTCCCCACGTCGGGCCACCCCGGCGGATCGATATCCTCAGGCCGCTTTGTGGCGGGGCTGCTCTACGATACCCTGGACTACGACCTCTCGAATCCCGATAGGATGGATGCCGACATCATCTCATACGGCGCGGGGCACAAGGCGCTCGGCCTCTATTCCATGTGGGCCCTGCGCACCGAAGTGGCGAAGGCCGCAGTACCCGCGCTCCTGCCGCACGACATCAAGCATCAGCTGCGGCTCGAAGACCTCCTCGGCTTCCGCAGAAACCCCGTGACAAGGACGCCCCTCTTTTCGAAGTTCAACTCGAAGCCTCTCGACGGGCACCCCACGCCCTCCACCCCTTTTATCCGCCTCTCGACGGGCGCGTCCGGCGTGGGCTTAGCAGCGTCGCTGGGGCTGGCGCTCGGCGCCGCCGACTACTACGGCAAGGCCGCGCCGCGCGTGCATATCGTGGAGGGCGAGGGAGGCATGACGCCAGGCCGGGTCTCGGAGGCGCTCGCCGCTGCGGGCACGTCGTCGCTCGGCAACGCAATTCTGCACGTCGACTGGAATCAGGCCTCGATAGACTCCAACCGCGTCTGCCGCGACGGCGAAACGCCCGGAGAATACGTGCAGTGGAATCCCATGGAGTTTTGCTATCTTCACGACTGGAACGTGATCTACGTGCCGAACGGCATGGACTTCCAGCAGATCATAACCGCGCAGAGGCGGGCGGCGGGAATGGAGAACGGCCAGCCCACAGCCATAGTCTATCGCACGATCAAGGGATGGAAGTACGGAATAGAGGGAAGGGCATCGCACGGCGCGGGCCACAAGCTCTGCTCATCCGGGTTCTACGATGCGCTCAAGCCGCTCATCCAGAAGTTCGGCGGGTCGCTTCCCAGGTGCGAGTCGGGCGACATCCGCTGCCAGAAGGGGGAGGACGATCAGGCGATCATGGAGCAGTGCTTCTGGGAAGCGCTCTCCGTCGTGCGCAATTCTGTGGAGAAGAGCAGCGACGCCACAAGGGTGCTGGGTTCAAGAATTGCAGCGGCAAAGGATCGGCTGGAGAGGCTCGATCGCAAGCCGCGAAACAGCGCCCCTCGCGTCGAGTCCGTGTACGAACTCTCATCCAAAGGGATGAGGAATACCCCCGAGGAACTCAGGCTCAAGCCCGGCTCGTCCACTACGCTGCGCAACGAGCTGGGGCGCGCCCTCAATTATCTCAACAGGGGTTCGGGGGGTGCGATCCTCGCGGCAGCGGCGGATCTCTTGAGCTCCACGAATACCAACGTAGTCGGCGCCGGTTTTCCGGAAGGCTTCTACAACGCGAATACAAATCCTGAATCCAGACTCCTCTCCATAGGCGGCATCTGCGAGGACGCGATATCGGGCGTGCTCGGCGGGCTGTCGAGCTTCGGCCGCCACATCGGAGTCGGCTCCTCTTACGGCGCCTTCATAGCGCCGCTCGGCCACATCGCGGCGAGGCTCCACGCGATCGGCAACCAGGCGCGCGAGCAGGCGACAAAGGAACCGTACAGGCCGTTCATCATGATCTGCGCCCACGCGGGTCTCAAGACGGGAGAGGACGGCCCTACGCACGCGGATCCGCAGGCGCTGCAGCTGCTGCAGGAAAACTTTCCGCTCGGCACGGCTATCACGCTGACGCCGTGGGACCCGCAGGAGGTCTGGCCGCTGCTCGCGACCGCGCTCGCGCGGAGACCAGCGATAATTGCGCCTTTTGTCACGAGGCCAAACGAAACCGTGTTCGACCGCGATGCACAAAAACTCGCGCCGGCGCAGCAGTCCTCGCAGGGGTTATATCTGCTGAGGGGCGCCGCGAACAAGGGCGACGGAACGATCGTGCTGCAGGAGAGCGGCGTCACCTATGCGTTCATGAATCAGGCGTTGCCCTTGCTCTTGAAGCAAGGCATCGACCTCAATATCTACTACGTCTCGAGCGCCGAGCTCTTTGACCTGCTCCCGCGCTCCGAGCAGGAGCGGATCTTCCCGGAGTCGCGCGCGAGGGAGGCGATGGGTATTACGGGGTTCACTTTGCCCACGATGTTCCGCTGGGTGCCAGGCGCTTTTGGAAGATCGATGACCCTGCATCCGTTCCAGCACGGCCACTACCTCGGCAGCGGACAGGCGGACATGGTACTCGAAGAGGCGGGGCTTGACGGCGAGAGCCAGTTCAAGGCCGTGATGAAGTATGTGAAGGGGGCCAGATGAAGAACCAATCACGCATACTAGCAATTATCCTCGTCGCGGCGATCATGGGCGGTTTTCTGCACTCCTGCGGCAGCGACGGTCCCGAGCCCGCGGTCAACTCGCTCACAGCGGTGAATCCGGCCAACGGCGCTACGGGCATCCCGGTTACTCAGGCGATCACCGTGACGTTCAGCAAGGATATCGATCAGACAACGGTCATCCCCGCCAACATCACGCTCACGCGCGCGAACGGTACCGCAAACGTCGAGGGCGCAATCATTTATGACGCGACATCGAGGACCGTGACCTTCACGCCCACACTCCCGATGCAGGCCGGGGCGCTCTACACCTTCACGGTTACGACAAGCGTGATGACGAAGGCCGCGGCCTCAAACTTCGTCTCGACCTTTACTACTCAGCAGGCTCCCTTTCTATATATAACTTCGACGGATCCGTCCTCCGCTCCCATCAATATATGGAGCATGAATCCAGACGGATCGAGCCAGACGCAGCTGACTGCCTACACGGACGAGGCGACGGGAACGGCCAGCGGCGTTGCGGCCTGGTCGCCGGATTTCTCAAGAATTGCATTTATCGTCACCGCGGGCACGAGCCCGAATGAGATCAGCGATCTCTACGTGATGAACGCGGACGGCACTGGAATAACAAATCTCACGGATGGCGCGCCGAATTACGAGGTCATGTCCCTCAAGTGGGCGTCCGATGGCTCCCGGATCTTCTTCCTCTTCCGGGCGGGCGGCTCGGACGTGTTTGACATCGGATCGATCGGGCCGGACAAGACCGGTTTCGCCAATCTGACGAATGTGGCGAGCATGGGGGCCGATGTCTCGGTAGTTCCTCCCGGCCTTGAAATCTCAAGGGATGGAACGAAGCTCGCATATGCGGCGGGCAATCTGGGCGATCTCACTATCCTGCCTATTGATATATATGTCATGAACATCGACGGGACGAGCAATACAAAGATCACTGCTGCCGCGCCAGGAAGCGTTGCCTGGTACCCGACCTTTTCTCCAGACGGTAAGAAAATCTGCTATGGCTCAGGCGCTGGTGCAGCCGGCATCGGCCTGTCTGCCGTGAACGTGGACGGCAGCGGGCAGCAGACGATCGTTCCGGAGGAAGCGGGTCGCATCATCATCCCGTGGGCCTATTCGCCGGATGGCACACAGCTGATCACGATGTTTCTCTTCGATGTAGGCGGCGACACCGTCCCGGATGTGTATCTGGTCAGCGCCGATGGCGCCACGCTTACGCGCCTGACGAACTCATCGGGCACGAATCAGGGATGGGCTGGGCCATGGGCATGGTCTCCCGACGGCACAAAGGTAGCGTATATCTACGACGATATGGACAATGGGCCGGTGAATTTGTACGTGGCGAATCGCGATGGAAGCGGTGTCAGGGACATCACCGGCTTTACCGGCGGTACCCTGGTCTTTGCGCATCCCTTGTTTATGGAATTGGGGTTGAACGTCGCGCAGTGGTTTGACGACGGGACGCAGATGGCCTTCACGCAGATGGTCAATACCGGGACGCCGACCGTCACCTCAGCTAACGTCGCGCTGGCGAAGACCGATGGCTCCGCAGTCACGCCGCTCACGAACATGACCGCGCCTCAGATAGCGGTATTTGTCGCGTGGCGGTGATCCGGGGCTTCGATTGCCGCAAATTCGCGTTTGTAGATCCGAAGCGAGGCCAGAAATACCGCCAGCAGCACCGGGCCGGCGATCACGCCGATCGCGCCAAAGAGCCTCACCCCTCCGAGCAGGGCGATGAACAACAGAATCGGATGCACGCGCACGCGGCTTCCCATGAGCATGGGCCTTAGCACGTTGTCCACGCTGGAGACGATCGCGATGCCGTAGATGAAGAAGGCGGTCGCCGCCTCCCATCGCCCCATTGCCGCAAGCACCGCGGTTGCCCCAAGGTATCCCAGCGCAGCGCCTACTATCGGTATAAAGGCCGCGAGTATCGCGATCACCCCCCACATCAGGGCGTTAGTGAATCCGGCGATCCAGATGCCCAGCCCGATGAGCAGGCCCTGCGCGAGGGCTGTGCCTATCATGCCGAGCAGGAGTGCTGAGATCATCGTGCGGATATCGCGCGATATCTCCCGCTGGTAGGAGGCCGACATCGGCAGGCTCTGGATGAGCCACGCGAAGAGATTCGCGCCCTCGGCAAAGAATACAACGAGGAAGATCGCCAGGATCACCACGTCGAACGCAAAGCCTGCGGTCTTGGCGAGCACGTGGGGCGAGAACTGGTAGAGGAATGCGCCGGCCTCCCTTACTCCGGTGAGGATCGCGTTGCGCAGATCCACTGTCATGTCGGATCCACCCGGCAGCATGGCCATCCACCTGTCGATCGTCTGGCCGGCCGACTGTATGATCGGATCGAACTGACCGGACTGGATCTCTGCGGCCAGGCCCGTGACGAAACCCACCAGCTTTGTCACGAGCAGTATGATCACCAGCGAGAGGGGCAGCAGCACTATGGCGAAACAGATGACTGCGGTGACCACCGCCGTCAGGTAATTGTGCTGCCTGAAGATTCGCAAGATCAGCAGATAGAGCGGATAGAAGAGCACGGCGATCACAAAGGCGAGGAACGCGCCCTTCATGAGCGGAGCGGCCATGTAGAGAAACGCGGCCACGAGGGCCATGAAGAATATGATGAACGCAGTGCGCGCCGTCTTCGGAGTCATCTCTACCTCCCCCAGTGCTTAACTCTGATATTTAATACCAGCTAAGGCTATTCTCTGCAATTGCCTTCCGAAAAACACGCGAAGACCCGCGGCAGGCATCCTCTCTTTCGTCGCCCATCGCCACTGCAAGAGCGGGGTCCCCAGCCCATCATCTCGCAAGCCGACACCGAGTCTAAGTCAGCTTATAAGGCTAACGGCGAATCACCTGCCACCGCGGTCCCCATTGCTCGAAGCTGGGCTGGGGACCCCGCTCGTCATGCGCCATGATAGAACCCGCGTAGAGGCGCGCAGCAAGCGGGGTTTCCACGTTTATTGCGATGCTACGGGAAGCGATACTGGCACGGAGCGAGCGGTGACCTGCGGCAGGCTTCGAGCAATGGGGACCGCATCGGCGGGAAATCCACCGTTAGAATGACCGAAAGCGGTCGGCCTCGGGCGGGGGTTGTGATACCCCCGCCCGGATACGCAGTCGCCATGGTGG
>JBBAAC010000072.1:0-11121 GCA_041658465.1 bacterium | reverse complement strand
AAGGGGATTTTAAAGGATCCCCTTATCCACAGGCATCGGCCAGGCTCCTAAAAGGAAATGAACATGAGACGAGTTCATAGACATTGACAGGCTGACCGCTTTAGGGAAGCCGTATGAGCTGCGAATAACTCGGTGTCGGTTTGCGAGATGCCAGCCGCAGGTCACCGCGTGCTTTGGCACAGTGTCGGCTTGCTGAGCGATGAACTGGGGAACCCCGCACACTTCATGGCACGCAGCCGGCTTGATAGGGTCGCAAGATGCATCCCATCCTAATGGTTACACTCATCGCTATCGCGATGCTCGTATTCTCGACGAGCATGATGTTTCGTTTCTCACTCCTTTTCAGGGCACGAGGCAAAGCAGGCGCTAGATTCGATCACCCCATCGCGCGCGCGGTTGGCGTTATAAAGAACGGATTTGCACAAAGGAGGTTTCTCCGCCGCGACTGGAAGTGGGGGCTCATGCACTTCTTCATACTGTGGGGATTCATCGCGATAAGTCTGCGATCGATCACCCTCTTCGGCCAGGGCATCGCGCCGGACTTTCAGCTCCCCCTTATGCAGGGCATCCTTGGCCACATATATATCCTGGTAAAAGATCTCTTCGAAGTGCTCGTACTCGTCGGCGTAATTGCCTTCCTCTACCGGCGCACGGTGATGCGTCCAAAAAAACTCACCTTGTCCGCAGAGGCAGTGATCGTGCTCGTGGCCATCGGCGTCCTCATGGTCACGGACTTGATAATGGAAGGCACGGGCATCGCAGCAGACTGGTCGCCGGGCGCAATACTCTCTCCCGTGGGCATGTGGTTTGCGGGAATCTTCACTGCGGCGGGCGCTTCACCGGATTCGCTGCGGCACTGGTTCACGGCCTGCTACTTCATCAATACCGTAGGCATCCTGCTCTTTCTCAACTGGCTCCCCTACTGTAAGCACTTCCACATCATCACCGCCATCCCCAACGTCTTTCTCCGCAGGCTGACCCCTTACGGCAGGCTCTCAAAGCTCGATCTCGAGGATGAAACCGCGACGAGCTTCGGCGTGGAGAAGGTCCACGAGTTCAGCTGGAAGCAGATGATGGACATGTACGGATGCACGGAGTGCGGCGCATGTTCCGAGCAATGTCCGGCCACTGCGACCGGCAAGAAACTCGATCCAAAAAAATACAACAACGCGATGCGCGACCACCTCTATCGCAGCGGCATCGCCATCGCGCGCGGCAAGGGCGCCGCGCAGAAGGGCCTGGTGCCGGAGGTGATCGACCCGCAGGTCATCTGGGACTGCACCACCTGCCGGGCATGCGAGGAGGCGTGCCCCGTGTTCATCGAATACGTGGACAAGGTTGTGGATATGCGCCGCCACCTCGTCCTCACCAAGGGCGAGTTCGCGCCGGAGGCGCAGCAGGCGATGCGCAATATGGAGACCAACTCGAACCCGTGGGGAATGAGCTACGCCGAGCGCGCGAACTGGGCGAACGGGCTCGGGGTCAAGACCCTGGCGGAAGATCCATGCGTCGAGTATCTCTATTTTGTAGGCTGCGCCGGGTCGTTCGACGAGCGCGCAAAGAAGGTGAGCCGCGCGATAGTAAAATGCCTGCAGGCGGCCGGAGTCTCCTTCGGCATATTGGGCGTTGAGGAGAAGTGCAACGGCGACTCAGCGCGGCGCCTGGGAAACGAATACCTCTTCCAGCAGCTGGCCAGGGAGAACATCGCGACGTTCGAACGCTACAAGGTGCGAAAGATCATCGCCTCATGCCCGCACTGTTTCAACACGATCAAAAACGAGTTTCCTCAATTCGGCGGCAACTATGAGGTGTTCCATCATTCTGAACTCTTGAAAATGCTCATAGAGGATGGCCGGCTCAAACCTTCAAAGTCCGTGCACGGGCGCACGATGGCCTATCACGACTCGTGCTACCTCGGCAGGTACAACGATATATACGATGCGCCGCGCGCGGTGCTGCGCGCAATACCCGGCTGCCACATCGAAGAGATGCCGCTCTCGCGCGACCTGGGCCGATGCTGCGGAGCGGGCGGGGGCAGGATGTGGATGGAGGAGAAGGACGGCACGCGCATAAACCGCCAACGGCTCGCGGATATTCAGGAGACCACATCCGCAACTCTCGTGGCCACCGCCTGCCCCTTCTGCCTCACGCAGATCGAGGATGCGGTGAAGGATGCCGCGGCAGCTGACATGGAGACAAAGGACATCGCGGAGATTGTGGCGGAAAGCCTGTAAAAAAGCGCCCGCTGCCCCACGGCAGTGCCAATAGGACACAGCTACGGCATCGAAATCCGCAGCTCAGGCCTCTCGATATACAGAAGGGAATAATCAGGAGCGAACCAGGTCGCTGTACCTGATTTATTATTAAGAAATGTTCCGGGGATCTCAGTGGCTTTGACAGGCGACTCGAAGTAGAGAAAGCTGTGGGTCTCCAAGAGAAAATCCAAACCTCCTGAGGTGTCACGCATAGTCTCCTTCTCCACAAGCGTTCCGTCATAGGAGTCCGCGATCGTCACGAATGTGCCAACAGTATTGGTCTTCAGATCTTTTGTGACATGCGTCAACTTATATGGTTTGCCATCTGTATTTTCAATCGTCGTCACGTATTGGGCTATAGGTGTATTTGTTTGATCGCGTCTTTCGACTGTAATGGATTTAACTTCGGGCCCCGAATCCACATATTCGTACTTGGTGATAAAACGCAATCCTCCGGATAATTTTTCATCTCGTGAGATCGGCCTGTTGTCACGATCAAAAACAACTTCTTCATCCTCTATCGGGTTGTTTTGCGAGTCTTTGAGGATGCCCGTCCGCTTCAGCGTCTCAGGGCTTGGCTGAGAGAATGTATAGTCCCATCTCTGAATCAACGTATTGTTTGACGCAATCTGTTCCTCGCTCTTTGAGCGACCCTCTGAGTCGTAGGTGAATTTCGATATTCCGGTAACAGTCTGTTTATCATCTTTTTGGACTGCGGTAAGGATGCGATCTCCGACATACGTAAAGCTGATCGTATATATGAGGAAAGAATCACTATAAGCCTTGAGTTCAGTGGCGCGCCAGTCATTGTCATACACTATATCCGCAACAAATTCCTCTTTCGGCTTTTGCTGAATATCGTAACTGACGGCCACGATTTTTTTCAGCGCCATATTACGCGGCGGAGTCGGTTTCGATGGAGTCGGCTCTTGAGCCCCCCCCCCGGTTTGCAGTTGCTCTTGTTCCGACGATGAAGGAGATACCCCTTCGGTACCACCTCCGCCCTGCACTTCTATCGTTGGACTGGATACAACGCCACTCATCTGTTTGTGTTCGCATGAGACGACCAACAATGCCGTAAGAAATATGACAGAGACGATCATCAACTTTTGAAAAGCAATCCTGTTAATCTTCATGGTTCTCCTCCAAGTTCACGATTTCTCGTGCGCTACGACTATAAAAATAAGCAAAAACCATGCCGCATCTTCTGTGACGCTATGTTGCTGATATTATTGAAAGAGAGAAAAAAAAGAAAGAATCAAAATGATAACCCTGGCAAAGGCTGTCCATTTATTGACGGTCGACCCTGGAAAAATAGTGCCAGGCACGAACAAACAGCAAACAGCAAAACCGGTGCCAGGCACGAAAACACAGCAGTGGTGCCCAGTTTCGCAGCACCGCGGAAAGGTAACCCACTGATATTAAAGCCTCTGCTTTTGGCCTGCTTTTTGCTTACTGAATTGGCATGCCCAGACCCCATCGCATACGTCAGGATGAATATCCGTATCACATCACGACCAGGACAAACGGCAGGGTCCTCATCTTCAAAAAATGGACATACAAGATCATCATCAGCGTGCTCTTAGATGCCACAAAGCGCTATGAGGTGAAAATCGAGCATTTCAAAATGATGGATAACCACTATCACCTCAAACTCATGACGCCATCCTCAAATATCGATAGAATAATGTGGTTTATCAACAACCAGATCGCCAAGCGGATCAACAGACGGAACAAGGTTACTGGGCACCTGTGGGGTGAGCGATATTACGCGACGATCGTTCAGAGCGATGAGCATGCGGAGCGATGTGTGTGGTATATGTATAACAACGGCGTGAAGGCCGGCCTATGCAGCAAGGCGTCTGAAGACGAGCAATTCAGCACATTTGAGTTTTATGCCAAGGGGAAAAAAGTCGATTTCTCTGTGACTGAGGATACAGTGTACCTGATGCTGGGGAATGATCGAGCTGAGCGGGAACATCAATTTGTGCTCATGGTCGACGGCTCGACGGGCTCGGCGGAAGCTGAGGCGATCAGAATCGGGCTTCGCAAGTTATTTTATGGATCAGCAGATTTTACTGAACGCATGAAGGCGAAGTATTTGAAGCATTGATGGCTCATCTTTGAGGGTTTTCTTGCCTAGGGCTCGGATGAGTCTGCGCTGAGACAGACGGCTGTCGGTTATTTTCAGATTCTGCATTTAATCCAATCCAGCCAGATGCAAATGCCAATCGTTTTTCCCGAAGTCGTAGGATCTTCGACGGTTTCGGTGCGAGCCACATCGGCCTGAAGGCCGTAAATTGTCTCCTTCCCTTCAAGGGTGCCTGGCACCGATTGATCGGTGGCCTGGTGCCTGGCACCGATTTTAAAATCATAGATATCCCGAAATCTGTTCCAGCAGATCCTGGCGATGGATGAAGTCCTCTATGTAGTCCATCTTCTCCGTCGATATCGTCAGCACCGGCGAGCGGTCGTACTTGGCGAGCCAGCGGCGGTAGTAGCGCTCGAGCCTCTGCAGGTATTCATCCGGCACGGACTTCTCCATCTCGCGGCCGCGCCCGGCTATGCGTTTTTTGAGCGTGGCCATCGGGCAATGGAGGTAGATCAGCAGATCCGGCGGCTTGATCGCCTCCAGCATCACCTCATAGAGGTCGCGGTAGGTGCGGTGCTCCTGCTTGGTCATGCACCCCTGCCGATAGAGGTTGAACGCGAATATCTCCGCGTCCTCGTAGATCGTGCGGTCCTGGAGCACGGTGCCGCGGAAGCTGTCGAGCTCCCGGTGTATGCGGAACTTATGCGTCAGAAAGTGCATCTGCGAATGAAACGCCCAGCGCTTCATGTCTGAGTAGAAGAGTTCGAGGAAAGGGTTTGCCTCGTTCGGCTCAAAGAACGGCCTGAGACCGAAGTGCTTGCAGAGGAAGTCGACCAGGCTCGATTTGCCTGAGCCCATGTTGCCTGCGATCGCTATGTATTTGCGTGCCATAATTTATAGACGATTGCAGAATATAGTGACAACTGGCAGCAAACATTTCTCCCCTCCTTTGTAAGGAGGGGCGGGGGAGGTAGACCAAGATTGCATCCGCGGTCTACCCCTCCCATCCTCCCCTTACAAAGGGGAGGAGTTGGTCGTCACAATATTTTACATGACTCAATAATATTGTCCGGCAATTGCATCGTAGAGCTGTCCGACATCTACTGCCTGCGAGGGCACCATACACGCGACCGCATCCCTGTGCATCTCATAAAGAGAATTATCGCTCCCTGCAACTACAGCAAGGGCCTGCATGGCATCCACGGCCAGATGCGGGATGCGGTCCGCGGCCCAGGCCTCGCAGGTCATTGCGTAACGCTTAGAGAGCTCACCCTCGCCCCTCTCGGCGGCCTTGATAGCGCGCGCCACACCTGAGTCAAATGCATACGCAGCGATCGCGAGATCTGCGACGGTCGCAGCCACGCCCTGGCGCGCCTTGAGCTGATCGCCTAATTTCTCGGCCGCGACTGCGGCGACATGAACCGCAAGGCGCTTGAGCGATTCAGCGCGCAGGGCCAGGTGTGCAAACGGTCCTTGCCGCAGGGCGCCCTGCGGCAGCGCAACACGGCTCAACCCCTTCATTAGCTCGTTTGTGATCGTGAGCCTTATGATCTCGTTCGTGCCCTCGAAGATGCGGTTGATGCGGCAGTCGCGGAAGCGCTGCTCCACCGGATAATCCCGCATAAAGCCGTAGCCGCCGAAGAGCTGCACCGCATCGTCCGCAGCCCTGAAGAGCGCCTCGGAGCCGAACACCTTTGCGATGGAAGATTCGATCGCGAATTCAGAGAGGGCCTCATCCTGCTTGAGCCTGCCCGCTGATATCGCCTCATCTATCACGCCCGACGCGCGATACACGAGCGATTCCAGGAGATACAGATCGATTGCCGCTCGCGCGATCTTATGGCGCACGAGCTCAAACTCTGCGATCGGACGCCCGAACTGCACGCGCTGCCTTGCATAGGGCACGCACTCCTCCATGAGCCGCTTCATCTGGCCCACGCAGGCCGCCGCCAGCCTGAGCCTCCCGGCGTTCAGCACATTGTACGCGATGCGATGCCCGGACCCGACTTTTCCGAGGAGGTTTGCCGCAGGGACGCGCGCGCCGTCGAAAACAAGCGGCGTCGTGGAGGAGCCCAGGATCCCCATCTTCGCCTCTTCGCGCCCCACGGAAAAACCAGGCGTGCCGCGCTCAACGAGGAAGGCGCTGAGCCCGTCGCTGCCCTCTACCTTTGCAAAGATCGTGAAGATATCCGCTATCCCACCGTTCGTGCAAAATGCCTTTTCCCCGTTGAGCTCAAAGTGGCTGCCGCTTGACGATAACCTAGCCACGGTCCGCACGGCGCGCGCGTCAGTGCCTGCCTCCGATTCCGTGAGCGCGTACGCGCCGATCGTCTCGCCATTCGCCAGCCGCGGCAGATAGCGCGCCTTCTGTTCCGGCGTGCCGTAACAGAGCACCGGAAGCATGCCGATGCCGGTGTGGCATACGTGCGCGACCACATATGAGCCCTGGTGAGTCGTATTCTCTGCGATGATCGCGGCAGCCACGTGGCCAAGGCCGAGACCACCGTGCTCCTCCGGCACCTCGGCCATGAGCAGCCCCATGTCCCCCGCGTTTCTGAGGAGCCTGCGCATGAGGCCCGGCTCCTGCGACTCAATCTTCGCGGAGACAGGATGGACCTCGCGCGATGAAAACATGCGCGTTGTTTTGGCGATCGCGCGATCGGATTCGGAAAAGTCTTCCGGCGTAAATGAAGGACTTTCGGCGCAACGTTCTATGAGGAATGATGATCCGCGCATATTTATTCGCACAACAATTTTCGCAATGAGTCAGTCAGTGCTGGAACCACTTCAAAAAGATCTCCGACAATTCCGTAGTCGGCCTTTGAGAATATCGGCGCCTCAGGGTCCTTGTTGACGGCGACGATGACCTTTGATGTGCGCATGCCGGCCAGATGCTGGATGGAGCCGGATATGCCGCACGCTATATATAATGAAGGGTTCACGACCTTGCCGGTCTGCCCCACCTGGTGATCGTGCGAGATAAATCCTGCATCCACCGCTGCGCGGGAGGCGCCGACCGCCCCGCGGATCACCCCCGCCAGGTCGCGCAGGATCTTGAAGTTCGCAGCGCTGCCCATGCCGCGGCCGCCGGAGACTATGCGATCCGCCTCAGCCAGATCTATCATCCCGGGCTCCGCCTCTACGATCTCCTTCACCCGCGCGCGCAGTCCGGAGAGGTCGGCCTGAACGCGCTCGACCTGGGGCTCCAGATCCATCTCAATGCCGAGCGTAAAGATATTCGGCCTGAGCAGGACGATCCGCGGGCTTCCCGAGAGCTCGATATTTGCAAGCACCTTGCCGCCGTACAGCGGCCGCGTCACAAAAAGTCGCTCCCCGTCGAGCGATACGGAAACGCAATCAGTTGCCGCGGGCAAGCCGAGCCGCATGGCTGCCCGCGCCATGGCATCCGCTCCGAACGGGGTGTCGGTCGCGAGCACAACGAGCGGTGATTCGCGCGAGATCAGATCGCAGAGCGCGCGTGAGACGGCATATCCATAGCGCGCATCCTGACCCGCGCATTCGACGATGACTACCTTCGATACGCCGCATCGGCCGAGCGCGCGCACGACTTCGCCAGGTGCCTCTCCGACGACCACGGCCGTCACCTCGCCGCCCAGTGGTGCGGCCAGCTCCGCTGCCTTGAATGCCAGCTCAGCGGAATAGCGCTTGAGCTTTCCGCCTGAGTGCTCTGCAAGTATCAAAATATTCTGCATCACACCTCACTTCCCTCCCTTTGTAAGGGAGGGTTAGGGAGGGTAGATCGGTGATTCATACTGGATCTACCCCACCCTACCCTCCCCTTATAAAGGGGAGGGAACGGAGATCATATCACCTTTGCCTCTTCGCGAAGCAGCCGTGCCAGCTCCTGCGCCGCCTTTGCAGGCCCGCCTTCGATTATCCGCCCGGGCTTACGCTCCGGCGGCGGCTTCAGGGCTGCTATCGATAAGCGCGGTATCGCGTCGCCTGTCATGCGCTGCCCTTCCATCACCGCTATCTGCTTCGATTTTGCCTTGAGTATGCCGGGCAGAGTTGCGTAGCGCGGGTTATTGAGCCCCTTCTCGCAGCCGACCACAAGCGGCAGAAAGGAATCGATGATCTCCTTCACGCCACCCGCGGCAGCGCGAGTAAGCGTCGCGGATCTTCCGTGCGATGAGATCTCGAATTTTTCGACAGGCGAGACGTGGGGGATGCCCAGCATCTCCGCGACGCCGATGTGCACTTGAGCGAGGCCGTCGTCCACCGCCTGCTTGCCGGCAAAGATTATATCGAACTTCTCGGCGCGACATGCCTCTGCCAGGATGCGCGCAGTGATGAAGGGATCCGGCGGCACGCCTTCTGTATCGATTCGCACGCCGCGGTCAGCGCCCATGGCCAGGGCCTGGCGCATGGACTCTACCGCACGCGCAGGACCGGCGGTGACGATCACGACCTCGCCGCCGATCTTTTCCTTGAGCTTGAGGGCTTCTTCGACCGCGATCTCGTCGTAGGGGTTTATCACCCACTTGATGCCGTCCTCGACGATGGATCGGCCGTCAGGCGCAATTTTGATTGCGGTCTCGGTGTCAGGGACTTGCTTGAGCAGGACGCAGATTTTCACAAAGGACCTCCCCTCCTTTGTAAGGAGGGGCAGGGGGAGGTAGAACAGGGACTACCCCCTCTGACTCCCCCTTACAAAGGGGGAGGACCGCTACCCCACCTTTCCCTCCCCTTTCACCCTCCGGCTCTCGCCTTCGGGTACTTCCTCGGCCACCCACTTTCAGTGGGTCCCCGGCCTCGGTCGCAAAGCGGAGGGAAAATTAATACCGATAATGTTCCGTCTTATACGGCCCGTCAGCCGATACGCCGATGTAGCTCGCCTGTTCATCGCTCATGCGCGTGAGCCTGCCGCCGAGTTTCTCCACATGCAGCCGCGCCACTTCCTCATCAAGTTTCTTGGGAAGGGTCGTCACGCCGACAGCGTGTTTGTTGGTCCACAGGTCGATCTGCGCCAGCACCTGGTTTGTGAACGAGTTGGACATCACAAACGACGGGTGGCCGGTCGCGCAGCCCAGGTTCACGAGCCTGCCCTCTGCGAGCATGATGATGGAGTGCCCGTCGGGGAACGCATACATATCGACCTGCGGCTTGATGTTCGTCTTCTTGACCCCAGGCCATTTATCCAGGCGATCCATCTGTATCTCGTTGTCAAAGTGGCCGATGTTGCAGACGATGGCCTGGTCCTTCATCTTCGACATATGATCCGCTGTTATCACGTCGCGGTTGCCTGTAGCGGTGACAAATATATCGCCGTATTTCAGCGCGTCCTCCACCGTCATCACCTCGTAACCTGCCATGAGCGCCTGGAGCGCGCAGATCGGATCGATCTCCGTTACGATCACGCGCGCATTCAGCGCAGAGAGCGATTGCGCAGAGCCCTTTCCAACATCGCCGTAGCCGCAGATCACGGCGACCTTGCCCGCGATCATCACATCGGTGGCGCGCTTGATGCCGTCCACTAACGATTCCCGGCAGCCGTAGATGTTGTCGAACTTCGACTTCGTGACCGAGTCATTGACGTTGATCGCCGGGAAGAGGAGCTTGCCCTCCTTCTGCATCTGATAGAGGCGGTGCACGCCCGTCGTCGTCTCCTCCGATACGCCGCGCACCTCCTTCACCACATCGTGCCAGAAATGCGGCGTCTGGCGCAGGGTCTCGCGGAGCATCGCGTTCACACAGGACTCTTCATGATTAGCCGGCTTTCCCTCGAGTACCGATGAATCTTCCTCCGCCGCGTATCCGCGATGGATGGCGAGAGTCGCATCGCCGCCGTCGTCCACGATGATCGTGGGGCCCTTGCCGCCCGGAAACGTGAGCGCCTGCTTTGTGAACTGCCAGTATTCCTCGAGCGACTCCCCCTTGTACGCGTAGACAGGGATCCCCTTTGAGGCGACGTACGCCGCAGCATGGTCCTGCGTTGAGAAGATATTGCAAGAGGCCCAGCGCACATCTGCGCCGAGCTTCACGAGCGTCTCGATGAGCACCGCGGTCTGGATCGTCATGTGCAGCGAGCCGGAGATGCGCGCGCCCTTGAACGGCTGCCTGGGGCCGTACTTCTCGCGGATCGCCATAAGGCCCGGCATCTCCTTTTCCGCGATCTCCACTTCCTTGCGGCCCCACTCCGAGAGGGACATGTCTTTCACTTTGAAGTCCTGCGTTGCCATAAAGCCTCCGAGTTTCAATTGGATGGAGGCATATAGCGGGAGCGACGCGGCAATTCAAGTGCAAACTTCCCTCCGAATTCATGTGTTCGGCGCTCTGGTAGGGATGTGTGTATCGAGGTACGCCGTCATCGCCTCGCTCAACAAGTGTCGGCTTCGGGTCCTGTCGCCGGCCACCCCCATTCTCGGAATTGCCGCCGGAACAGTGATTCATAAGGAACAGATGATTTCATGGGCGTCCGCTCCCTCGAATGGGGGTCCCCCGTCCGTCACCACCCGAAGCCGACAAACATGAGCGAGGCCACTTGTACTCCTCGACAAACACCCCTCGATCGGAGCGCTCAAGATGGATGATCGTCCATACAATGAAGCCCCGCAGCGCTGCGGGGCTACCGACTCACCTCCCCCTTGAGGGGGGAGGATGGGAGGGGGTGCCCCCTCTCCCCGTCCCTCTCCCACAGAGGGGAGAGGGGGCTTTGACGGGGTTCCGGGATCATCTGTTCCGGAACATCGCCGGGAGCGGCGCTCTCGTCTTCGCAAGGCGATAAAAAACGGCGATGGCATGTAGCAAGCGGTG
>JBBAAC010000071.1:0-11136 GCA_041658465.1 bacterium | reverse complement strand
ATCACCAACACCACGATGATCGGCGCGCTGCTCAAGGCGAGCAATCTCGTCCCGCTCGACTCCTTGCTCCCGCAGATCAACCATCGGTTCAATCCAAAGCTCGCGGAGCGAAACATCGCGGCGCTGAAAAAGGCGTTTGAGGAGACGAAAATCAGTGGATGAGTTTCCCCTCCTTTGTAGGGAGGGGAAAGGGGAGGTAGATCATGATCTACCCCACCCATCCTCCCCTTACAAAGGGGAGGGGCTGACGGAGAGTCCAATGGCTGAGAAGACGTGGAAGGACATCGAAAAAGGCTTTGTGGTCTCGACTCCGGGCGGCGCCCGCTCCTATTGCACCGGAGACTGGCGCAGCCAGAAGCCGATCTACGATCAGGACCGCTGCGTGAAGTGCGGCGTATGTTACATGTTCTGCCCGGACGCAGCCATCAAGATAAAAGAAGACGGTTACGTCGAGGTGGACGAGTTCTACTGCAAGGGCTGCGGTATTTGCGCCCGCGAGTGCTGGACCGGCGCCTTCACGATGGTGCCCTTGAGCGGAAAGAAGTGAACAGTACCAGTGAATAGTGGTCAGTGAACAGTGGTCAGTGAACAGTGAACAGTGAACAGTGGTCAGTGAAAATCTTGTAATAAACCAGGTTTTACTAACCACTGACCACTAACCACCGATCACTAACCACTAACCACTGACCACTGACCACTGACCACTAACCACCGATCACTGCAGTTGGAGATCATTATGGGCAAACGCGAGGGACTTGAGGTTTCATTGGCGGTCGCCGAGGCTGTGAAGCTCGCCAGGACGGACGTCATCGCTGCGTATCCGATCACCCCGCAGACGCATATCGTGGAGCGGCTCGCCGAGATGGTGGCGGAGGGCGAACTCGATGCGGAATCCATCTGCGTGGAGAGCGAGCATTCAGCCATGAGCGCGTGCCTGGGCTCCGCTGCGGCGGGCGCACGCACGTTCACAGCTACGTCCGGCCAGGGCCTGGAGCTCATGCACGAGGTGGTCTACATCGCATCGTCCATGCGCCTGCCCATCGTAATGGCCGAGGCCAATCGCGCCCTCTCTGCGCCGCTCTCCGTGTGGGGCGATCACTCCGACGTGATGGCGGTGAGAGACACCGGCTGGATTCAGGTCTTCTGCGAGAACGGTCAGGACGCGTTCGACTTAACACTCTGGGCGTTCCGCGCCGCGGAGGACAATCGCGTGCTCTTCCCGGTGATGGTCAATCTCGACGGCTTCCACCTCACGCACGTGGTAGAGCCGATTATAATCGAGGATCAGGAGAAGGTGGACGCGTATCTCCCTCCGAACGACTATCCCGTGCCGCTGGATCCGAGAAAACCCGTCAACATGGGCACGTTCGCGCCGCCGCACATCTACAGCGAAATCAAGAAGTCGCAAGAGGTCGCGTTCCAGGGAATTAGGCCCGTGCTTCGCGAACTCTTCGATGATTTTGCAAAGCACTTCGGCCGCAAGTACAACTTCGTGGAGACCTACAAGGCGGAAGACGCCGAGACGCTGATCCTCACGATGGGCAGCTACAGCCAGACCGCGTCGGTCGCGGTCGACGAGCTTCGCGCAAAGGGCAGGAAGGTAGGCCAGGTGCGGCTCAGGCTCTGGAGGCCGTTCCCGTTCGATGAACTCCGCGCCGCGGTCCGCAACGCAAAGAGGCTCGTGATTCTTGACCGCGCGATAGCGTCGGGCACGACGGCTCCTGTGGCCACGGAAGTGCGCAGCGCATTATATAATGAAGAGAAGAGGCCCGCGATCGCTTCTATCGTCGCCGGCCTTGGCGGCCGGGACATCCTGCCCGAGCAGTTCGTCGAGATCATCGAGCGCGGCGAAAAGATCGCCGATGAAGGGCAAAAGGAACCGTTTGAAATGTATGGAGTGAGAGGATAAAAAATAACTCCTCCCCTTTGTAAGGGGAGGATGGGTGGGGTAGATCGTGATCTACCTCCCCTGGCCCCTCCCTGCCTGCCGGCAGGCAGGCTTACAAAGGAGGGGAAAAAGGGTTAAGAACTATGGCAAATTTCTCCGTTTACGCATCCAGATTGGCAGAGAAGAGCGAGCACTTCACCCCGGGGCATCGCGCGTGCGTCGGCTGCGCTGAGGCGCTGGCGGTCAGGCTGGTCGCCAAGGCGCTCGGCGAAGACGTGATAATGGTCAGCGCCACCGGTTGCATGGAGATCATCTCGTCGCCATATCCGGACACGAGCTGGGACGTGCCCTGGATACACACCCTGTTCGAGAACGCCTCCGCGGTCGCGTCGGGCGTGGAGGCGGCGTTCAAGGCCTTGCGCCGCAAGGGAAAGATCAAAGATCCGCGCCGCATCAAGGTCGTCGCCATGGGCGGCGACGGCGCCACGGCCGACATCGGTTTACAGGCGCTCTCCGGCATGCTCGAGCGCGGACACGACGTCCTCTATGTCTGCTACGACAACGAGGCGTACATGAACACCGGCATTCAGCGCTCCAGCGCCACGCCGTTCGGCGCGTCAACGACCACATCTCCCGCGGGCGAGAAGAGCAAGGGACAGCGCACGTGGAAAAAGAATATGCCTGCGATCTGCGCGGCGCACGGGATCCCGTACGTCGCTACCGCATGCCCCAGCTATCCGTTCGACCTCATGGCAAAGGTGAAGAAGGCCGCGGCCATCGAGGGGCCCGCTTATCTGCACGTCCTTTCGGTCTGCCCCACGGGCTGGCGCTCTGCATCCGATCTTGCCATCCGCATGGGACGGCAGGCCATCGAGAGCGGCGTATTCCCGCTCTATGAAGTCGAGAACGGAGAGTGGAAGCTCAGCATGGACTTCGAGAAGCTCCTGCCGGTGGCCGAGTACATGAAGGGGCAGGGCCGCTTCCGCCACCTCACCGAGCAGGATATTGCAGGGATTCAGGAGCATGTGACAAGGGAATGGCACGCCCTTCGGAAGAAGTGTGGAGTGGAATAAACGATTCCCTCCCCTTTGTAAGGGGAGGGTCAGGGTGGGGTAGATCTACCTCCCCCATCCCCTCCTTACAAAGGAGGGGAGAGGAGCAGGAGCAAAGACATGGACCTCTCTCACGTAGATAAAATTTGCGAAGCGCATGGCAACAGGGCCGATCAGCTCATCGGCATCCTGCAGGACGTGCAGGCGCAGTATCGCTATCTGCCAAAGCATCCCCTCGAACGCGTGTCAGAATGCCTGAATATTCCGATCGCACAGGTCTTTTCAGTTGCCACGTTTTTCAGCGCATTCTCGCTCGAGCCGCGCGGCAAGAACATCGTGCACGTCTGCATGGGGACAGCATGCCACGTGCGAGGGGCCAAGCGCCTGCTCGAGGAGATCGAGCGCGGCTTCGACATCGCGGCCGGCCAGACCACCAAGGACGCGAATGTGACCCTGGAGACGGTCAACTGCGTTGGCGCGTGCGCGTTGGGTCCCGTGATCGTCGTGAACGAAGAGTATCACGGCCGCATGGACGGAACCAAGACGTCAAAACTCATAGA
This sequence comes from bacterium, assembly GCA_041658465.1. GTDB lineage: Bacteria > UBA10199 > UBA10199 > 2-02-FULL-44-16 > JAAZCA01 > JAJZQH01. The sequence continues at coordinate 7,636 of JBBAAC010000071.1, read as the reverse complement.
GACCATCAAGGGGTCGAAAAAGTGACACAGACAATAAAGACAAATAAGGATCTGGAGGCGCTGCGTACAAAACTAAAGGGGCAGCGCGAATCCAGGAAATACGTCATAACCGTTTGCGGAGGCACGGGTTGCCACGGCTATGGCTGTGAGAAGGTGATCGAGGCCTTCCGGCAGGAGATCGCATCGCAGAAGTTGGATAAGGACGTGGAGCTGCGCGTTTCTGGCTGCCATGGGTTCTGCGAGCGGGGTCCGCTGGCGCTCCTGGCGCCTTCGGGCGTCTTCTATCAGCGCATCGATGTGGCTGATGTACCGGAGATCATCAAGAAGACTCTCCTGGGCAAAGAGGTGATCGACAAGCTCCTCTATGTGCGCGATGACGGCACCAAGGCAGTGCATGAAAAGGACGTTCCGTTCTACGCCAAACAGAACCGCCTGATCTTTGCCAACAACCAGCGCATAAATGCAGACTCGATCGAGGATTACATCGCGGTCGGCGGTTATGCGGCGCTGGCCAAGGCCTTCGCGATGAAGCCTGAGGCGATCATCGAGGAGATGAAGAAGTCGGGGCTGCGCGGCCGCGGCGGCGGCGGTTTTCTCACGGGCCGCAAATGGGAGACGGTGCGCAAGGCACAGCCGGGCGAGTCGCGTTATGTGATCTGCAACGCGGACGAGGGCGACCCGGGCGCATACATGGATCGCTCGGTGCTCGAGGGCAACCCGCACAGCGTGATCGAGGGGATGGTCATAGGCGCATATGCCATCGGCGCAAACGAAGGTTACATTTATGTACGCAACGAATATCCGCTCGCAGTGAAGAACGCGCGCATCGCGCTCGATCGGGCGCATAAGATGGGGCTGCTCGGTAAAAATATCCTCGGCAGCGGGTTTGATTTCGACATAATAATCAGCCGCGGCGGCGGCGCGTTCGTGTGCGGCGAGTCAACTGCGCTCATGGCTTCGCTGGAAGGCAAAATCGGCGAGCCGCGCGCCAAATATGTGCATACTGCAGAATATGGCCTCTGGAATCGTCCGAGCTGCCTCAACAACGTGGAGACCTGGTCGAATGTCCCGTTCATCATCAACAAGGGCGCGGACTGGTATGCCGGAATCGGCACGGCGGGCAGCAAAGGCACCAAGATCTTTTCGCTCGTCGGAAAGATCAAGAATACAGGTCTGGTAGAAGTGCCGATGGGCGTTAAGCTCCGCGAGATAGTTTTCGACATAGGCGGCGGGATCCCTAACGGCAAGAAGTTCAAGGCAGTGCAGACAGGCGGTCCCTCAGGCGGCTGCCTGCCCGAGAGTATGCTCGACCTTTCCATCGATTTCGACGAGCTCACGAAGGCAGGTTCGATGATGGGCTCGGGCGGCCTCATCGTGATGGATGAGAACACGTGCATGGTGGATATCGCCAGGTACTTTACAAAATTTCTCACCGAGGAATCGTGCGGCAAGTGCGTGCCATGCCGCGAGGGCGTGCGCCACATGCTGGGGATCCTCAACCGCATCTGCGACGGGGAGGGCAAGGAGGGCGATATAGAGCTACTCGAGGAGATGTCGGAGGCGATCATCGACGGCTCGCTCTGCGCGCTCGGTGGAACCGCGCCGAATCCGGTGCTCTCGACAATACGCTATTTCCGCAATGAGTATGACGCGCACATCCGTGACCGGAAGTGCCCGGCCGGTGTCTGCAAGGCGCTGATCACGTTCACTGTGGACGAAGAGAAGTGCGTGGGGTGCAGGGCCTGCGCCAAGGTCTGCCCCACTCAGGCGGCAGTTGCCAGCGACCGGCCCGCCACGGTCAAGGGCAAGAAGAGCGACAAGCTCAAGGCCCACACGATAATTCAGGATAAATGCATCAAGTGCGGGATGTGCTCAGAGGCCTGTAAGTTTGATGCGGTGAAAATTAAATGATGTAATTTTCCCCTCCTTTGTAAGGAGGGGGAAGGGGAGGTAGATCATGATCTACCCCACCCCGGCCCTCCCCTTACAAAGGGGAGGGGGGAGTGCTGATCCATGTCCAAGATAACAATTACCATCGACGGTGAAAAGGTCGAAGCTGATGTGGGCGAGCGTCTGCTCGATGTATGCAGGCGCAAGGGCGTCTTCATCCCCACGCTCTGCGAGCACGATGACCTGGTGCCTTATGGCGCATGCCGCCTGTGCATCGTGGAGTGGGATCGCGGCGACTGGTCCAAGATAGTCACGTCCTGCAACTTCCCGGTGAAGGACGGTCAGATATTCAAGACCAATTCAGAGAAGGTGACGCGGGAACGGAAGATGATCATGGAGTTCACGCTCGCGCGCTCGTCAAAGACGCCGGAGATAATTGAGCTCGCCAAGATGCTGGGCGTTGAGTCGACGAGATTCACCGCGAGCGACGAGGGCTGCATACTCTGCGGCATGTGCATACGCGCGTGCAGCGAGGTCGTGGGCGCAAATGCCATCGGCTTTGCAGAGCGTGGTTCCGGGCGCAAGGTCAGCTCGCCGTTCTACCTTGAGGCAACAGACTGCATCGGGTGCGGATCATGCGCTTACGTCTGCCCCACCAAGTATATCGAAGTGAAGGAAGACGAGAATACGCGCACATTCCCGCTGTGGCACGTTGAATTCGAGATGGCCAAGTGCAGCAAGTGCGGCCAGAAGATCGCGCCCAAGAAGCAGATCGAATTCTTGAAGAAGCGCGCGAAGAACCTGCCTGAAGGATGGTTCGACCTCTGCCAGAATTGCCGTTAGGCGGACCGCTGAAAAAGGCCCATCTGCTGCGTTGCCCTTCCTCGGCACGGCCTGCGACGTACAGCACAGTACGACTCGGCCGGCCTCAGTCGGGCGCCTTGCATCTGGGCCTTTTTGAGCGGCCCGCGAGTGCAGTAAAGTTATTGTCGGCTTATTCCTTATACAGGTTGTTTCTTTAAATCCAGAAGCACCTGCTGCGTGATCGCCTTGAAGGCGTCGAACACGCCTTTGCCTGTGATCGCCACTGTCTCAAACTCCTCGCGGCCCTCCTCGTTGAGGAAGTGGGCGAGGTCGCGCGTGGGGACCGCGCCTGGCAGATCGCGCTTGTTGTACTGGAAGACGCAGGGTGTCTTGGCCCACTCGTGCCCCTCTTTGCGGAGAATCTCCCGAAGGCCCGCGAGCGCTGCGAGGTTTGCCTCCATGCGCGTCAGCTGCGAGTCCGCTATGAAAACGACGCCGTCAACACCCTTTGAGATGAGCGAGCGGCTCTGGTCATAACCGACCTCGCCCGGCACGGTATAGAGGTGGAGGCGCATGGTGTAGCTGCCCACCTTACCCAGGTTGAGCGGCACAAAATCAAAGTAGAGCGTGCGGTCGCTGTCCTGCGAGAGCGAAATCATGTCGCCCTTGCTCCCTTTCCTGACTTCGCCGTAGAGCTGACGCAGCGTCGTGGATTTCCCTGAGAGCGGCGGGCCGTAGTAGACGATCTTGCAGTTGATCTCTTTGGTCTTGTCGTTGATGAAGGACATATTTTCTCCTCTTCATCCCCTCCCCATTGTAAGGGGAGGGTTAGGGTGGGGTAGATCCTGATCTACCTCCCCCGCGCGCTTGCGTGCAACTCCGTTGCCCGCAATTCGCGCTTTCCCTCCTTACAAAAGGAGGGGTGCTATTTCGGCACTTTCTCCCAATCCTTCAAAAACTTATCTATGCCGGCATCAGTAAGCGGGTGCTGCATGAGCTGCTTTATCACGCCGAACGGTATAGTGCAGACGTCCGCTCCCAGAAGAGCCGCCTCGCGCACGTGCAAGGGATTGCGCACGCTCGCCACGAGCACCTCGGTCTCGAAATCGTAATTCTGGTAGATGTGCACGATGTCGGAGATAAGGTCCATGCCGACCTGAGAGATATCATCGAGCCTGCCGACGAACGGGCTCACATAGGTGGCGCCGGCCTTGGCCACGAGCATCGCCTGGTTGGAAGAGAAGCAGAGCGTGGAGTTCGTCTTGATTCCCATATCCGAGAGCGCACGGATCGCTTTGAGGCCCTCTACGGTCGTGGGGATCTTGCATACGACATTCCGCCCGTATTCCATTAGCTCCTTTGACTGCTCGATCATGCCCTTGGCGTCCAGCGCCGTAGTCTCAAGGCTCACCGGCCGGTCGTGGATCTCCTTTAATATCTCCTTCACGACGGTCTTGAAGTCGCGGCCCGTCTTGGCCACGAGCGATGGATTCGTGGTCACGCCGTCGAGCACGCCCATCGCATTAGCCTCGCGTATCTCCTCAATTGCCGCGGTGTCGATAAAGAGTTTCATGTGCAATATCCTCCTATATAGAGTGATGTCGGCTTCGGGTCCTGTTGCCTTGCTTCTTGCCAGGATGCACGCGATGACCCGCGGCTGGCATCTCGCAAACCGACACGGAATTTAACTCAGATTACATGGCTAACGGTGGGATCTTAGCCACCGCGTTCCCCATTGCTCGAAGCCTGCCGCAGGTCTTCGCTTGCTCTGCGGCATAAAGCGAGTACGGCATCAGCAGAAGTCGATATAAGTTCAAAAAAAGTATTTCACCCATTTTCGTTATCGTCACAATCCTTACTGCAATACTGTCCGTCGCTTCGTTTGATCGCTTCGGCTGCTAGTATATACGTGCCGCAGCGGGAACATGCGACCATCTCCGCCGGAGATGTCGGCGAATCCGCTTTGCGCGTTACAGTCGCGGGCCTGCGCAGGATACGCCAGAGCAAATAACCGGCTATTGCTGCTAGAATCCATCTGAACATTATGATCGGTCCTTACATCCCCCTCCTTTGTAAGCCTGCCTGCCGGCAGGCAGGCAGGAGAAAGGAGAGGTAGATCAAGATCTACCCCACCTAACCTCCCCTTACAAGGGGGAGGGAGGAGGTCAAAAGTTCACGAACACAGAGCCCGCTCTTTGGCTCGATCGTGTCGGGAGCTATATCACACAGCGGCGCCAACACAAACGGTCTTTTGCAGAGCTCCGGGTGGGGCACGACAAGGTCAGGCTCATCGATTATTTCGTCGCCATATAGGAGGATGTCGAGGTCGATCGTCCTGGCTGTGCCTTTTTGTCTCGGGTGAGGCCGGCCCATCGCCCGCTCTGTTTCGATGAGCGCAGCGAGCAGCTCATGGGCGGAGAGCGTTGTGCGAAGCAGGGCAGCTCCATTTATGTATGGCGACTGCGCCTCCGCCGGTCCTCCGGCAACGGGAACCGCCGTGCTCAAGTACCAGTGAGAGACGCGCATGACTTCGATGCCCCTTGTCGCGCGGAGCTTATCAACTGCGCGCAGGCAATTGTCGACGCGATCGCCCTGATTTGATCCGATGCCGATAAATGCTGTTAACATACGTTCGATGGTGCGTTCGTTCGTAAAGCAAATTTCCCTCCTTTGTAAGCCTGCCCGCCGGCCGGCAGGCGGGGAGGGGGCAGGGGAGGTAGGCCAAGATTGCATCCGTGGTCTACCCCTCCCAACCTCCCCTTACAAAGGGGAGGAGATTTATGAGATGACTTCTAATTCATTTCAACCCTAGCACATCCGCCATAGTATAGAGACCGGGTGACTTACCTACTATCCACCGCGCAGCGGTAAGTGCCCCGGCAGCAAACAGGTCGCGGTTCTTGGCGTGGTGCTGGATCGTGAGCCGTTCGGCAGGCCCTGTAAAAGAGATCGAGTGATCGCCCACGACTTCATCGCGGCGGAAGCTTCGCACGCTGATCGAGTCGTCGCCAGCCTTTCTCTCCCATGGTTCATCGTCTATTAGAGAAACGATGCGCGGGCTGTGGCTGCCCAGCCCCCTGCCTGCGAACTCCGCTATGGTCTTCGCCGTGCCGCTCGGGCGGTCGAGCTTGTGAACGTGATGCGTCTCCTCGATGTCGATCGCGTAGCCGCGGCCGAGCGAGCGCGCGGTCTTTTCGACGATGCTCCACATCACGTTGACGCCTATGCTCATGTTCGATGATTGTACGACAGGGATCAAACGCGATGCCTCTACGATTGCCGCGTTTTGCGCATCGTTCATTCCGGTGGTGCCGATGACGATCGGCACGCGAGCCTTTGCTGCGATGGCGGCGTTTGCAACTGCGGCGGCAGCGACCGTGAAGTCGATCACCGCATCTGCGCCAGCAGCGAGCGCTGCATCGAGCGAGTCGCCCGCGTCGATGCCCGCAGCAAGCGAGAGGTCGGACGACTCCCTGACGAGCGCGGCGATGCGGCTGCCCATTCTTCCCTTTGCGCCGGTCACTATGATTCTCAACATAAAGCTCCTTATAAATTCTAAATCCGAAATACTAAACTCTAAACAAATCCGAAATCATAAATTCTAAATTCCAAACTCCTTTGTCGTCATGTTTTATTTAGAACATTTGAATTTCGTATTTCGAATTTGTTTAGTATTTCGAGTTTCGAATTTCGTATTTCTAGGTGAGCAAACCATTGCTCTCCAGTATGCTCTTTAACTCAGCTCGATGTTCCTCGCCCATTGCAGTCATGGGCAGCCTGAACTCCTCGCGGCATCGGCCCATCATTGCGAGTGCGGTCTTTGCTGGTATCGGATTTGTCTCAATGAACATCGCCTTGTTGAGCACGGAGAGCCCTTCGTGCAGCCGCTGAGCCTCTTCAACGCGTCCGCCGTTGAACGCATCCCATACTGCCGCCACTCGGGCGGGGGCGACGTTGGATGTGACCGAGATCGCGCCACGGCCCCCTGCGCGATAGATATCGAAATTCATCGCATCGTCGCCGGAGAAGACTGCGAACTCTTTCGGGGTATCGGCGATGATGCGTTTTATCTGCTCCAGATTTCCGCACGCCTCTTTGATGCCGATTATGGTGTCGATGGAAGCAAGTCGGGACGTGGTCTCCGGGAGCATGTTCACCGCGGTGCGGCCGGGTACGTTGTAGAGGACCATCGGCAGATCGACGACTTCCGTGATTGCGCGGAAGTGCTGGAAGAGTCCCTCCTGCGTGGGCTTGTTGTAGTAAGGGGTAACCTGCAGCTGTCCGTCCGCGCCCGCAGCCTTGCACTGCTTCGCGAGTTTGATCGCGTTGGCGGTGGAGTTCGACCCCGCGCCCGCAAGCACGGGCACGCGGCCCGCCGCCTGCTCGACCACGATGCGCACGATGCGGTCCTGTTCCTCGTAAGTGATGGTCACCGCTTCGCCCGTGGTGCCGCACGGCACTATGGCGTCAGTCCCCTGGCTGATCTGCCAGTCCACGAGCTTTCGCAGGGCATCTTCATCCACGCGCCCATCGCGGAATGGGGTGATAATCGCGGTCATGCTGCCGGAAAAGAGCATAGATCCTCCTGAAGGATTACCCAGCTTCCAATATAACATCCCGATAATCAAGAATTTTTATTCAAACAAAAATGCAGAATTCGCACAACTTATTCCGAATTCTGGCGATAAGTTGAAAAATGCATGCGGCGTACGGTGCGGGTTTGCGATCACACTCCGGCTTTATGCAACCTTGCAGGATACATAATGGCTGATCTGTTCTTGAATCTCTCGGTGAACGCCCTTCCCTTTGGGCCCGCCTATGGGGGGTCGGAAGCGCTGTCGCCGGGGATGGAAGAGCCCGGCGCGGACCCCCTTGGCGCAGAGGGCCTCCCGATGGCTGCTTACGGCCTTGCGAGCAGTGCGGATCAGAATACCTTGTCTGG
>JBBAAC010000070.1:0-11158 GCA_041658465.1 bacterium | reverse complement strand
GGAGAGCAGGGCGCTTCCGGCATCTGAAGGGATGACGAGGATGTCCGCATCCAGATCGCCATCGCTGATCGCAGCATTTATGTCGTCAATATTGCGGTTGAGCACCCTCGCGCATTCCTCAAGGCCCACGAAGGCGACATGTTTTCTGACTTCGGTCGAGATCTGTTCTTTGAGCCCTCCCTCTGCGCGGGACCTCACCTGTTCGACGAGCTCTGCGGTCCTCCGTCGATGGTGGAGCGGAGCGGGATCGATCACGCGGCCGCCGCCGAGCGTTCTATCGGCGCTGAAAAACGTCAGACGGAGCAAAGCTAACGCAATGATATATTTGGGTTTTTACTTGCTCCGTCTGAAGTTTTCCAAGCGAATGAAGGGAACATCCAACTTTCTTCCATTACCAAGGGAGTTCCACGGGTGATACTCGATCTGGTCCCCGTCTTCGAAGCGGATCGTCAGCTCCCTCACTCCTTGGGATATCGCTGATGCGATGAAACGACCTGCCTCGCCATTGAGGTGATTTGTGTAATGTTCAAATGAGCGTTCCACCATCTCGCCGCCATCGGTCGTGTAGCGCACCGTACAGGGCATCAAATACGCGTCTTTTCGGCTATCAATGAGAGCCGAGATCTCCCCGTACTTTTTTACACGATACGCAAAGATGCCGCCCGGCGACCGCACATAAAAATCCACGTCATTACTTATGTCATAGACACTCTTTGCGTCTTCCATGTGCTTGATAAGAGAAATATCCCCTGTTGAGAAAGGCCAGTCTCTGGAATGCGTATGCACGTCGGCAACCAGATCATTGAAGTCCCTATAGATAGTCTTCCCCTCCATCGGAGTCAGCCCACGCACCAAGAAGGCCCGCCCTCGATCGTCAACCACAATGTGTCTCTCGGGTTGTTTATCTGATTGTTCAAGGTAAAGCTGAAGATCACGAACGCTCGGGACTTGAGCTAACATCTGTTGAGGCACGTGCGGCAGCACATCTATCAGCTTCATGGCCTCCGATAACGGCAGCCTTCTCTTTTCAAGGACCTCGTAAAGCACTTCTCTGTTTGTTCCTAATGCTATCAAAAGAGCTGAAGAGACTATTTTGCTGAAGGGTTTCTGCGGCGCGGACGTATCGGAGATGTAGCTCAGCATGGATTCCAGATCGATCTCTCCGGCTGATTCTGCAAGATCAGCAAGCCTGTTCCAGAGGTGAAAATACTGCCACGCTAAAACCTCGGCGTTTTTCGCCTTGTCGGAGTTGAGGCCTCCTCCTTCGAAACTGCTGATCCCGGGCTGCGCCGCAATCGCATCGGATGCCTCGCGTATGTGGCGCATCAGATCTTTGCATCCCATCGTCCGGAGAAGCTCCGGGTTCACGAATCGTCCTTCATGGGAGATGAAGTAGGAATCCACCGTTTTCCGCCATTCTTCGATTGTAATGCCCTTGCCAAATTGCAGTTCAATCTGCGGAGAATGCAGAGCACCGACATCCGCGCGCGCGGCGAATCGATTGATCCTAAGACGTGCGTTCTCAGCCCCTCCCGTCGTAAGTCCCGTCACTGGCTGAACGGCAGCGTTGTGCAGCGACGCCGCCTGAAAAGCATCTCCGGGATCCGCGGTTTGTTGAATCGTATCGGGCGCGGGCGATCGGTCGACGACCCCGACGGCCATCGTGGAAGACGACACAGATGCATCTGTGTCGGCCACTTCGGAATCACCAGTCTCCGCAGACAGGCCCATATCCGACCCCCCAACGGCTGTCTGAAGCCCCATCAGGTGGCCCGTATGGACGGGAAATTGTCTGACCCAAGTCATGGCTATCTCCATAAAGGTCCATCAGGAAATCGATGTTGGATTACACGCTTCCGCCCTTCAATCAAGATTATCGGTAGTTTTTTCGGAATGTTGCGGGGGTTTTTGAAACCCCATCAGACGGAGCGGGTTTCGACAGACGTGCCGCTATGGCTTCCAAATCAGCATGATTCGGTCAATATTTGCCCATCGCGGAATTCCCAATTGTTTTCTTTATTTATCAGAGCGTTATTGACCGCAGCCGGTTGCTCCGTCATGCGGTGCTATGGGAACAGGGTGAGGAATGAATCGGCGCTTATGAGAACCCCCTTTTTCTTTGCGTCCACATCAAATAACTCGTGTACTCCACTTTCCTCGATTACCTGCACCGCGATATCGGGTTTTAATTGACTGGCAAATCTGATCAGGTGAGGAGAGGGCGCGGTTTTTGATCGTTTGCACTCGATCAGCGCCCACGGCCTGCGGTCGCGCACGATCAGGAAATCCACCTCCCGCTTTTCTTTATCTCGAACATAATTGAGCTCGAACGTTCCTATGCCGCTATCGGTCCAGAAATGGACCGCCTTCAGCAGATGGCTGGCAAAAAAACCCATGACGGAGCAAATGTTTCGTTTTATTTATCACAGTGTTATTGACCGCGGCCGGTTGCTCCGTCATGCGGTGTCTCCGGCAGTGGCATGTTTTCGCTGAATCACGCCTGTTCTACACGCCCTTTGAGTTCCGTAAGATTCTTGAGCGTCCCTTGCGCAAGCCGGCGGAAGGACGGGGAGATGGCCTTTTCCTTTGCCGCCGACTGCCAGAAGCGCTGAGCCAATTCAAAGGCAGACGACCACGATGAACGTACATCGCCCCTGGGGAGAGTGGGTGAGAATGGGATAGCGGGGACGGACTCCAGCCCTGGCTTGAGCGCCATGGGGAGCACATCATAGGCAGGCGCCAGCGTAAACTTTCCATCGTCCTGCACGAAGAGGGAGATGTTTCCGAAATGCTGGTCAGTATTTCCGATAAGGGAACCGAACGCGGAAAGAATTCTCAGGTGCTCCGCATCATCCCGCGATAAAAGCCCGGCGTCCGAGAAGCGAAACGATGCGTCCACCCATGTATCGAGCCGTCCGAAATACTCAGCATCGATGACGTCGAGCGTAGCCACGCCTATCCTCCCGCGCCTTTCCACCCTGTCAAACCGCTCCACCTCGAGGAAGATGCGATCTCGCGACCGAATGATCTCGGAACGCGCTGACGGAATCCCTCCTTCACCCAGCACCTGCAGGGCGAGGTGCTCGCAGAGAAGGAGATCCGCCCAGCGCCTGCCGGCCGGGCTGTTCGCAGGAGGGGAGAATTTCACGAGGACCTCTCTTGGGACCTTGCCTCCGATCAGGCACGTGAATTTCGGCTGCTCTCCTGTGGCGGACGAGCCGGGCATATTACCGCTCAGGACATCCTGAGCGAGCGCGGGATACGAAGCGCCGCGATCATGAGGTTCAATCTCCTGCCAGTCGTTTTCGCGAAGAAAGCGTTCGAGGCATTGATTGCCGACGATCAGGTTGCCGGGGCAGTTCTCTCCGCGATGAAAGAGTGCGAAGAGGAGATCGTCGGCGCTCCAGCGATCCGGACGATTTTGCATGCCGAATTCCTGCGAGAGCTTCTCCGCGAGGATACGGCCCAGAAATCCGCCGGGGCGCATATTCTCGATGTACCACGGGAGGCGACTCTGCAGCACGCCGCGCCCCCCTGCATCAAGCCACCAGCATTCGCCTCCGTGTAGCGTCTGCAGCACCCCGAATGCATGAGGGGTGCCCTGCTCATCTATGCGCGTCACGGGAAATCGGCTTTCAAGGCCGCGCATATCGCGCAACAGCGCATACCGTGTAGCGCGCGCCTTTCCAAGTTTTATGCACTCGGTGCGCAGGGTGGAGATGACCCTGGAGAGGGTCGGCTGGCTGATGCCCGCGGCGACCTGGAGTTCGCGCGGGGATTTGGCCCCTGAGAAGAGGGCGGAGCGTACGATGTTTTCGATCGATCCTGGCATGAGTTTATGAATAGATTTATTATGTTCAAGTATATTGATAACATACTAAAATTACAAGAAAAAAAGAGTTATGTCTGTTTATTATGAATAGATACTGATTGTTATATTGCTCCCCGCATGCCACTCCCCGCATCCGTGATAAACCTCAGATCCCCCTCCCTGCGAGTCACCCCCTCGCGGTCGTAGAGGCCGATGAGGAGGAGGCAGATCCTGCGGTTGCCATTCACGAGATCCCTGAATTGCGCGACAGTGACGCCGTCGTTGCTCTGACGGAGATACTCGAGGAGCCGCATGCGGCAGCGATCCACTGTCTCCCGCCAGATATAGACATCCTCGATCGGCACGATCTCTTTGCATTCCACAAGATGCTTGAGGAGAATTTTCAAGTCCTTGGCGCTCAGCTTGAATTGTTTTTCTATTTCGGATTCGAGATCGGAGAGAGAGACCACGCCCATGCCCGCTTCCGAGAATCTTTTGCACAGATGTTTCAGCGCCGCCTCCTGTGCCTGCGTCGGAGTCGGTTTGAACCCTGCAAGCAGCCAGCCGCCAACAGGAGAGCGCGCGATCTTGCCCGCGTCCGCCATCGCCTGCAAGAGTCCCTCGGTGACGGCCGCTGCATGTTCCTTCGCACTGACGCCGAGCCTCGCGGCAATAGCAGCCGTATCTAGCCCCTTTGCGCTCAACGGATGCTCATGATGATGTTCGACCAGGGCCCGCCGCACCCGGCGCCACATTCGCTCCTGTGCGGCCGCGGAGAACAGGGCGCTTCCGGCATCTGAAGGGATGACGAGGATGTCCGCATCCAGATCGCCAGCGCTGATCGCAGCATTTACGTCGTCAATATTGCGGTTGAGCACCCTCGCGCATTCCTCAAGGCCCACGAAAGCGACATGCTTCCTGACCTCGGTCGAGATCTGTTCCTTGAGCCCTCCCTCTGCGCGGGACCTCACCTGTTCGACGAGCTCTGCGGTCCTTCGGCGATGGTGGAGCGGAGCGGGATCGATCACGCGGCCGCCGCCGAGCGTTCGGTGGGCCGAGCAGCTCCTTACGATGAAACGATCGTCTGCAAATAGCACCGTCGGACGTTCGAGCTCGATCTGGGCCAGGACCGTCTCAACGCCGCGCGCGCGGTCGCGGTCAATGAGATGGATGCGGCAGACGCCCTCGTATGTCCCTGCATAGAAGAGCGCTTTGCTGTAGATCCCGATCTCAACGCGCTGATCAATGAGCCTGACCTCCGCGTCTATGCGGGACGTCGGGGCAAGCAAGCGATCCGAAAGTAACATGCCTTTTTCGAATTCAGAGCAACCTAATCCCATAAGGTTTAGCGATGCGCGATCACCTGCAACGAGCTCATCTACCTCTGCGCCATGATGCTCAAGCCGTCTGACCCGCACCTCCGCGCCAGAAGGTAGCACATAGAGCGTGCTACCTGTGCGGACTTGTCCGCCCATGACCGAGCCGGTTGCCACGGTGCCGAACCCTGCCTTGGAAAAGACGCGGTCCATGTACATGCGGAACACAGTGCCGGTCCGACGCTCAGGCAGCCTCTTCACCACGCGGCCGATTGCTGCAATCAGATCTTTGATGCCTCTGCCGGACATGGCGCTGACCGGGACGATCTCTGCATCCTTGAGAAATGTGCTGCTGATTGCCTGGCGCGCCTCGGAGGCGGCCATCTCAGCGAGATCATCTTCCACAAGATCGGTTTTGGTGATCGCCACGAGTCCGTCGCGGATTCCAAGCTGCTCAAGGATAGCCAGATGTTCGATGGTTTGTGGCATGACGCCGTCGTCGGCTGCAACAACGAGCAGCGCAAAGTCTACGCTACAGGCCCCCGCGAGCATGTTATGAATAAAGCGCTGATGGCCCGGCACATCTACGATGCCGATGCGCTGGGAGCCGTCACTACTCGCTGTTCGCGAAACGCATTCATCATCCCGCAGGTCGAGATATGCAAAACCAGGGTTGATTGTGATCCCGCGCTGTTTCTCCTCGGGATGCGTATCACAGTCGATGCCGGTGAGGGCCTTGATGAGGGTCGTTTTGCCGTGGTCGACATGGCCGGCCGTGCCCATGATGAGGTGTTTCATATGGGGGCCTCTAAAAACAGCCCATCTGCGTTGTTGCCCGCAAACTCGCGACCTTCAGCGGGTTGAAGCTCTCCGCAGGAGGGCATCAGATGATGAAGTGTCGGTGCGTGGGAACCGCGCACCGACCGATCCTCACGTACCACCCAGTACGCTCCGGTCGCTCGTTTGCGGGCGCCTAGCATCTGGGCAGTTTTTAGAGGCCCCGCACAAGTGGAGTTTTTAGAGGTGCCCATATTCTCAGTTTCCCTGCAGATATCGATGAAATCGTGTTTTGCACTAGCAGAAGACCGCAGCCGGGTCAAACAAAGCCTTCAGCCGTCAGCAAAACCTTGACGCCCACATCTCAATCCGTATATTTGCAGTTCATTAAATCGTGATTTCAATTTCCCCTCCTTTGTAAGCCTGCCCGCCGGCCGGCAGGCGGGGAGGGGCAGGGGAGGTAGATCTTGCTGCATCCACGGTCTACCCCTCCCATCCTCCCTTTACAAAGGGGAGGGGCGATTACGGAGGTCATTCCATGACGATGAAGATTACTTTCGACGGCCGCGAGGTCGCCTTCAACGAGGGCCAGACGGTCCTTCAGGCTGCGCGGGATAGCGGCATTTACATCCCGTCGCTCTGCTATCACAAAAAGACCGGGCCCGCGGGCCGCTGCAGGCTCTGCGTGGTAGAGATCAAGGGGATGCGCGGCCTGCAGACCGCATGTACGGTGATTGCAGCCGATGGGATGGATGTACAGACCGCAACGCCTCTTGTGCTAGATACGCGCTGCATGATCGTGAATCTCCTGCTCTCCAGCGGCCAGCACAACTGTATCTCATGCGAGCAGAATTCGGGCTGCGAGCTCCAGGATGCGGCCTATCACCTGGGCATCGAGGCGCCTGCCTTTCTGATAGATGAGCCGCAGCTGCCCAAAGATGACTCCAGCGAAATGGTCGTGCGCGACATGCACAAGTGCATTCAGTGCGGCAGGTGTGTCGTGGGCTGTAAATCGGTCGTCGTAAATGAAGTGCTGGAATTTGAGCAGCGCGCGGGCGACGCAAAGGTCATCTGCGACTACGACCTGCCGATGGCGGAATCCACATGCGTGCAGTGCGGCGAGTGCTCGCAGCTCTGCCCGGTGGGCGCCATCATCGACAAGAAATCAATAGGCATGGGCAGGGAGTGGGAGCTCAAGGCGGTAAACACGACGTGCCCTTACTGTGGTGTCGGCTGTCAGCTTACGCTTCATGTTGATCCGGCAAAGAATCGCATCGTGAAGGTCACGGGCCGTGAGGTCTTGCCCAACGACGGCATGCTCTGCGTCAAGGGCCGCTATGGATTCGAGTTTCCGTCCAGTCCAAAGCGCCTGACGCACCCGATGATCAAGAAGAACGGCAAACACGAGCGCGTCTCGTGGGACGAGGCCCTCGATTACACGGCCGGACGTATGAAGGAGATAGTGAGCCGCGACGGCCCCGACGTATTCTCGGCCTTCGGCTCCGGCCGCATCACCAACGAAAACAACTACGCAATCGCGAAGTTCACGCGCGCGGTGATGAAGACGAACAACGTCGATCACTGCGCTCGAACTTGACACGCCCCCACCGTCGCCGGTCTGGCGGCAAGCTTCGGGAGCGGTGCAATGACAAACTCGATCAGGGAGATCGAGGATGCCCACGTGCTCTTTGTCATCGGGTCGAACACCACGGAAGCGCACCCGATCATCTCGTACTACATGAAGCGTGCGGTAAAGAAGGGTGCGATACTCATCGTAAATGATCCCCGCAAGATCGATCTCACGCGCTGGGCCACGATGCACGTGCAGCACAGGGTGGGCTCCGACGTCGCCTACATAAACGGGCTCATCAACGAGATATTCAAGAACGGCTGGGCCGATGAGGAGTTCCTGAAGAACTGCACAGAGAACCCGGACGACATGCGCAAGTGGGTGGAGGCCTATCCGGTGGAGAAGGCATCCAAGATCTGCGGCGTGCCTGTGGATACGATGAAGAAGGTGGCTCGCATACTCGGCGAGGCAAAGAGCGCATCCATCTGTTACACGCTGGGAATTACCGAACACATCTGCGGCACCGACAACGTGAAGGCATTGGCGAACCTGCAGATGGTGCTCGGCAACGTAGGTATACCGTCGGCCGGTGTGAACCCCTTGCGCGGACAGAACAACGTGCAGGGCGCGTGCGACATGGGCGCGCTCCCGAACGTGTTTCATAATTATCAGCCGGTAGATAACGAGCAGGCCGCTGAGAAGATGGAAAAGGCATGGGGAGTCACGGGCCTTTCGCGAAAGCCCGGTTACAAGATGCCCACGATGCTGCGCAAGGCGCTGGATGGCGGCACAAAGATCCTCTACTGCGTGGGCGACAACACAGTGCAGACCGAACCGAACATGGCGCACACGATCAAGGAGATTGAGGCGCTCGAGTTTTTCGTGGCCTGCGACATCTTCCCCACGATCACGACACAATATGCACACGTCATTTTCCCGGACACCTCCTGGGGCGAAGAGGACGGCACTTTCAACAATACCGAACGCCGCGTGCAACGAGTACGTCGGGCACTCACTCCTCCGGGTGAGGCGCGGCCTCACTGGTGGGTGATGCAGGAGTTGGGAAAGCGCCTGGGCGTTGATCTCGGTCTTACTTCTTCCGAGGCTGTCTGGGAGGACATGCGTCGTACTGCGACGAGCTGTGCAGGCATCACCTACGATCGAATCGAAGAGAATGGCTTGCAGTGGCCTTGCCCCACGCGCGAGCATCCGGGCACGCCGTTTTTACATGTGTCCGGCAAGTTCACGCGCGGCAAGGGGCTCTTCCACAAGATCGACTACATCCCGCCGGCGGAGCTGCCTGATAAGGAATACCCGTTCATCCTCTCTACCGGCCGTCGCCTGTATCACTACCATACGGCGACGCAGACGCGGAATTCAGTGGGCTTTGAAAACCTCTTCCCTGAAGAGTTGCTTGAGTTGAGCCCCGATGATGCAAAGAAGCTCGGCGTCAAGACCGGCGACATCGTGAAGGCAAGGAGCAGACGCGGCGAGATTATGCTCAAGGCATGGGTCACGGAGCGCTCGGCGCCGGGCGTGTGCTGGACGTCGTTCCACTTTGTCGAGGCGTGCGGCAATGTGCTCACGAACGACGCATTTGACACGGTCACGGAGACCGCTGAATACAAGGTCTGCGCGATCAGCGTTGAGAAGGTTGCGGATGGTGTGGCGCCCGTGATGCGTATCGAGCGACAGGCGAGACCATGACGGAATTGTTCCCCTCCCCTTTGTAAGGGGAGGGTTAGGGTGGGGTAGATCATGTCGCACGAAGAGATTAAGCGCGCTGTCATCGCGGCCGCTGTTGACGTGGCCGGCAAGAGGAAGCTCTCCTGCGCCGATGCGCTTCGCATTGCTGCTGATTGCGGAGTCCTGCCAAAGGTGATAGGCGATATCTGTGATGAAGAGGGAATCAAACTGCAAACCTGCCAGCTCGGCTGTTTCTAAACCGGGCGTGTACCCGAACATGCTCCTCGTGGGGGCTGCCGGCCGCAACGCCGGTAAGACGGCGCTTTGCTGTTCGATCATCCGCAATACTTCGCAGCGTCATAAACTGATCGGAGTCAAGGTCACGGCAATCGATGAAGGGAGCGCAGCATGTCCGCACGGAAAGGGATGCGGCGCATGCGGAACGCTACAGGGCGATTTCTCCATAGTTGAAGAAGACGGAGGCGACTCACACAAGGACACCGCGCGTATGCTTGAAGCAGGCGCCTCGCGTGCCTTCTGGCTGCGTGCCCGCAGGTCCTGCCTGCGCGAAGGCATTGCGGCGCTCATGTGCGAGATCGGCGAAGATGCGATCGTGGTCTGCGAATCAACGAGTGCACGCGCTTCCGTGGAGCCCGGGCTCTTCCTCATCGCAAAACGCTCCGGCTCCGATGAACGAAAGATGTCTGCGCGCGCCGCGTGGAATCTAGCGGACAGGATCGTGTCGTTCGACGGCCGTTCGTTTGATCTTGAGATCGAGGATGTGCACGCAGCCTGCGGCAGGTGGGCGCTGCGGGAAAACGCGACAGCCATCGTGATGGCGGGCGGTGAGAGCAGCCGCATGGGGAGGGACAAGGCGCTGCTCGAGATAATAGGCACACCGATGATCCAGCACATCGCGGACCAGCTCCGCCCCCATTTCAAAGAGATACTGATCAGCGCAAACGATCCCGTGAAATATTCTTTCCTGGACCTCCCCGTGGTCGTTGATCACGAAAAAGGCCGCGGCCCGCTGATGGGCATCGCATCCGCCCTGGCAGCTTCAAAGCACGACCTCAACTTCGTGCACGCGTGTGATATCCCGCATTCAGACATTCATCTCGTGCACAGGATGGTGAGGCTTGCCGATGACTGCGATGCCCTGATTCCGAGGACCCCTGAAGGAAACGAGCCGCTCTTTGCCGTTTACAGGAAGAGCGCTCTCACAGCGATCCGGGAGTCGTTGAAGCACGGCGACGGCAGGATCAGCAGCATATTCGATGCGTGCAACGTGAAGTTTCTGGATCTCCCGGAGGGCGTGAGGTTTATGAATCTGAATATGCCGGAGGAATATTCATCCTATATGCGCTCCCTGGCGGAACGGTTTTAGCTTGAGCAAGAGGGCGAGCGCAAGTCCCAGCACGAATCCCACGGCGATGTTGTTGAGAGCGAGGCACGCCCCGGCGGTGAGCAGCATGATGAGCGCAGCCGGGCGCTCCATCTGATCGCGCGTGACGAGTGCCAGCTCCATGCCGCTGAATGCGAGCATAACGCCGAGAACGCTCGCTGGAAACGCCTTGCAAAGCGACATGAGGGACGCGCCGAAGATGATCGCGATTGTTATCTTTGCTGCGCCCAGGAAAAGTATTGAGCCGTTGGTGCGCGCTCCGAAGCGATATTGCCCGGCGAGCCCTCCGGCGCCGTGGCACATCGGCATCCCGCCGAACCACGCCGCGATCAGGTTCATGACGCCGACGGATACGGCGACCTTCCGAGGAGATGCCTCCCTGCCGGGAAAGAGATCAACAGACAGCGCGCAGACCGCTATCACGGAGTTCAAAGCGGTCAGCGATATCTGCGGCAGTACCGCCTTTGGAAACGCGGCGATGAAGTCGTGCCATCCAGGCGGCATGAAACTCGGCAGAGAAAACCCCACGCCGAGCGAGCTCAACACGTCGGGATTTTTTACAACAGCGATCACGATGCCGGCCCCAAAGAGCA
>JBBAAC010000069.1:0-11170 GCA_041658465.1 bacterium | reverse complement strand
GGCTTTCTCACCGGAAGCCTTGGAATCCTCGCCGAGGCCGCGCACTCGGCGCTCGATCTAGTCGCAGCGGCGATGACGCTCTTTGCAGTTCGCATCTCCGACAAGCCGGCGGACGGCCACCACCTCTATGGCCACGGCAAGGTCGAGAACCTCTCCGCGCTCTTCGATCAAGATTTGTCCGTAGGAAAAAAAAGGATGTTTCCCAGCGCGGGGCTTGCAGAAATTATAGTGCCAGAGGCGCTTGTTCAGCGAAAGAAGAGCAGCGTGAGCAGCAGATAGATAGGCATCATGATCAATGCGGTGAAGAACATGTAGCCGAAGAAGGAGGGCGTGTGGAATCCGCGGTGATCCGCGATCGCCTTGACCATGAAGTTGGGCCCGTTTCCGATATATGAATTCGCGCCCATGAAGACCGCGCCCGCGCTGATTGCCTCCAGTATGACCGTCGGGATCCCGGCCACGTCGCCGCCCGCGAATACTGACTGCGCGAGGCTGAAGAACGTGGCATAGGTCGGCGCGTTGTCGAGGATGGAGGAGAGCCCGCCGGTCACCCAGAAGAAGTGCCAGGGCTTGCTGAGTCCGAACTCAGCAGCATGCTGGTGCAAAAGCGAAAGCGCGGGGGCCATGGTGACGAAGATCCCGGCGAAGAGGATCGCCACTTCCTCGATCGGGTGCCAGGTGAAGTGGTTATCGCGCCGCGGTCCCTTGGGTCCCAGGAGCAGCGATCCTGCGGTGGCCACGAGCATGTTGAGCTCCCGCCACGGGCTTTTCATGAAGACGGAGGAGACCACCACCGCCAGGAAGACGATGTTCTGCCAACCCCTGATGGCGAACGGTTCTTTCGTGGCGGCCGGCAGCGGAGCCGGGACGGCGTCACAGCTCTCGTTCCTGACCGCGATCAGTTCCCAGATCAGAAAGGCCGCGACCGAGAGCCCCACGGTGACCGCCCAGATGGGAGCCATCCTGATCGGCCAGAAGAAGGGGACGCCGCTCAAGTAGCCCAGGAAGAGC
Organism: bacterium; assembly: GCA_041658465.1. Taxonomy (GTDB): domain Bacteria; phylum UBA10199; class UBA10199; order 2-02-FULL-44-16; family JAAZCA01; genus JAJZQH01. The sequence continues at coordinate 10,159 of JBBAAC010000069.1, read as the reverse complement.
GGCGGGTCGCCCAGCGGCGTCAGCAGTCCGCCGCAGTTGCTCACGATGATGATGAAGAAGACGGGCATGTGCCAGCAGCAGCGGCGATGGCGATTGGCGCGCAGGAAGGGGCGGATCAGAAGCATGCTGGCCCCGGTGGTGCCGATGACGTTTGCGAGCACCGCCCCCACGAGCATGAGCAGAGCGTTGTTCCGGGGCGTTCCGCGCAGGTCGCCGTGCAGCGATATCCCGCCGGAGATCACGTAGAGCGAGAAGAGCAGGATGATGAAGGAGGCGTAGTGCTCGATGCTCGTGAGCATCTCATCCGGTATCTTGATCCCGCCCCAGATCAACATGGGCAGGCCGAAGAGGGCTGCAACGATTGCCTTGTTTCGGTTCTTCGCCCAGAAGCGCGGGGCCGCCAGCGGCAGAAAGGCGATCGAGAGGAGCATGAGGGCGAAGGGAAATGCCGGCACGTAGTTCAGCATGTCCGCGGCATATTACGACAAGAGAAGGCCCAGCACAACCGTCATCGCCGATTTTGTCTGCAACAAGGGGCCCCGCTCGGGGCCTCTTGCTTAGTGGACTCGATGCGGGAATCGCATCCGTCTGCGTGTTGAGACGTTAGAATGCGAGGCGCCTCTTTTCCTTCATCGCCTCCAGGAGCTCGTCCGTGAACTTCACGAACGCACCGTTTTCGATTGCCTCGTCCCGCAGGTCGAAGTCGTCCGTGATCACGATCTCGCCGTCATCGCAGGCGCGTCCGCCGGTCTTCCTTTCTTCCTTTTGTTCCTTGATGAGGCGGATGATCGCCTCGTCCGCCGATTCGCCGCGATCCGAAAAGATGATGTCTATGCCTGCAAACCTCTCGGAGCGTGACACCGATGGGCCGAGATGGGGCGGCCTTCCGCCGCCGTCGAACACGACCGTGACTCTGTAGCCGTACAGCGCCGAGTACTGCTCAAGTTCGAGCAGCAGGGCGTAGCGCCCGGATTCGAGCCCCTCCTGTTCAGCGAAGAGAAAGCGGGGCGCTCGCCTGATGATGTTGTATCCGTCCACGATTATGTGAGGCATGGTCTGGCCAAGGTCGGTATCAGGTTTAACGCGACGAGGCAACCTTGGAGCAAGGGGCCGGCTGCTTGTTTCCTTGCCTTCGGCTCTAAAATATTTATACATGCTCCAGGGAGCAAGCCATCATGTGCGGTATATTGACGATATTGGATATCAGCGACCCAAGTGAGGTGGGGGCTTTGAGAAAGCGCGCCCTCTCGATGGTGAAGAAGATCCGGCATCGCGGTCCGGACTGGAGCGGCATCTTTTCCGACGACCGGGCGATAATGGCGCATGAGCGCCTCTCCATCGTCGATGTCGAGCACGGCGCGCAGCCGCTCTACGACATCGCGAAGGGTACCGTCCTCGCGGTGAACGGCGAGATCTACAATCACAAGCAGCTCAGGGCCGGGCTCAAGCAGACTCACGATTTTCAGACTGCGTCTGATTGCGAATGCATACTCTATCTCTACGACGAGATGGGGCCGGACTTTCTCGACATGATGAATGGCATCTTCGCCTTTGTGCTGTACGACCCGGCAAAGGAGACCTACCTGATCGCGCGCGATCCGATAGGCGTGGTGCCGCTCTACGTAGGCTGGGACGCGGAGGGCCGCCTTTATGTCTCATCCGAGCTCAAGGCCCTCTCAGGCGTGTGCGACCGCATACAGGAATTCCCTCCAGGGCATTATTACCTGGGCCATGAGAAGCAGTTCAGGCGTTACTACCAGCCCAAGTGGATGGAGCAGGGCTTCATACCTGCGGAGCCGCTCGACCTCGCGCGCCTGCGCGATTCGTTTGAGGACGCGGTCCGGCGCCAGCTCATGTGCGACGTGCCGTACGGCGTGCTCATATCCGGCGGCGTGGACTCCTCCATCGTCGCCGCCGTCGCGTCCCGTTTCAAGAGCGGCCGTATCGAGAACGAGGGCAAGAGCCCGGCGTGGTGGCCGCAGATACATTCATTCTCGGTGGGACTCAAGGAGGCGCCGGACGTCAAGGCGGCCCGGAAGGTGGCCGATCACATCGGCGCAATCCATCACGAGATCCTTTTCACCGTGCAGGAAGGGCTCGATGCGCTCTCGGACGTGATATACCACCTGGAGACCTTTGACATCACGACGATCAGGGCGGCAACCCCGATGTACCTCATGACCCGCAAGATCAGGGCCATGGGCATCAAGATGATCCTCTCCGGAGAGGGAGCTGACGAGGTCTTCGGCGGGTATCTCTATTTTCACAAGGCCCCGAACGCCCGCGAGTTCCACGAGGAGACCGTGCGAAAGGTGCAGAAGCTCCACCAGTATGACTGCCTCCGGGCGAATAAGGCCACTGCCGCGTGGGGCGTCGAGGCGCGCGTGCCGTTTCTGGATCGCGAATTCCTGGATGTAGCGATGATGATAGATCCCGCAGAAAAAATGATCCACAGACCCGAGCGCATGGAAAAATACATCCTGCGAAAGGCATTCGAGGGCTACATACCGGATGAGATACTCTGGCGCCAGAAGGAGCAGTTCTCCGACGGCGTCGGATACTCCTGGATCAACTCGCTCAAGGCGCATGCGGAAAACGAGATTACCGACGACATGCTGAGAAAGGCCGCGGACCGGTTCCCGGTGAAGACGCCTGAGACCAAGGAAGCTTATCTGTACCGCAGCATGTTCGAGCACCACTTCCCTGACGCAAGCGCGGTCGATTGCGTACCGTACGAGCGCAGCGTGGCGTGCAGCACGCCGACCGCGCTCAAGTGGGATGAGTCGTTCCAGAAGATGGTCGATCCATCCGGCCGCGCGGTGAGCGACGTGCACGTTGAAGGTTATAAGAATCAGTAGCCATTAAACGGGTTGATACCGTCGCAAGGGCGGGCGAATTGTAGTTGCAATAGATAGCGGTTCAGTTCATTTTTTTGCCGGGGATCGTTCATGTCATCCACACCTGCAATTCGAAGCGGCGAGCACGAGAAGAGACGCGCCGCCTTAAGCTCGGTCATCGCGGCGGTGGGTCTCACCGCGATCAAACTCGTGGCCGGCCTCCTCACCGGGAGCCTCGGAATCCTTGCCGAGGCGGCGCATTCGGCGCTCGATCTCGTCGCCGCGGCAATGACGCTCTTCGCGGTGAAGATCTCGGACAAGCCGGCAGACCAGCATCATCCCTACGGTCATGGAAAGGTGGAGAACCTCTCGGCCCTCTTCGAGACCCTGCTGCTCCTTCTCACCTGCGGCTGGATCATCTACGAGGCGATCCATCGCCTGCTATATCATTCCATCGAAGTGCAGGCCACGAGCTGGGCCTTCATCGTGATGGGCATATCGATAGTAGTCGATATCTCCCGTTCGCGCATGCTCTCCCGCACTGCAAAGAAATACCATAGCCAGGCGCTGGAGGCGGATGCGCTGCACTTCAGCACCGATGTATGGAGCTCGTCGGTCGTGATCCTGGGCCTTGTCTGCGTAAAGGCCGGCTCGTGGTTTCCGAAATACTCATGGCTCAGGGAGGCGGATGCGGTCGCGGCGCTATTGGTCGCGGCCATAGTCGTTTACGTCGCAATCAGGCTCGGCATACGCACCATCGAGGCGCTCATAGACGCCGCTCCGCCCGGGCTTGTTGAGAAGATCACGGGTATGGTCGAGTCGCTTCCGCAAGTGCACGACTGCCACCATGTGAGGATCAGGCGCGCGGGTCCGCAGCTTTTTATCGACATCCACATCACAGTGGATGGCGGGCAGTCGCTTACAGAGGCGCACGATCTGACGGAGAAGGTGGAGAAGACGATCCAGGCGATGCTGCCGGAGAGCGACATTACTGTTCATCCGGAGCCGGATGCGGATCAGGCCGACAATCAGAGCCCTCGTCGTCCCTAAGAACAAACAATACCCCCGCCGACACAAATGTCTGGAAGGGTCGATCGAAGAACTTCGCACAAAGTCCTGATGCGTCACTTGCACATCGCGGCACATTTCAGGGGGTGGACAAGGCGCCTTTGTTTTCGGAAAGGAAAAGGTTGCGCGAAGATTTTTCATTGATTTGTTGACCCTGTCCGGGCAAATTGAGTTCTCCTACAGGGGGGGAGCGACGATGCACAAAAAACTGATCTCGCTTATCTGTATCTCAATGATCTTCCTCGCTTCGCCTGCTTTCGCCTACAAGCGGGATACAGGGCCGGAGCCGCAGGGAGGGCAGCAGGAGGGGTCTACGCAGCAGGCGCCCGCGCAGCAGAGCCAGGCGTCGGGCGATGACTACGGATATGAGAGCGGCAAGGGCAGGGGGCTTGTGATCGCGGGCTACGTCTTACTTGTCGCGGGCGGCATGGCGGCGATTGCAGGCAGCACGATCGCCGCGGCAAGCGACAACCATCGGACGCTCGGCGCAATCGTCGGCGGCAGCGGCGCGGCAGTCTCCCTCGCCGGTACTTTGATGGTCGTTTTTGGAGGGAGCAGCGGCTATGCCCTGGGCCCGGTAATAGATCCGAAACACGAGACCTACGGCCTCGCCCTGGCCGCGAACTTTTAGTCTTCCCGCAGCCTACCGAACATCACCACGCGCCACTGTGTATCCTGGAAGCTGATCGTCTTCCATACGCAGCGCCGCATCATTGGATTGAAGTTGCCGACCGGCCGGCTGTCGTAGTGGCCGGCGCCCGATGGCTGCCCGACTATCTGCACGACGAGCGAATTGTAAGTTGTGTCGTTTCCATATGTAGGGGTGACGTAGGGGTTGTCGCCGATGTCCTCATGAAAGCGGCTGTAGAGGATTCGTCCATCCGTCTGCATGACCCACACGTCCGAGACATTGCCGCTTAGCTCCGGCTTTACGATCCCGTCGATAAAAGAAAGCGGCTTCACGATCATGCTCACGGAACCCCGCAGCGCGCCGTCCTTGGCGAGGATCGGCCATTCGAAATCCAAAGAGTAGAAACCCTCGACAGCCCTGAACGGTTCGCTCAGGACAGGCTTCTTCGTGCTGTGGAGTTTTTTGATCTGTTCCTGGTTGCTGATGTCCGAGCCCTCGAACTTGCGGAACGGTGCCGGTTCAACAGCCACCATGGTGCCCTTTGCGTCGATGGTGGAACAATCGATTGCGGACCGGTGCTTTTTGCACAGGTCCGCCAATATCTGGCGGGCCTTCGCGCCGTCGAGCGGCGTATCCGAGAGCGAGGCTGCGGCGATCGAGAGGTCAGCGCCCATGGAACTCAGTTTGTCCTGTATCGCTTGTGCGATGCCGTCGAGCTTATCCTTAGTGGCGGACTGGTCGTCCGGCGTGCTTGCGGATGCGATGCCTGCGAGGGAAATCGAGGCTACGAGCAGCACCGCGCACCACATGAATCTGCGAATCGACTTCGACATGAAGGGCCCTCCTTTTTTTGCCTGATTACGGCGCGCATAATAACGGCAGAGATATAAAAAGTCCAACTTATCTATATGCTTTGAAATCGTTGAATAATTTGCTATAAAAACAAAATCAAACGAAAGGGGCGTCTGGCGTTGGATAGTATAGCGGAGGATGAGTGGCCACCAGATCGTCTTCGTTCGACTCCCTGCCCAAGCAGATCCAGGAGCAGATCTCCGAATCAGCAGACTGTCTGGTAAAGGCGATGAAGATCCCCGGCTGCCGAATGCTGGGTGTTGACTTCAATGTCGCGAGTTTTCTCCCCGACCTCTTTGCGATTTACTCCACGAGGTGCTCCGAGAGCGGCCTCCCCCATGAGCCCTCACAGAACGCGCCGGCATTTGCAAGATCTCTCGAGGCATTTGCGACGCAAGCGATGCACAGGGGTTTCTTCCTTCGCTTCGTGCCCTCGAGGCAGGTGGTCGTGCGGGCCTACGACGGGTTCTGCGTGAGCGGCGAGTCGTTCTTTGATGGAGGGCAGACCTCCGGCGGACCGCGCGTGCAGAGCTTCATAAGGCTGCTTGCGCAGCGGAATCTAGAGCAATCGAAACAGCCGCGAGAGCCGTCTCTGCCTCCTGAGGACTGGGGACAGGAGGTGCGTTCACAGCCGACGAACGGGCTTCTGCTGGACATCAGCGCAGCGATCGAATCTTTCCGCGGCGCGGCCTCGGTGCCGCTGCACGGCGAGGATGTTCGCGAACACGCGCGGCGGACGGAGGAGCTGTTCCTCGAGCATTCGCAGCGCAGCACCGTGGCCGACTCGATAATGCTTGGCAGTTATCTGAACGGCAGGACCCTCGCAGCGTATCAATCGATGATGGCGAACTTCGAGAGATGGTTCCTCATCGACCTCGCGGGGCAGATCGAGCATGTGGTCGCGCGCAGCCGCGAGGCGGCGTTCAGAAGGGAGCCGCAGGTGATCGAGGAGATGGCAGCAGTGCTCCTTGGGAAGCTTGACGCCGGCGTGCTGGTGCTCGATCAGCTGAGGCGGTCCACGCTGCACCTGGAGGCGCTGCTCGACTCGTGCAAACAGGGCAACGCCAGGCTCTCGTCGAGCGAAGTGTGGGATGCGTTGAACGCGCAGCTGGTCGGCTTCTGTCACGCCTATAGAAACATCATCGCGGAGCTTGCGCTGATCGGGCAGAGGCTCAAGGTCGACGGGACCGACAGCAAGAGGGCTCTCGAATACTTCGACGAACTCCCTTCGATCCGCATATCGCGGTTCGACTCCGTCATTCTCCTCGTCCGCAGGCTCTTCAAAGACAGGACGGAGGAGAATCGGATCGATTTCCAGGTGGGCAATATTCCGTCGATAGAGATACCTGAGTCCTTGAGGCTTGATGTATTCAAGGCGGTGGAAGAGATCGCGCGGAACGCGGTGAAATATCACGACAGCAACAAGCCCCAATCGAAGATCTGGCTCGAGGCCAGGATGGAGCCCTCTCAGCTCTTGATTCGGGTCATCGACAACGGCCTTGGCATACGCAGGATAGAAAAGGCGCTTGCCGGCGGCTGGCGCGAACATCCTGACATGGCCCCGGGCAGCGGCAGGGGGCTTCAGAGTGCGGCGGCGCTGGCAATAAAGATGGGCGGCACTTTAAATATCTTTTCGCGCGAAGGAAAATGGACGCGCGCCGAGCTCAGGCTGCCGACATCGGGATGGGAGAGCGCGGGGAACGATTCGCGAGAGCCTGCTTCCGATCCACCTCCGCCGGATGCACAGCAGGATGAGAGCGTGGGGTGCGTCGATTCCATGGTGCCGGACATCTCGCTGTTCCCGTTTGCATTCGGCGGGTTTGTCTCGCGCTGAGGGTTCAGAAATTCAGAATATCAGGCGATGCGTGTGGCGGGCTATTACCAGGTCCTCGTTCGTGGGGATCACACGCACGATGCAGGGGCTGTCCGACTCGCTGATCGTGTCCGCGTGACCCTGATTCCTGCCCTCATCCAGCGCGATACCCAGATGGCCGAGCCCCCGGCAGATGAGCGAGCGCACGGGAGCCGCGCGCTCTCCTATGCCGCCCGTGAATACGAGCGCGTCGAGCCCGCCGAGTGCCGCTGTCATTGCCCCGATCGTCTTGCGCGCGTGATAGCAGAACATCTCGATTGCCTGCGCGGCTTCGGGATTTTTCTCTCGCTCTTCGAGGAGCGTCTTCATGTCGGGGCTTATGCATGAAACGCCGAGCAGCCCGGATTCGTTGTTGATGAGCGCCTCGAGCTGGTCGGCATTCATTCTTTTTTCGCGCATGAGGTGCAGCACTATCCCGGGATCGAGATCCCCGGTCCTCGTCCCCATCATGAAGCCGCCCGATGGCGTGAACCCCATGCTGGTATCGAGCGGTATCCCGTCTCGCACAGCCGCCATGCTCGAGCCGTTTCCAAGGTGCGCGATCAAAAGGCGTGCGGGCGGCCGCGCGCCCAGCGCATCCATTATGTATTCGTAGGACAGGCCGTGAAATCCGTAGCGCCTGATGCCCTCGCCCCAGAGGGAGCGTGGCATGGGGAAACGCTGCGCGAGCTCAGGCATCCGCCGATGAAATGCAGTGTCAAAGCACGCGACCTGGGGGAGCGCGGGGAAACGGGCGGAGACTTCATCGATGCAGATTATCTCGCTTGGAAGGTGTAACGGCGCGAACGAGACAAGATTTCTGAGCGTCTGCATGAGCCGCTCGTCGACCTCTGCAGGAGAAGAATAATCTGGCCCGCCGTGCACGACTCGATGACCCACCGCATCGGGAACCGGGAGGTGCAGGCCCGCGAGCCTCGCGAAGATCGCCTCCACGGCCCGGGCATGATCCGGAAAATCCCAAGTCTCCTCGCTCTGCGCGCTGCGATGAGCGAGTTGGAACCAGAGTCGTCCGTCCGCAAGACCTATGCGTTCCACAGCGCCCTTTGCGAGCAGGAAGTCATCTTCCCTGGCCACGCGGTAAAGCGCGAACTTGAGCGAGGATGACCCGCTGTTGAGGCAGAGGATGTGGCGGATGTGTCGCATCTTATCCGCTCCACTTCCAATTGCGGATCTCCGGCATGTCCTCTCCGTACCGATCGATGTACTGCTTGTGGTCGATGAGCTTGTCCCGGACGAACTGCTTGATATACGCGGTCGACGACGCGAGCTTTGGCACGCGATCTGCAACATCTGCGACCAGGTGGAACCGGTCCATGTCGTTTAGCACGCATATGTCGAAAGGAGTCGTAGTTGTTCCTTCCTCTTTGTACCCGCGCACGTGCATGTGGTCGTGGTTTGTCCGGCGATAGGTGAGCCGGTGTATGAGCCACGGGTAGCCGTGATACGCGAAGATTATCGGCTTGTCGGTAGTGAACAGCGCGTCGAACTCCTTGTCAGACAGTCCGTGCGGATGTTCCTCATGCGGCTGCAGGGTCATGAGGTCCACGACGTTGATCACGCGTATCTTCAGGTCCGGCACATGCTGCCGCAGGAGTTCCACTGCTGCAAGGGTCTCAAGGGCCGGCACGTCGCCGCAGCATGCCATCACGACGTCCGGCTCCGAACCCATGTCGTTGCTTGCCCACTCCCAGATCCCGATGCCCGAGGTGCAATGCTTGATCGCCGCGTCCATGTTAAGCCACTGCTGCTGCGGCTGCTTGCCCGCGATGATGACGTTCACGTAATTTCTGGATCGCAAACAGTGGTCCGTGACGGAGAGGAGGCAGTTCGCGTCGGGCGGGAAATATACGCGCACCACGTCCGCCTTCTTGTTCACCACATGATCGATGAAGCCCGGATCCTGGTGGCTGAAGCCGTTATGATCCTGTCGCCATACATGCGAGGTCAGAAGATAGTTGAGCGATGCGATCGGCCTTCGCCACGGTATGCCCTTTCCGGTGATCTTGAGCCATTTGGCGTGCTGGTTGAACATCGAGTCCACGATATGTATGAATGCCTCGTAGCATGAGAAGAGGCCGTGACGTCCGGTGAGCAGATATCCTTCCAGCCATCCCTGACATGTATGTTCGGAGAGGATTTCCATGACGCGGCCGTCTGGAGAGAGATGGTCGTCCTCCGGGATAGTGGGCTCCATCCACGCGCGGTCGGTCACATCGAAGAGGTCGCCGAGCCGGTTTGATGCGGTCTCGTCCGGCCCAACGACCCGGAAATTGCGGCTGGCAAGGTTGTCCCTCATTACGTCGCGCAGGAATTTTCCCATTACGCGGGTCGCCTCCGCCGTAACGGCGCCCGGCTTCGGGACGTCGACCGCGTATTCGCGGAAATCCGGCATCCTGAGGTCGCGCAGGAGGATGCCGCCGTTTGCGTGCGGATTTGCGCCCATGCGGCGCTCTCCCACGGGCGCCAGCTGCGCCAACTCTTGCCGGAGCCTCCCATCCTCGTCGAACAGCTCCTCGGGGCGATAGCTTCGCATCCACTCCTCCAGGAGCCTCACGTGCTCCGGCTTCTCGCGCATCTCAGCGAACGGCACTTGATGCGAGCGCCAGAATCCCTCGGTCTTCAGGCCGTCCACGACTTTGGGTCCTGTCCAGCCCTTTGGCGTGCGCATTATGATCAGCGGCCATCTCGGGCGGAAGGCCTTTCCGCTCGAGCGCGCGTTCGACTGAATCGACCTGATCTCTGCGATCACCTCGTCGATCGTTGCGGCCATGAGTTCGTGCATCTCCAGAGGCTCCGATCCCTCCACGAAATACGGCTTGTAACCGTAACCCACGAAGAGGCTCTCGAGCTCCTCATGGCTTAAACGCGCGAGAATAGCGGGGTTGGATATCTTATAGC
>JBBAAC010000068.1:0-11178 GCA_041658465.1 bacterium | reverse complement strand
GGGCTCCTTGTGCATGAGCGTGCCGGTCAGGTGTACTATCATCGCGTCCCTCCGCTTTTCTGTTTCCGGTCGATCATGCCCGCGAGCACGGAAGAGTTCAAGTGGCAGATGGCGACAGCGAGCGCGTCGGAGGCGTCCTCGCATGCTACCTCCGGCAGCCTGAGAATGGCTTTTACCATGAGCTGCACCTGGTATTTATCCGCTCGCCCGGTGCCGACCACGGCCTGCTTCACTTGAGAAGGGGCATATTCGCTGACAGGGAGCCCCGCCAGGCAGGCCGCCAGAATGGCGACGCCGCGCGCATGCCCGAGTATGAGCGAGCTGCGCGCGTTTTTTGCCACGAACAGGTCTTCGATCGCCAGGATCTCGGGCTCGTGCCGCTCGATCAGCGAGGAGATCTCTCGATATATGAGGGATAGCCGCTCGGGGAGCAGCATGCCGGCGCGGGGCGCGATAATTCCGCTGTCGACGTGGCGAATCTGTCTCTCGTCGCGCTCCAGAATCCCGTAGCCGGTGACGTTGCTGCCTGGGTCTATGCCGATTACTTTCATGACGTGCGTTCGTACGTCCGTGCGTTCTAACGAACTAACGCACGAATCAGGCAAGTTCTTCCATTATCTTTGCGTCGATATCGAAGTTTGCGTAGACGTTCTGGACGTCCTCGTGATCTTCGAGCGCGTCCATGAGCTTGAGCATCTTTTCGGCGGTCGAGCGGTCGAGCTTGACCGAGTTTTGCGGCACCATGCTGAGGGTGGCTTCCAGGAACTTTAGGCTGTTTTGTTCGCACGCCGTCTTGACCGCCTCGTACGAAGAAGGATCCGTCACTACCGAGAAGGTGTCTTCCTCGTCGCGGATGTCCTCGGCCCCGGCCTCCAGGGCGGTATTCATGAGTTTTTCTTCGTCCACCGCCTTCTTGTCAAAGGTGAGGATGCCGTGCTTTGAGAATATCCACGCCACGCAGCCGGCCGCGCCGAGATTTCCACCGCTCTTGTCGAAAATGTGCCTGAGCTCGGAGACCGTGCGGTTGCGGTTATCCGTGAGGGTCTCAACCATGACGGCAACACCGCTCGGCCCGTAGCCCTCGAACGTGACCTCCTCGTAGCTCATGCCTTCGATTTCGCCGGTTCCCTTCTTGATGGCTCGGGTGACGTTATCGTTGGGCATATTGGCCGCACGCGCCTTGTCGAGAATAGCCCGGAGCCTGGGGTTGCCAGTCGGATCACCGCCCCCGATCCGTGCGGCAACAGTGATCTCTTTGATGAGTTTCGAGAATAACTTGCCCCGTTTGGCATCTGCGGCCCCCTTTTTGTGTTTTATGGTGGACCATTTATTATGACCTGACATCTGCTCGCTCCTTGCGTTTCGATTGGGTTCGGCGGGAGATTAGCAATAACCGTATTGACTTGTAAAGATACAACTTTATTGAAAATTCGGGCGATTTTCGATCAGATCGGGCGTTGCTCGAGCGCAGCCACGAACTCCTGCACATTGACACAACGCCTTTTTGCCTCATCCAGTTCCACCAGGCCGTTGCGTACCAGCGCCGCCAGCGACTGGTCCATGGTTACCATCTCGGTCTCCTTCTGGCCCATCTGCATCTGTGACGCGATCTGGTGCGTCTTTCCCTCGCGGATGGTATTCCTGATGCCGGAGTGGGGCAGCAGTATTTCCAGTGCCAGGGCGCGGCCTCCGCCGATGCGCGGCAGCAGCTGCTGGCAGAAGATCCCCTCGAGGATGAATGAGAGCTGCGTGCGGACCTGCGCCTGCTGGTGAGGTGGAAACACGTCGATGATGCGATCGACCGTCTGAACGGCCGTGTTCGTGTGCAGCGTGGCAAAGACCAGGTGGCCGGTCTCGGCGATGGTCAAAGCGCTCTGGATGGTCTCCAGGTCGCGCATCTCGCCGATGAGCACCACGTCCGGGTCCTGCCTCAAGGCATACTTCAGCGCGGTGACGAAATTCACGGCGTCGGAGCCGATCTCGCGCTGGTTGATGACGCATTTCTTCTGCGTGTAGATGTACTCTATCGGGTCCTCGATCGTTATGATGTGGTCCGTCCTGGCGCGGTTTATCTGCTCGATGAGCGAGGCCAAGGTGGTGGATTTTCCCGAACCGGTCTGGCCCGTTACGAGCACCAGGCCGCGCGGTTTGTCGGTGATCCTGATCAGGTTCTGCGGCAGGCCCAGCTGCGCGGGCTCCGGGATCACGAACGGGATGATTCGGAAGGCCCCGGCGACGGTGCCGAGCGACCAGAAGATATTTGCGCGGAAGCGCGCCTTGTTCTCGATGCCGAACGACAGATCTATGGACCGATCCTGTTCGAAGCGCATCACCTGTTCCTGATTCAGGCATTCGTAGCAGATCGCCTGCGTATCCTCGGCGGTCAGCGGCTTGTCCGCAACGGCCTGCAGCCTGCCGTCTATGCGTATCTGCGGCGGAAGCCCCGTATTGATGTGCAGGTCGCTTGCATTTTTGGAGATTCCCTGGAGCAGTAGATCTGTAAGGTTATGTCCCATGATGAGTCCTTTCATACCAGAGTCTACAGCTGAATCAAGCAAAGTAATCGTCAACTTGCAGGATTAGATTGTTTCCGCTGCTGATCGAAGAATTCGATGATCGGGTTGTGCTTGAGCTCCAGTTTTCTGATGAGGTCCCGAAACTTCGGCTCGTCGCGCAGGTAGACGACCCCGTCGATGTTCGAATAGACCAGTTTCCACTCCCTGTTCTGCCAGAGATATCTCTGAAAATCCTCTTCGCGGAGGGCGCTTCCGGTCGTGAAGACCAGGTAGTCAAAGCGATAGCGGCGATCCAGATCCTCAAAATTTCTCGCGTTGCGAAGGACCTCGACGACTTCCTTGTAGAACTGGTCGCCGTAGACAGGAGTGCGGCCGTCTATGAATACGCGCTCGCCAGGCCATCGCCTGAATATCAGATATGCGCCCGAGCTCATCTCGTTGAAGACCCTGCCGTGGATCTCGTGGTATTCCAGGAAGTCGACCATCTTCGCGGGCGCGGAGACGGTCGTCGTGCCGATGCCTATGTAATGCAGCATCTCGCCATTGAGCGTGACAGGGATGCCGTAGATAAGCGCCGAGGCCGATATGGCCAGGGCGGCTGCAAGCTGCACCCAGGAATAGACGAAACCCGGGGCCCGAAGGCCTGCCGCGCGAGCGGCTTGCGAGAAGTTCGCGAACACGATCGGGAGGTTGACGATCATGAATTCCGGACCGAAGCGGTGTCCCTTGGGCAGGAGCATGGCGAAGAGGGCCGTGAGGAGCAAGTGCGAGACCCTCACGCGCCTTGCGTTGACGATGTATGAGATGGCCACCGCCGCATAACACGCGAGCACTATCATCGGCGGGATGAGACCATCGAGCGCAGGGTGGAGCACGGGGAGCCACTCCTGCGTGTAGGCGAGTATCGTCTCCATCTTCATGTGCTCGAACGGGAAGACGAAGGCCTCGAATCCCCACGGATTGACGAGGCAGGCCGCCGCGCACATGAGCCCCACGACCCAGAGCCTGCTGCGCAGGTTCGCAGGTATCGATTGCGGACCTCCCAGCCGTTTTTCGGCAAACGCCTGGAGCGATTCGCCAGCCGCAAATGCGAGCACTATCTCGATGCCGAGGAGGCCGCCGCCGTGCAGGTTGATCCAGAGCACCTGTATGAACGGGAGTGCCCATATGGCCCTCGTCCCGTTCTTTACATATGTATGAAGTACGAGACAGTAGAGCGCCAGCAGGAGCATGCCTAGCAGAAAGGGCCTGTCCATGACCCGGTAGGCCGCTGCCCATATGAATATGATCGACGACCAGAGCGCGGCATTCCGCGACGAGGAGAGGCGGGAGACCGTGATGAAGATGAGCCATGTCATCGCGGCCAGGAGCGTGAACTTCATCGCAGTCAGCGCGACGATGCCGCCGTTATCGTATATCAGCCACTGGATGAGCTCAAAGAGCCACTCATGGTTGTGCCACGGAGCGCCGAAGACGGTATAGGAAAAGATGTCGTTGCGCGGTATCTCCTTCAGGTTCTCGATCACCCAACCCGTGGTCAGATGCCACCAGACATCGAACTCGATTATCTTTATGGCCCCGGCGGCAATGACGAGCCCGAGCAGGGCTATGGCATAGACGAGCCAGGAAGGGCGGGTGGATCTGAAAAAACTCATTTTGCTTTTTTCTCCTCCCTCTCCATCGCGACGATCACGGGGTTCTCCTTGACCTCGAAGCGCTTGATGAGGTCGTGGAACTTCGGAATGTCGCGCAGATACACGAAACCGTCGTAGTAAGCATACACGAGCCGCCAGCTCCGGTTCAGCGCGAGGTACTTGTGAAAGAAGCGCTGGTCCCAGGCCCTGAAGGTCGGGAGAACTATGTAGTCGAAATTAAAATGCCGATCCAGGGCCTCGAAATTATGTATATTGCGAAACGAATCGAGATAAGCCTCAATGAGATCGTCGCCGTAGACAGGCGTGCGGCCGTCTATGAAGACCAGCTCGCCGGGCCATCTCCGCAGGATCAGGTATTCCCCCAATCCCTCATCGTTGAAGACGTGCCCATGTATGTCGTAGTATTCGAGGAAGTCGACCATTCGTCTCGGCGCGAATTCCGTAGTGGTCCCGATGCCGACCTGGCGCTGCATCTCGCCCCTGACAGTGACCGGTATGCCGAAGGTCAGCGCCATCGAAGAGAGGGCGAATGCCAGCGCGAGCTGTATCCATGCGTACGTCTGGTTCGCGGGCCTGTGCCATATGCGCCGGGCAATCTCCGAAAAGTTCGCCATTGCTATCGGCACGGTTATTATCAGGAACTCCGGCACGAAGCGATGACCGTTGAGGAGAAGCAACGCGCTCATCGCCGCTGCGAGCAGAAAGGATACGCGCGCGTTTCGCGCGTTCGCTACGAATGACGCCATGGTCATCACGAACCAGGCGAGCGCGATGAGGGGCGGGATGAATCCGTCCAGGCGCGGGTGTACTATCGATAGCCATTCCTCCGTGTATTCGAGGATTGAGTGCATCTGCGCGAGCTTGAACGGAAATAGAAAGACCTCGAAACCCCATGGATTGATGAGGCATGCCGCGATACATATCAGCCAGACTATCCAAAGCGTGCTGCGGCGATCGAGCGGGGCCGGCGAGCCCGCGCCAAGGCGTTTTTCCGCAAACGCCTGCAGAGACTCGCCCGCCGCGAAACAGAAGATCAGCTGCAGGCCGATCAATGCGCCGGCGTGTGAATTGATCCAGACGAGCTGCAATAGCGGCAGCGCCCATATAGCCCTTGTTCCGGTGCGGACATAGCGATGGAGTACGAGGCAGTAGGCCGCCAGGATGCACATGCCCAATAGAAACGGCCGATCCATTATTCGCGGTGCCGCAGCCCACAGGAAGAGAATGGTACCCCAGAGTGCGGCGCTGCGCGATTCGGTGAGATATACGATCGTGCGAAAGAGTATCCATGTACACAGGCACGTGAGCGCGAGCTTCATGACGGCGAGGCCGATGAATCCACCGTACTCGTAGATAAGCCACTGGATGAGCTCGAAGAGCCACTCGTACGTTATCCAGGGGGCGCCGAATGCGCTGTATGAAAAGATGTCGTTGCGCGGTATCTCCCCCAGGTTGGCTATTACCCAACCGGTGGTGAGGTGCCACCAGGCGTCGTATGCCGTGACCTTTGTGACGCCGACCGCGAAGAGCAGTCCCGCGAGCACTGCAGCGTACATCACGATCGAAGGCCGCCTTGCCGAGAAGAAACCCATCGCGACTCTATAACATACGTGATGGACAAATTCAAAATTCCATCGGTCAGATCGCTGTAAGAATGCAGAATTTTCAGTTCGTTGACCTGCCTTTTTTACCCTGATATACATCTGCAACTGGGGGGAGTCATGGCGCATGTCAGTTTTCAGGTCCTGGACAATATCGGACAGGAGCTTGTCGACGAGGGGCTCATAAGCGCGGATCAGCTCGCCGTGGCCCAGGAGAGCCAGCGAAACCTCGGCGGCGACCTCGGCCATATACTCATCAAGAAAGGGTTCGTCACCGAAGAGCAGGTGCTGGAGTTCCTGAGCCGGCGCCTCAACATCCCCCTTGTCTCGCTAAAGGATTATTCCATCGACCCTGACGTCACGAAGGTCGTCCCTGTGAGCCTCGCCAAGAAGTACCACTTCATGCCCCTCTTCAAGATCGAGGATACCCTGACCGTGGCCATGGCCGATCCGCTCGACGTCTTGGCGATCGACGAGCTGCGCAGCGCCCTCAAGTGCCGCATCCAGCCGGTGCTGGCTTCAGCGGCCGAGATCGACAGGCTGGTTGCCGAGAACTATCGCCTGACAGAGGAGGGCGAACACGAAGGGGAACAGATCGAGGTCGTGCAGTATGGCGCCGACATGGGCGAGGAGATGGCCGATCGACTTCGCGAGATAGCATCGGGAGCCAAGATCGTCGCCGAGGTCAACCGCATCATGCGCGGCGCGACCGGCGAGCGCGCGAGCGACGTGCACATCGAGCCGATGGCAAACTCAGTTAAGGTCCGCAACCGCATCGACGGCCTGCTCGAGGAGCGCATCATCCTTCCCAAGCAGATGCACCTGCCGATCATCACCCGCATCAAGATCATGGCTGCGATGGACATCGCGGAGCGCAGGCTTCCCCAGGACGGGCGCGTCCGACTAAAAGTACGCGGTCAGCTGGTGGACATGCGAATCTCCACTTATCCGACGATGCATGGCGAGAAGGCCGTGATCAGGCTGCTTACCAAGGAGCAGATCCTCGGCGTGGAGTCGCTGGGCTTAGAGGATGCGGAGAAGGCTGCATTCGAGAAGATCATCTCATTGCCGCACGGGATATTCCTCGTCAGCGGGCCCACCGGCTCAGGCAAGACCACCACGCTTTATGCGGCGCTTCAGCGCATCAACTCCCAGGATCGCAATATAGTTTCCATCGAGGATCCGATCGAAAACGAAATCCCGGGCGTGAACCAGGCGCAGGTCAACATCAAGGCCGGCCTTACGTTCGCATCCGCGTTGCGATCGATCCTGCGCCAGGATCCCGACGTGATAATGGTGGGCGAGGTGCGCGACGACGAAACTGCCGACATCGCTGTCCGCGCAGCGATCACAGGGCACCTGGTCTTTTCGACCATCCACACGAACACTGCCATGGGCGCGGTGACGAGGCTTATGGACCTGGGCGTGGAACCGTTCCTCCTGAGTTCCGCAATCATAGGCGTCATGTCGCAGAGGCTGGTGCGGCGCATATGCGAGCATTGCCGCAAGCCCGCCGAGGTCGATGAGGTTAAGCTCATGGCGCTGGGGATACCGCCGAAGACCGTGGTGCACCGGGGCCGCGGCTGCAAGAAATGCAGGATGAGCGGGTACTCCGGCCGCATGGGGCTTTTTGAGATCATCCCGATCGACAAAGACCTCAGGAAGATGATCGTCGCCGGAAAGACCGAGGATGAACTCACGGCCGAAGCGCGGGCTCGCGGAATACAGGACCTGCGACAGCAGGGGGCGAAGCATGTGATCAAGGGCGCCACCACCGTCGACGAGGTGCTGAGAGTCACGGAAGAGACTGACTGAGACGAGGATAACGATGCCTACATTTCATTATAAAGCTCGCGATCGTGAAGGCGTACTTGTCACCGGCGAGATCGAGGCGGTCTCTGCTGAGGAGCTGAAGGAGGGTCTCTTTGCAGAGGGCATGATACCGCTCGATGTGCACGAAGTCCGCCGCGGCACGTTCTCCATCACCGCCACCGATATCTTCGGCAGGGTCAAGCCCGAGGATATAATGATATTCACCCGGCAGTTCTACACGCTCTTTAAGGCCGGCGTGAGCATGGACACCATATTGGGAGCCATGGCGAAGCAGATGAAGGGGACGGTGCTTCGCAATGCCCTCGTGCGCATACGCGCCGATGTCGCGGCCGGGTCCACGCTGGCTCAGGCCTTCGGCAGGCATCCCAAGATCTTCAACGAGATGTACATAGCGATGCTCGCAGCCGGAGAGGAGGCGGGTATACTGGAAGAGGTGCTCAAGCATCTCTCGGAGCTGCTCGTCAAGGAGTACGAGATACACAAGAACATCAAGGGCGCCATTCTCTATCCGAAGATCGTCATTACAGTGCTCGTAGTCGCCATAACGTTTCTCATGATCTTCGTCATCCCCAGGTTCGTCGAATTCTACGGCAAATACGGGGCACAGCTGCCTTTGCCTACCCGCTTACTGATAGCGATAAGCATGTTCTTCCGAGACTACTGGTACATCGCCGCTGCCATCATATCGGTCGGCTACGTTATGTTCAGGCGCTTCAAGAAATCGCAGGTCGGCCGAATGAAGATAGACAAGCTTAAGCTCAAGCTGCCGGTATTCGGCGATCTCAACCTCAAGGTCGCTAACGCCAGGTTCGGGCACATCATGGCCGCCCTGTATCGCAGCGGTCTGCCGATGCCCCGGAGCCTCGAAGTGGTCTCCAACGTCATCGACAATGCGGCATTTGCCCAGGAGGTGCGCCTGATCCGCGACCAGATCCAGCGCGGCTCTTCGCTCTCCGAGGCGATCTCGCGGCAGACGTATTTTCCTCCGGTGATAATCGAGACCACGGCTGTCGGAGAAAGGGCTGGCGCCTTGGGAGACATGCTGGCGACCGTCGCCGAGCATTTCGACACAGAGGTGGATCACACGATAAAGAATCTCACTACGCTGCTAGAGCCTTTCCTCCTGGTCGCAATCTTCGGCATGGTCGCGCTGCTCGCCCTTGCCATTTTCCTCCCGATATGGAATCTTTCCACCGTGATCAGCGGTAGAGGTTGAGCGCAGCCTGGAGGCGAGATGGGTAAACGGAACAGGACTGGTTTCGAGATCCTCGTGGTAGTGGTCGTAGTAGCGTTGACGCTTGTCATGGGAGCCTCATTATACGCCGGCCGCGCCAAGGTCGAGAAGACGTCCCTGCTCCTCAGCGAACTCGGCATGTTGCGCAGTTCGCTTATGACTTACAGGCTCGTGAACCACAGAAACGCCCAGGATCTTTTCCAGCTGGCGAACGAGAAGTACGAGGCCGATGGGGCTGAAAAGCCTTACATAGAGCGCCTGCCGATGAACGACAAGGGCGCGGTCGTAGATCCGTTCGGCAATCCATATGCCTACGATCCAAACAGTGGCTGGGTTTCCAGCTCGACACCCGGCTTTGAACGATGGTGAATGACAGTGATCCTGTCGGGAGGTAATAGATGAAGAGAGAGAGCGTTAGGGCCGTCATCCTAACAATAATCCTGATCGTCACGGTGATAGTGGAGGCTTTCCTCTTGAAGATTGAGAGGTTGGACAGCAAACAGATGGTGATGCGCTATCAGCTGCAGGCAGTCCGCACATCTGTCAATTTGTTCAAGGCGATCGAGAGGAGGAACCCTGCGACGTTCAAGGAGCTTGCCACATCGACCTTCAGGTTTCCTGGAGAGAGCGAGAACAGGCACTTCCTTGAAGGCGTGCTAGTTACTCCGGCTGGCGAGGCGGTTGATCCTTTCGGTCATGCTTACGCCTATGATCCGGTCAGCGGATGGGTCAGGAGCAATAGCGCAGGCTACCTTGATTGGTAGGTGACATGATTCTTCGCAAAGAACTGCGGGCGAGCATCATACGCCATGATCCGTCGGAAGAAGCGATTCCCAGAGGCAGCATTTCAAGGAGATGATGGTCCGTCAGCAGATATGGCAGATCAGGAATGTCTTGCTGGCTTATCAGGCTAGGTTTAACACCTTGCCGCCCGATCTGGAGACCCTTGCACGTACGACATTTACGGAGCCGGTAACCGGGAAAACAATACCTTTTATAGAAGGTATAAAATTCAACAAAGCTGGTAGGGTCGTGGATTCTTTGGGTTATACTTATAAATACGATCCGGTTCGCGGTACGGTTGCCAGTACTGCACCTTGTTGTAACGCATGGTAATTATTAAAACTTTATTATTCTGAGCAATTTCTGGACAAAGTTTTCACAAAGAATTATAATTGCCTTATTAGATGACTTAAAATAATTGTATTAAAATAGAACAATCCAACAAGGAGGGGGTATGAATCGCAAAGGTTTCACGTTGATCGAGTTGGTCCTGGTGATCGCGATATTGGGCATCCTGGCTATTTCCGCTTTGCCGCAGTTCATCAATATTTCGGACAAGGCAAAGGAAGCCGCCCGTGACGGCGTGGTCGGCGCCGTGCGCTCGGGCGTTGCGCTCGCCCGCGCCCAGAACATGGTAAACGGCGGAAGCGGTGCTGCGCCGGCTACGCTGGACTCCGACACGGTAGGCGGCGGGTGCGCGACCTGTTTCAGCTCCGTGCTTACGAACGCGGTAGGCGGTGCGAACTCTGGATGGAACCACCCTACGGCGAGCAACTATCTGCATGCGCCTACCGGTTCCACTTTTGTGTACAACGCGGCCAACGGCACATTCCAGTGATGAGTTAGCTGCTTATCGTGGACTGCTGAAGTCAGCGAGGCTTTGGGGAGAGGGGAATCGTAGGCATATGCCTTCGATTCCCCTCTCTATTTGACAGGATGTGCTAAATGACAGGACGCGTGCACAAATCTTCGTCATCTGTTGTGAGCCGGAGCTGCGCCGGGATGACGCTGTTCGAGATCGTCCTGGTCCTCCTGATCGTGGCGGCGCTCTCTGTTTATGCAGCGATCAATATCTTCGGCGCCGCGACCACATTCAAGCTCAACTCCGCAGCAGCGAAGATTATCGCGGACATCACTTTTACACAGCACTCGGCGCGTACCCACAATTCCTGGTACGGCATCCGCTTTCAGGCAGATCCGACCAATCAGTACAGCGTCTATGAGACAGACGGCATTACGGATACGAATCTGGCCGACCCGGTAAATCCGTCCCAGCAAATGGTGGTCGATGTGGCGACCCAGTTCAAGGGCGTGGTAATCAGCGCAGTGAACATCGCTGGCGGCGACAAGGTGGAATTCAATCCGCGGGGAGTACCTTATGACGACTTTTTCGGCGCCCCGCTCGCAGCCTCCGGGACCGTTACAATCTCGGTTGATGGAAGTCAGAAGGTTATCCAGATAATGAAGAACACGGGAAGGGTCGGGGTACAATGAGGATGCGGCGCTCAAAAAATGGCTTTTCGCTCATCGAAGCGATACTCGCCACGGTACTGCTG
>JBBAAC010000067.1:0-11349 GCA_041658465.1 bacterium | reverse complement strand
CGACGAGCGCCGAGATGTCCAGCGCGATCACTCGCTTGTCCTTGAGAGTCTCGGGCACATCGCCAGCAACGATGCGCTGTGCAAGCCCCTCAACTATCGCGGTCTTGCCCACGCCCGGCTCGCCGATGAGCACGGGGTTGTTCTTTGTGCGGCGCGACAGCACGTGGATCACGCGGCGAATCTCGTCGTCGCGGCCGATCACCGGGTCGAGTTTGCCCTGCCTCGCTGCCTCGGTGAGGTCGCGACCGTATTTCTTCAGCGCCTGATACTTGCCCTCCGGGTCCTGATCGGTCACGCGCTGCTCGCCGCGTATATCCTTCAGCACCGCGAGTATCGTCTTCTTCACGATGCCTTGCGCGCGCAACAGATCCGCTGCCTTGCTCCCCTTTTCTTCGGCGATGGCGATGAGAAGATGTTCGGTAGATACGAACTCGTCCTTGAGCGCCTCTGCCTCCTTGAATGCGCGCTCGAAGACGCGATTGAGCAAGGGCGAGAGATAGGCCTGTCCCATGCCGCTGCCTGTCACGCGCGGGGCAGCAGATTTGGCCGCTGCCTGCGCCTCGTCCGACAGACGCGCGAGGGGCACGCCGATCTTCTTGAGGATCGCGGCCGCCACGCCTTCTTCCTGTAAGATGAGCGCGTAGAGCAGGTGCTCGGGCGAGATCTCCTGCTGGTTCCATTTGCCCGCGAGGTTTTGCGCCTCCTGCACCGCTTCCTGGGCCTTTACCGTGAACCGATCAAAGCGCATATGGTTCCCCTTTCATGACTCCAACAATTCATATGAAGGCTTTGGGGGAAAAGATCAAGGATGAGCCATAAAACAAAAAGGCCCGCATCGACATCCCGGTACTCGCCCAAACGGATTTATATCCGAGTTGAACCGGGGGATAAATACGAAAAGAACCCGGAGTGACGGCATCTGCATTGAGATTGCCTCTGCCGCTTCTTTCCTTCAGTGGCTTGTGCAACTTCAATTCAAGTTATACGTTGATTTCAGCAATTTAATGAATTATACGTATAACCATCATGCGTCTCGATCTGGCCACAAGAACCCTGTTCGCCGAGTTCCAGGAAGGCGTTTTTGCCCGGACGGCGCTTGAGCGCGAGTTTTGGACGCTCAGCGTCTATGTGCGCAAGAAGGTCAAAGGCCTCACCTACTGGTATATCCAGCAAGGCAATGCGCAGAAATATTTCGGGCCATCGAACACCAAGAACGATGAGGTCGTCGAGTCCCATCGAACTGAGCGAAATGAAAAAAAAGCCCTCCTACGCCAACTGCTCGGTAAGGAGGCCCGGCAGGCCGCAATGCTCCGGCGTGGCGGGCTTCCAGGCATTGATCGGCGAGTAGCAAACGTAACAGCCTGTCTCTCTGATAGAGGCCTCATCGACGGCAGGGGGACGCTCATCGGGACGCTCGCCTTCATCGCCTATGCCGGAATCCTGGGTGAAATATTTGAGAAGGCGTCAACAAGAACGGAGGACATCGATATCGTAAGTGAAAGCGGAATCGATGTCACAGTCTCAGCTCCCATCGACATCCCTCAGATGCTCAAGGAGACCGGCCTACATTTCCGCGCAGTTCCGGCGCTCGATCACGGCTACCCTTCCTCATCCTTTGTTTCATCCGAAGGCGTCAGGATTGACCTTCTGGTCCCGCTGCGAGGACGGCCAAGGGGTGTTGTCTCTGTGCGAGGCATCAAAGGGGCAGGCGCAGTCCAGCTCCCTTTTCTCGATTACCTCGTCGAGGATCCCATTCGCACGGTGCTCATCGGCCCTGCAGGCGGCGTTCCGATTCAGGTTCCGCACCCTGCCCGCTTTGCAGTGCATAAGATGATCACGGCAATACGCAGGCCTGTCACAGAATCGGCGAAGAGGCAGAAGGATCTTTTGCAGTCCACGCAGCTTATCGCAGCACTCGCCGACGATGAGCCACACGAACTTCGGGCAGCATGGAAGGATGCGGCTGGTCGCGGAAAAAAATGGTCAAAGCTACTTGCCGAGGCTGGCGGGCTGCTTCCGGAATTAGCCACAAAAGTGATTGAGCGAATCATACGATAAATCTACTGAACCCCCTCAAAAAAACGGCCCGCGCGGGGCGGGCCGTGTTCTTTCAGGGCAAAGAAGATCCTTTGTAGGTCCTCTTTTGGAACCGGTTTCTGGAAGATGCGGGGGCAATCGCAGCGTCTCGCAGACTCAAAGAGTTTCACGAGAACGGGGTCAGATCGATATCGGGGAGAAAGGTCTTTGACTTCGGGACAATCACTTGTTTGCGTAGTTGATTCACGATCATCTCGCACAGGGGCTGCGGTCCGTGAAGCGAACTCACATGGGAAACCATCAAGAATCTTCATTCTCATACCTCCTTATTCCCGCCTTCATCCGTTCCCCCTACATCCATAATTATCGTCAAAAAAAAGAAACGTTGCGTAGTTTCTTCTTTTTTCGATTTTTTACATTTTGGCACTCGTGCCTGAAAAATCTTGTCTTTGGGCCTTAAGCGTCAATTAGTCAATCTATTGGACAATATGCATATCATTACGTTTAATTTGTTGACAAGAGGCCTGCTTGCGTTGTAATCTTATGACATGGAACTCCAGGAAATCCTGCGTTTGGATCAGCTCGCCAAAGAGGACGGCAGGCGTTACACAAGAAAACGAACACCCTCGTATCAACGCCTCATCTCTTCTCTGGGAAGGCATTTCACTGGAATCGTGGGGCCTCGAGGTTCTGGAAAAACCGTCATCCTAAAGCAGATGGCCGTCCAGCAGGAGGGCGCTTGCTATCTCTCGCTTGATTCCCTGGGAGAGCTGAATCTGTTTGAGACCGCAAAGACGCTCGTCGAAAAATACCACTTCAAGAGCCTGCTCCTGGACGAAATCCATTATCACAAACATTTCGAGGGCGAACTTAAGAAGATATTCGATTTTCTGAGCGTCCGAATTGTCTTCACCAGTTCCGTCGCTCTGGCCATCGCGGAATCAGCGCACGACCTCTCAAGACGCGTGAAGCTCATCACACTCTACCCCTTTTCATTCCGTGAATATCTCATATTTGCGAAGGGCGTCGATCTCCCGACGCTTACGATCGATGACATCGTTCATCGAAGGTGGGCGGACGAGCATCTGCAATGGGGCCATGCGTTTGAGGGTTACCTCAAGGGAGAACTGTATCCATTTTCACTGGAAGAACCGGATGTCCTGCCACTGCTGAAAAATGTGCTGGAGAAAATCATCCGCCGTGATGTGCCGCTCATCATGCGGCTGGCAACCGATGAAATCGATCTGCTGGAGAAGGTGGTGACGTTCATCGGAAGGTCGCCGGTGGACGGAATCAATTATTCCTCCGTTGCCCAGAACGTGGGCATCACCAAATACAAGGCCGAACAGTACATTCACTTGCTTGCCAAGAGCTTTGTCCTCGCCCCCCTCTTCCCGCACGGCACCAATGTCCTGCAAGAGCCCAAGGTGCTCATGTGCGTCCCCTATCGCCTCCTGTTCAAGCCGTACGATGAAGCGATCGGAGCGCTCCGCGAGGATTTTGCTGTCGAGGCCATTGCCATGTCCGGCAGAGAACTCCATTACCTCAAATCAACACGCGGCATGAAAACCCCGGATTTTCTGCTTCAGGAAGAAAAAGGCGACCTTGTGATCGAAGTCGGGGGGAAGGGAAAGGGCCGGACGCAGTTCAAGGATTTCAGCGCCAAGGAAAAGATACGCCTGACGGATTCTGTCGATATCCATGGCGACCGAAGGCCGCTCTTTCTACTCGGGTATCTGGTGTAATGGAGGAGACCATGCAATTCGAGATCAGGAGAGTCAAAAATGGTGTGATTCTGAACGTCCGCCAATCCGCAGAGGAGAGCAGCGAAGCAGAGGAAATCGTATACCAGGAAAAATATGAAGATGAGGTGGAATGTTTTGCGCAATTCCTCAGACTTCTTGACGAAGAATATGGCCCCACGACATCTCGATATTCGCCCAAGCGGATTTATATCCGAGTGGAACCGGGGGACAAATATGAACCGAGCGAGGCATAAATGACCAGTCCTGCTATCTGCCACACCGACTACCTCTGGTTCCAGACCAAGAAGCTTCACGAGTTCATCAATATCACCGACGAGGTGGAGCGCGTCGTAGAGAAGAGCGGTGTCACAGATGGCATGGCGCTGGTCTCTGCCATGCACATTACCGCTGCCGTCTATGTGAATGATGCAGAGTCCGGACTCATCGCGGACATCGAGGAGTGGCTCAAGAACATCGCGCCGATGAAGAAGGACTACCGCCACCACCGAACCGGCGAGACCAACGGCTACGCGCATCTGTGGAATCTCACACTCGGCCATCAGGTCATGCTGCCGATCACGAATGGGAAGCTCGATCTCGGGCCATGGGAGCAAGTCTACTACGCCGAGTTCGACGGCCAGCGCAGAAAGCGCGTGATCGTGAAAGTCATGGGGATCTGATCAGCTTTCTATCAATTCCTACCAATAAAATTTATCTCACCTTTGCCATGTGATTCAGCTAACTAGCGTGGACACGTCTATTTCACTTCATAAACGTCATATAACTCTTTGCAGCTGCTCAATATTTGTGCTATAAGGAATATGTCCAATGGGGGACCGTATCCAAATAGCCAACAATAACAAGGAGTTATTATGAACCGCACCCGGAAGGCTAGATATTATCTCTATCTGCTGTTCATAGCCTGTGCCGCATCGTTCTTCCTTGTCTCCTGCGGCCACTCTACGAGCGGCCAAATAGAGGATCAGGGCATAAATCTGCCGTCCCCTGTCGTGAGTCCCCTTGTCGATTCCGACGCCGACGGCGTTCCGGATCAGATGGATAACTGCCCGCTGGTAGCGAATGAGGATCAGGTGGACATAGATTCCGACGGCCAGGGCGATGCGTGCGACGACGACATGGACGGCGACGAGATACCGAACGTCACGGACAACTGTCCGCGCATCGCAAACAACGAGCAGACCGACTCTGACGGAGACGGAGTTGGAGATGCGTGCGACGCGAGTTTTGACGATCGAGACGGAGACGGTGTCGGCGATGCGATCGACAACTGTCCGGACAATGCAAACGCGAACCAGGCCGATCAGGACAAGGACGGCATAGGCGATGTGTGCGATGGCGACATAGACGGCGACGGCATCCTCAATGGCGTGGACAACTGCCCGGTGGTGGCGAATGCAGATCAGCTGGACACGGACGGCGACGGCCTGGGCAATGCCTGCGATACGGACGATGACAACGACACTGTGCTGGATGGCCCGGACAATTGCGATCTCGTGGCCAACCCGGCGCAGGCCAATAACGACGGCGACGCTGCAGGCGATGTCTGTGATGACGACGATGACAACGACGGCATACTCGATGCGCCAGACAACTGCGACTTCATCGCGAATCCCGGCCAGGGCGACCTGGACGGCGACGGCGTGGGCGATTCCTGCGACGACGACATCGACGGCGACGGCATTCTGAATGGCCTCGACAATTGCGTCACAACGCCCAACCCAGGTCAGGAAGATGCCGACAGTGATGGTATAGGAGATTTGTGTGACGGAGACAAAGACGGCGATGGAATACCTAACGGCCCGGACAACTGCCCGGACACGCCCAACGCCGACCAGGCGAATAACGACGCCGATGTCTTCTCGCCGGTCGACTCCTCCACCGGCGGCGATGTCTGCGACGACGACGACGACAACGACGGCATCCTCGACGGTCCGGACAACTGCCAGATGGTCTCCAATCCCGGGCAGGAAGACGAATCCGACCACGACGGCATCGGAGAGGCCTGCGATGCCGACGACGACAACGACACGGTGCCGGACGTGACCGACAACTGCCCGATGGACGCCAATCTTGGTCAGGAAGATGAATCCGATCACGACGGTATTGGCGAAGTCTGCGACCTGGACGACGACAACGACGGCATACTCGATGACGGCGACAGCTCAGGCGGGATCGGCGATGCAAACTGCGTCGGCGGTGCCACCGCAAACTGCGACGACAATTGCCAATTCATCGTTAATGCAAACCAGGCTGACAACGAAGGCGATGGGATCGGCGATGTATGCGATCCGGACGACGACAACGACACGATCCTCGATGACGGCGACGCATCAGGAACGATCGGCGACGTGAAATGCAAGGGCTGGGGCTCGCCGCAAGGAGGCACGCAGGCAAACTGCGATGACAACTGCCAGTTCAACACAAACGTGCAGCAGATTGACATCGACAACGATGCGATCGGCAATGTCTGCGATCAGGACATGGATAACGACACCGTGCTCAACGTGAATGACAACTGCCCGTTCATGGCGAACGTGGATCAGCTCAATTTTGATCTGGGCTTTGCGGTCTTCACCGGAACCTTTGGCGATGCAAGCGGCGACAACTACGGCGACACCTGCGACCCTGACGACGATGCGGATAGCGTGCTCGACTTCATGGACAACTGCCCTTACAGCAGGGGAGCCGGCGCGGTGCTGGGATGTGAGGACTGACAGGGCGCTGGTAGAAACAACAAAAGCCCTCGCCATACGGCGGGGGCTTTTTTCATTGGTTCAAATATCTACCTCCCCTTTCCCCTCCTTACAAAGGAGGGGAATAAACACACCCTCCCCTTTGTAAGCCTGCCTGCCGGCAGGCAGGGGGAGGGCTGGGAGGGGTAGGTCCTGGGATTACAGTCCAAATGCCAGATACACAGTGGCATGTCCGCGCTTGATGAGCAGCCGCACTATGTCGCCCTTCTTGAGCTTGCCGGATGCCGCGGCGTAATCATCCGCGGACTGAATCCTGGCGCCGTTGATCTCCATCAGGATGTCGCCAGCCCGCAGATCGGCCGCCTCAACAGATGAGCCCGGTTCCACGCGGGCCACAACGATACCCTTGAAATCCGCAGGCACATCCAGCTCGCGTGCGTCCCGCGGGGTTATCGACTTCACGACGAGGCCCAGCACGTCGGCCTTGCCGCCCTCCTGCTTCTTCTCTTCAGGGACCATGCCGACCTGCTTCCCTGGTTCCTGCTTACCGACGTTCACCGCGAATTCCTTTCGCTCGCCGTTCCTGAGGGCGGCGATCTTTGCGGATGTCTCCGGCTTTGTCTGGCTCACAAACAACGAGAGATCGTATGGATCCTCGACCTTCTCGCCGTTGAACTCCACGATCACGTCACCCCGCATGAAACCGGCCTGTGCAGCCGGAGAAGCGCTATAAACCTCGGTGATCAGGGCGCCCTTCTGCTCCTCTTTCAAGCCGAACGACTTCGCGAGCTCAGGCGTGACTTCCTGAATCGCAACGCCGAGCCATCCATGAGCCACGCTGCCCTTTGAGATGAGTTCCGGCACCATAGCCGTCGCCAGATCGACGGGGATCGCGAAGCCAATGCCCTGTCCCGCAGCGTAAATCATCGTGTTGATGCCTATGACCTCTCCGTTCACGTTGAAGAGCGGCCCGCCGCTGTTTCCGGGATTGATCGAGGCGTCGGTCTGGATGAATTTCGCATAGGGTCCACCGCCTATGAGCCTCCCCATCGCGCTGATCACGCCTACGGTGACCGTGTGTTCCAGGCCGAACGGGTTTCCGATCGCCATGACCCAGTCGCCTGGCCTCATGGTCTTTGAGGTGCCGAGGACAACAAAGGGGAGGTCCTTTTCCGCCTTGATCTTGATGACCGCGATATCGCTCTTCTCGTCCGTGCCCACGACCTTTGCCTTGAACTTGCGGCCGTCGGAGAGCACCACTTCGATCTCGTCGGCCTGGCTCACGACGTGGTTGTTGGTGAGGATCGTCCCGTCCTTATCGATGATAAAGCCCGAGCCCAGGCTGTGCTGCGTCTGCTGGCGCGGCATCCCCTCATCAAAAAACTTGTCGAAGAAATCCTGGAACGGATCCCGCGGCCCTCCGTGCGGCATCGGCGTGATCATCTGCGGCGCGCGCACCTTCTTGCTGGTGGATATGTTGACCACTGCCTTCTGCACCCTCTCCGCAAGGTCCGCGAACGAGCCGGGCTGAGACGGCCGGGCAGCGGACTCCGGCTTAAACCAGGATGCCCGTTCTGCTGCAAAAGCCGGCGACTTCGCCCTCACAATGTCAACGCCCTGTCCCTTCCGCACCGCCCCCGACCATGCAAGCGTTGCGGTGACCGCAGCTGCCGTGATGAACGACACCGCCATCAACGTCCACAACGAATACCTTTTTTTCATATTATGTACCTCCATAATTGTCTGTCAGCCCAGTCAGGCCTTACTTGCTGTTCTTCTCAACGTACATCATCCTGAGATCGTACAGCACGTGCTCAAAGAGCCGCTCCTCATCCGAGGTGAGGTTGCCCTTTGTCTTGTCCCTCAGCATGGAAAGAAGGTCGATCGTCTCCTTTGCAAGGGAGAGATTGCTCTCCTCCTTGCCGGTCGTCGGGTTCGGGATCGCGCCCAGATGCACCTGCGCAGAGGTCGCGAGCGAAAGTAAGAACGTGGGAAAGTCGATCAAAGGCAGGCTGTCCTGTACCCCTTGTTTCTCGGTCATAGCACCCCCATGCTGGAGCACGGGCTGATACCCCCGGCTCGAAACCTTGTCAAGTGAGCCAGAGACGACCTTGCCGCCTTTATTGACTTCTGGATAAGTAATGGAACGTTTGTCATTCCGGCGAAAGCCGGAATCCCCCGGTCTCCACTGGATCCCGCGGTCAAGCCGCGGGATGACAATCTTCAAAAGGGTTCCATTACCTGTCCAGAGGTCAATAATTGCATGTGCTCCCCGGCGGCGGGCTGGCACATTTTTCCTTTGCGATTTTTTCACCCATTCCCTACTATGCCGCGCCATGAAACATACCGGATTATTGGCTGTTTTCGCGTGCACAGCGCTGACCTTGCTATCGACCGGCTGCGGTAAAGAAACGGTCGCAATCGGCAAGGGCGACCCGCAGGGCGAAATCAAGGAATGCCTGGCTCTCTCGGCAAAGGGTAAGCATGAGGACGCCATCCAGTGTTTTGAGATGTTCAAGGCAAGGTACCCTCAAACAGCCGAGGGTCAGGAGGCCGAGCTCCTCATCGGCGACTCCAATTTCGCGAGAAAAGATTATCTGGTCGCGGCAGAGGCTTACGGCGCGTTCCTCCGGCTCTATCCCACGAGCCCGAAGGCGGACTATGCGCATTACAAAATCGGCGTCTGCTATTACAAGGAGAGCCCCAAGGCCCCCGATCGCGACCAGGAATACCTGGGCACTGCCATCGACCACCTGCGCACGGTGATACGCAGATATCCAAACAGCGAATATCGAGAGCCAGCGGCACGCACCCTCGGGGCTACGCTGAGGCGAATCGCCAAGCGCCATTTCTACATCGGCCGGTTTTATTACCGAACAGGCGAGTATATAGCCGCAGCTCCCCGCTTCATGGAAGTGGCGGAAAACTATCCTGACTCAGGGATTGCCGATAAGGCGCTTTATTATGCAGTACGCTCAAATCTTGGGCTGAACCGAATAGATGCTGCCCGGGAGGCCTACGGCCAGATGGCCTCGCGCTATCCGCAGAGTTCGTACACAAAAAAGGCTGAACACAAGATGCTCCGCGCCGCAAAAAAGAAGTGACAAGCCATACGCATGGCTTGTCATACGGGAGGCCAAGATGGAGACATTAAGAGATCTCATCGCAAGGGGCAAACAGCACTTTGACAGCAAACAGTACGAGCATGCGGAGGATTATCTGCGGCGCGCTGTGGAGAAGGACGCGCACTACGCGGATGTGTTCAACATGCTGGGCGTGATAGCTCATTTCGGCGGCAAGTTTTCGAGCGCGATCGAACTCTTTGAGAAGGCCTTAACGATCAATCCCCGCTACACCGAGGCAATCCTGAACCTCGCGGTCCTCTACAACGACCTCGGGCAATATGATAAGGCCAAGGGGCTCTACGCGCGCCTTCGCGGCAAGCCGGGAAAGGGAGACGGCCATATCGAACCGGTGCTGCGCGGAAAACTCTCGAACCTCCACGCGGACATCGGCGACATATATCGATCGATCGGGCTCTATCCGCACGCCATAGAAGAGTATCGCAAGGCGCTCTTGCTCAACCCGGCATATTTCGACATCCGCACAAAACTGGGCCAGGCCCTGCGCGAGGCGGGCAAGCCCAGGGATTCGCTGGCGGAGCTCAAGTCGGTCCTGCGCGCAAAATCCGCTTACAGCCCCGCCCTCGTGCAGCTGGGTGTCACGTATTACACGATGGAGAAGATTCCGGACGCGAAGAAGGCCTGGAAGACGGCGCTCAAGAAAGAGCCCGAGAACCCTTACGCGAGTATGTACCTGCGGCTGTGTGAGGCGACCGAGCGGGCGTTCAAGCAGACAAAGCCGGCTGGCGCAAAGAAAAAGGCAACCGGCAACAAAAAGGTCGGCAGGACAAAGATAAAGTCCCGGAAGCGCTGATATTTGGGCAGCTCTAAAAACCCCGATTTCGTCATTGTCATTCCCGAGTGTCTTAATCGGGAATCCTAAGGATTGCATGGGATTCCCGCTTTCGCGGGAATGACAGGCTCGTCATGGAGGCAGAATGATGCAGTCTCATCGCATCGAGTCAGATTCTCTCGGCGATGTGAAGATCCCGGCCGACGCCCTCTGGGGTGCTGCCACCCAACGCGCGATCGACAATTTTCCCATCAGCTCCAGACGTTTTCCGAGATCTTTCATCTCGATGCTTGGGCTCGTAAAGGCCGCCGCCGCTGAGACCAACGCAGAGCTGGGGCTCTTGGAAGAAGCGCATGCGCGCGCGATAGCGGATGCCTCTCGCGACGTCGCACGAGGGACCTACGACGCCCAGTTTCCCCTGGATGTATTCCAGACCGGATCCGGCACCTCGATAAACATGAACGCCAATGAGGTGATCGCGAACATCGCAAACGCCTCGTTCGGCGAGTCACGCGAAAAATGGCACCCGATCCACCCGAACGATCACGTCAACAGATGCCAGTCCTCGAACGACGTGATCCCGAGCGTCATACATTTGGCCGCGGCGTCGGAGATCGACAGGTCCCTCATCCCCGCGCTCGAGTTGCTGCGGGCGGCGCTGGCGGCAAAGGCAAAGGCATTCGACCACATCATTAAGATCGGACGCACCCACCTGCAGGACGCGATGCCGATAAGGCTCGGCCAGGAGTTCGGCGGATATGCCAGGCAGATCGAGAAATGCATCGAGCGCATGCGCCGCGCTCTGCCCGCTCTCTGCGAGCTGGCGCTGGGCGGCACGGCGGTCGGCACAGGCACCGGGGCACACCCCGACTTCGCGGCCGGCGTCTGCTCAAGGCTCACATCCGAACTCATGCTCGACTTCTGGCCGGCCAGGGATC
>JBBAAC010000066.1:0-11352 GCA_041658465.1 bacterium | reverse complement strand
CGGGGAAGGGGAGCTTCCCGTGCATCTCGGCCACAAAGTAGCGGCGCAAGGGTATGAGCAGGACCACGCCCAGCACGGAGCCCAGCATCGGGATGAAGAACATCTGAAACAGATCCGCGCGTCCTCCCAGCCCCATTATGTAGAGCGCGGGCAGGGTGAAGACAGCGCCGCCGACCACGATGCCGGAGGTGGAGCCCACGGCGACTATCATTATATTCTCGAGCAGCGTGCTGCGACGGCGGAAGGCGTAGGAGAGGCCGACGGCTATGATCGCGATCGGGATCGCCGCCTCGAGGCCCGTGCCGATCTTGAGAGTGAGGTATGCGATCGAGCCGGAGAAGATGATCGACATGAGTATGCCGATGAGGACAGATCGCCACGTCACTTCGGGCACGATTTCGGATGCAGCCACAAGCGGCCGATAGACCTCGCCTACCCTCAGCTCCCTGAATGCGTTCTCCGGAAGGCCCTTCAGCTGCGCACCGCCCCTGGCATCGTCCATGATACCCCCGCCTGCCTACCGGCAGGCAGGCTGTTAAGCGCCCCGCGTTACCACACGCCCCAAAAAGTGCAATGCGCATTGTGCGTGCCATGAAGTGCGCGGGTTTCCCCCGTTCATCGCTCAGCAAGCCGACACCGAGTCTGGGTCAGGTTATAAGGCTAACGGTGAATCACCTGCCATCGCGGTCCCCATTGCTTCACGATAAACGGGGGAACCCCGCTTACTACGTGCCACTTCTGCATATCGAAAACGGCACAGAGCAAGCGGTGACCCGCGGCAGGCTTCGAGCAATGGGGACCGCGGTGGCTATAATTCCAACGTTAGTCGGATGAGTTGAGAATAACTCCGTGTCGGTTTGCGAGATGCCAGCCGCGGGTTGCCGCGTACTTTGGCACGGTGTCGGCTTGCCCGCCTGCCGGCCGGTGGGCAGGCGAGATGCCGGCCGCGGGTTGCCGCGACCCTGATTCGGGCGAGAGCAATCGGCCGGCTCTCGATACGTCTACGTTCAAGGAATTGTGATTCAGCGACTTGCCAGAAATTTTCGCTTGAGCCCGCGGTAGTGTTTCCAGATCGGCGCGACCTTTGCGCGCATCGTGCCGCGCGACATCGGCCTGTGCGCGAGCGCGGCGAGCAGCTCGATGTAGTGCGCGTAATCTTCCTCGCTCACGTATTCGGCGGCGTAACCCTTGGGCCCCTGGTTGTGGTAGTTGCCGAGCGGCATGGCGATTCCGCCTGTGCGGTAACCTTCTGCGACATAGACGCACGCCTCGCAGCGCCCACCCTGCAACAGTGCGCGCTGAAAACGGAACCCGTGACCGGTGACCAGTGACCGGTGACCGGCGGCAATCGAAGAGGCGACGCCTGAGATCCACACCTCGACTTCGGGATCGTACGTGCTCTGCAGGTCCCCCGCGCGCACGACGGGGCCGCCTCCGATCTGCACCCCGCCGCCCTTTGCAGAGCTGCACTCGAGCACGACAAGCGGCGCATCCTTTGGTATGAACTTGGACTCCATCGCGGCGAATGCGCCGAGAAACCCCGCCTCCTCGCCGCGCGTGAATAGGCCCGAGACGTTCACGCGCGCGCGGCCGACCGCGAACCTCGTCATGAGATCGAGGATCGCTGCCACGCTTATGAGGTTGTCCGCGGCGAGCGCGTGTATGATCCCCTTTGAAAATTTTACCGGCGGGATGTCGAACGCGCCGAAGTCGCCCTTCGCCACCCCCTGCTCGGCTTTGAGCTCGAACACGGCTCGGCCGAGGTGCTTCTGCCTGAGCGGTTTTTTTCCGATCGCGCCGCGCACCGGGCCTTCTGCCGTGTGGACCAATACCCGCGAACCCCCAAAGACCCCGAGGTCCACCTTGCCCCACTGCGCGACTGTCGCTTTCTTTCCGTTTGACCCTATCACCTCGAAGCCGGGGTGATCCATGTGGGCCGCGAACGTCACGCCTGCAGATCTACCCCTCCCAGCCCTCCCCTTACAAAGGGGAGGGTAACAGACGAGCAGGTTGCCCGCGCGATCCTCCGATACGGAGAGCCCGAGGCCGGATGCGTACCAGCGCACGAAAGTTGAAACCGCCACCTCGTGATAGCTCATCGTCGGCAGGGCGAGCACAGATTCCAGGATATTGCGGTTCATTGAATCCATTGGGTCTCCGAATGCCCCTCCCCTTTGTAAGGGGGAGGGTAAGGGTGGGGTAGATCTACCTCCCCTAGCCCCTCCTTACAAAGGAGGGGAATTTGTCTATCGCTTTTTTCTTTTTGCCTTTCGCCCCTTGGTTTTTGCCTTAACTTTAGCCTTAATCTTAACCTTAGCCCGAACCTTCGGCTTATTCTCTTCTTTGATGGCCCTGGCTAACCCTTCTTCCGAGAGGGCCGCAAGCGCCTCGTTCATCTCCCTCAGCCGCTTCATCACTATGCCGTGCACGGTGTCGGCATGATATTTTCCGCCCTTGCCCATCTTTCCGGCGGACCGGCCCATGAGGAGCTCGATCCCCTCGTCGATCGTGGAGATGGAATAGACGTGGAACTTGCCCTTGCGGACCGCCTCCGCCACGTCCTTGCGCAGCATCAGGTGCCGCTCGTTCTGGATGGGGATCACGACGCCCTGCTTGCCGGTGAAGCCCTGCGCCTTGCACACGTCGTAGAAGCCCTCGATCTTCTCGTTCACCCCGCCGATCGGCTGTATGTCGCCCAGCTGGTTGACCGATCCCGTGACCGCGAACTCCTGCGAGATCGGGACTCCCGCCAGAGAGGAGAGGAGCGCGTAGATCTCGGTCGAAGATGCCGAGTCGCCATCCACGCCGCCGTAGGACTGCTCGAAGCAGAGCGACGCCGTGAGGTTGAGCGGTTCGCGCTGCGAGTATTTGTGCCGCAGATAGCCCGTGAGTATGAGCACGCCCTTGTCGTGGATCGGGCCGGACAGCTTTGCCTCGCGCTCGATGTTGATCACGCCGGACTTGCCGATCGAGGTCGTCGCCGTCAGGCGAGAGGGTTTTCCGAACGAGACGTGGCCTATCGTGTAGACCGAGAGCCCATTGACCTGGCCCACGCGCTTGCCCTTGGTGTCGATGAGGATGACGCCCTCCTCGATGAGCCGCTGCACGTGCTCCTCGGTGAGGCGATGCCTCTCTCGTTTGGCCTCGACTGCGCGCTCCACGTGTTCGCGGGAAATCCTGCTCGAATTTCCCTGGCCCGCCCAGTAATCCGCCTCGCGCAGCACGTCCGTGATATAGGCGAAGCGCGTGGAGATGCGGTCGTTCTGGCCCGCCTCCTCGATGCCGTGCTCCACCATCGCCAGCATGCCGTCCTGCGTGGCAGGCCTGAGCTTGCCCCGCTCGATCACCGCCTTGAGCACCGACGCGTACTGCGTGGCGGTCTCGTTCGTGAGTGGCATGGTGGCGTCGAAGTCCGACAGGACCTTGAACGTCTTCGCAAAATCCTCCTCGTATTCGTAGAGGAGGCGATAGAGCCAGGAGGGCCCCACCATGATCACCTTCACGGAGAGCTCGATCGGCTCCGGCTTTATCGTGAGCGGCGCGAACTGATAGTAGCTCTCCGGCTGCTGGATGATGAGCTTTTCGGTCTTGAGCACTCGCTTGAGCTGGTCCCACACCATCGGCCTTCTGAGCACATCCATCGCATTGACTATCAGGTATCCGCCGTCCGCGCGGAGCAGCGACCCGGCCTTTATGTAGCGGAAGTCGGTGGTCCAGAAATTGTTCGGCCCGATGTTGTACTCGTTCGCGCCGAAGAGGTTGACGAAGCTCGGGTTGTGCTCCTCGACTATCGGCACCTTGCCTTCCTCGGTGCCGGCCTGGGTCTGATCGTAGAGCAGGTTGACGTCGTAGTACCAGAACGGGTCCTCCGCGCGCTGGGCGCCCAGCACTATGATGCCCTCCTCCTTGCTGGCCTCCTTCTTGCCCGCGAAGACGTCGATGTTTTTGAGGATGTGCGTCTTTACGCGGAGCAGGTACTTGCGCACCTTCTCGTCGGTGTACCGGCCGCGCAGGTCGTCCATCAGCCCGTCGAGCACCAGCGATGCGGAGCGCTGCAGCAGGCGGTCGAGGGCGACGTGCATCTCCTTGCCGAGGGCGCGCGCCTTCGTGAGCACGCGCTTGAGCTCAGCCATGAGTTCCCTGTGCCTGCGCTGCTTGCCGTCTCGCTCCGCGGTCTCCATCTTGCCCTCGGCCACGAGGGTATCCAGGTAATCGATCGAAACCGCCTCACTGCCCACGATCGGAAAGACGGTCGGCGCCACATACCCGCCTTCCTGCAGCTGGATCAGGGCAAAGCCCTCCTTCTTCAAATGGTCAGCGAATTCCTCGAAGAGTTTCTTCTCCTCGCGCTGGTAGCGGTCGACGATGAGTTCGCGCTCCCGCTGCACATGCGATGACTCGATCGCCTTCGGGATTTCGATGCGCAGCACCCGGATCAGCTCGCGCATGTCGTCGCGGAATGCGCGGCCCTTGCCGGGCAGAAATGTGAGGAGCACCGGCTGCGAGGAGTCCACGAAATTATAGACGTAACAGCGATCCGGCACCGTGCCGCGCGGCTTGCCCATCTGTTCGAGGGCGCGCCGGATGGTCGTCATGCGGCCCGTGCCGGCCATGCCGGCGACGTAGATGTTGTAACCGGTGCGATAAAGCGTAAGCCCGAGGCTCAATGCGTCTATCGCCCGCTTCTGTCCGACTATGGCCCCGGTGGCCGCTATCTTGTCGGGTTTCTTGAAGAGATCCGTGATCTCCTTGTTCGGCTGCCAGCGTAGTTTATCGGCGCTGATCTTTTTCGGCGGCATTTCTTTCCCCCGTTCGTGTCATTTTTCATTCGCTCGCGACGACACTAAGAGTAGAGGATGAGATGGCGTTTGTCCAGCGGCAGTGGTAAAGTCTGATCCATGCGAAGCCCTGACCTGAGGACAAATCTCGCGTCTCAGTTGCGGGCGCAGAGGAATGCGGTTGTCGACGAGGGCTCATCATCGCCGACAAGGCCTCCGTGGCGGGTCTCCGTTCGCCGAGCCATCGCGTTCGCGATCGACTGCGCGCTTCTCGCTGCGATCGGCCGTGCCGCAATAGTCCTTGCCGGGAAATACATGGCGCCCATCGGCGAAGGCGGCTGGTGGATCGGCGTCGCCGCAGCGGTTCTCTACTTCACCCTCCTCGACAGTTCGATCAGCCACGGCAAGACGCTTGGAAAAAAGCTGCTCGGCATAGAGGTTCGGTCGGTGGGCGGCGGATACATAAACCCGTTCGATTCGTTGCTTCGCGTCAGCCTCTTCGCGATCATCTTCGCGGTGTATAAATTCTGGATGCTCGAGGATCAGCGCTCGGCGATCATCACGCTGCTGGCCCTCACCGCCGACCTCGTGGCTATCGCGATAGTGGTCTTCGGCCTGACTCATCCCCATCGTCGCTCTTTGCACGACCTGCTGCTGGATTCGGTGGTGGTGCACAGCAAGGCGCCGTATGCGCTGCCGAGGGCATCCTTGAGAACGCCTCTCCTCGCGCTGCTCGGCGCCGGCATCGTGCTCTGCGGCGCCCACCTGGCGATGTACTGGATGACGATCCACAGCCCGGATACGGCTCCGGAACAGGCAGTGTTGTACATGCTGCGAGCATCGCCGATTCACCTCGACCACGTGCGCGTTCGAATTGCGACGCACTCGAAAACCGGTTCCTCGCCGACGCGCGCGATATTCATAAGCGCTTATCTCAGAAAACCGATGAGCGGCGATATCAAGAAGGATACGCAAATACTGGCTACGCGAATAAGGCTGGCTCTCATGGAGAGCCGGCTCGTCCCGAAGGACGTGCTGCTTGCATACATCGAAATCCGCAACGGCATTGACATAGGCATCGCGCGCACGATGAACAGCGCGGAGGTGCGGCTGCCGCTCACGGGCGCGGTTCAGCCCGGCAGCGACTCTCTCAAGGGCGTGCTCATGCCAACTCTCGGCGACACCTCCGGCGGACCCCAGATCAGATATCGCTCCACAAAGGGATTCTCCAGGCGCGCGGCCGAGGCAGCAGCCGCGGCTAAGGCAGCTGCGGCTAAGGCGGGTGGAAAATCTGTTGCTCCACCTGCAGCAGGGAAACCCGCGCGCCCCGCGGCCAAACCGAAATAAAAGGGCCCGCCCCATGCCGCTTGAGACCAAGCGATTCCAGGTAAGAAATGAGGGCTTCGTATGCGGGCATTGCGGCCGGGAAGTCCCGCCAACGGCGCATACCACCCCGCGCAGCCATTGCCCGTTCTGCCTCTGGTCCATGCACGTTGACATCAATCCAGGCGACCGCGCGAACAAGTGCCGCGGCATGATGCGGCCGATCGGCATCTACACGCACGCGCGCAAGGAATACATCATACTGCACCAGTGCATGCGCTGCGGCGAACGAATGCGCGCAAAGGCCATATTTTCGGACGACAACGCTGCGGACGATTTCGAACTGATCATCGAGCTGGCAGGAAAGCCGATCAACGAGAAGCGCCCCCTCCCTCCACATATGAAATCGAAGCGCCCATCCAAGCGTTCCGCGCGCGGAAAAAAATCTGAATAGCTATCGTCGGGGGGTGGTGCCGGACTCATTTTATGCCGCAGAGCACGCGGAGACCCGCGGCAGGCTACGTGCCAAGAAGTGCGCGAGGTCCCCAGTCCAGCTTCGAGCAATGGGGATCGCGGTGGCAGTAAATTCAACGTTAGCTTTATAAGCTGACTTAAACTCGTTATCGGCTTGCGAGATGCCAACCGCGGGTTATCGCGTGAATTTCTGCACGGACTACGGCGACAGGACCCGCCGACGCGCGTTGTTTAGATCTTTCCCTGCAGCAGGAATGCGATGACGAGGGCGTAGATCACTAGCGATTCAATCAGCGCCAACGCGATGATCATGGGCGTCATCACTCTATTGGCGGCCTCGGGGTTGCGTGAAATGCCCTCAAGTGCCGCGGAGGCCGCGCGCCCCTGACCAAGGCTGCCCCCTGCAGCAGCGATGCCGATCGCGAGCCCGGCGCCGACTGCCAGCGCAGCCTTGAGCATGAACGAATCGCCATGGGCGCCCGATGCGGCCCCCGCCTGCTCCTGCGCCGCTGCGATCGCCGGTGCGAACATCGTAATTATTCCGGTGAGCCACGCCGTAGCTTTCTTCATGTTCTTCCTCCGTATATTGTTGCGCGACAATTCCTCAGAGACTCTCTTCTTCCCCTGAAGCCATCTGGATGTAAACTATCGACAGCAGCGTGAAGACAAATGCCTGCATGAAAGATACGAAAATGGCAAGCCCCATGAACACGATCGGCAGAAAAAGCGGCACGAGCTGCGAGAACATCCCCAGCACGAGGTGATCGCCCACGACGTTGCCCAGGAGTCGCACGGAGAGCGACAGCGGACGCACTAAGTGGCTGACCGCCTCGATGACGAAGAGGAGCGGCGCCAGCCAGATCACCGGTCCGGCCATGTGCTTGAGATATTTTCTGATCCCCTGGTCCCTGATCCCGACGACATTGTAATAGATGAAGACCACGATGGCGCAGGCGGCGTTGGTGTTCACGTTTTCAGTCGGCGGGACGAGCCCGGGGATGACGCCTATCAGATTGGAGACGAGTATATAAATGAAGAGAGAGCCGATGAGCGGCATGTGTGCGCGCGCCTTTGGCCCAAGCACGTCCTCCATCAGCCTCAGCACCGCGCCCACGATGACTTCCAGCACGTTGACCGTTGTGGTGCGGCCGTCCGGCAGGAGCATGAGCTCGGTGTTCCTGAGCTTTCGCCACGCGAGTAAGGAGACTGCAAAGAGGAAGACGGCCACCAGGGCGGCCATGACAATGTGCATGTATTGCTCGCCCCACGAATGCGGGAGCCGCAATTGCTCCAAGAGCCATTTGATCAAAGAGAACTGTTCCATGTCCTTTTATCTTCCCCTGGCTTGAGCGCGCCCGGACCTGAGCCCCTCCAGAAGCAGCGCTGCGACCATGGATGTGAATCCCGCCAAAAACGGCAGCGGCGAGACGAGCTGCCGGTTTATCAGCCACCAAAGCGCCGCGCCCAGGAACATAAGCTTCGTGCATCCGACTATGGCGAGGAGCGCCAGGGGCTGCCTGCGCACGGCCGCTGGCCCGCATTCGATCGCGAACGAACGGACAACGACGACGACGAGCACCACAAAGCTCGCCATCGCCATGATCGCGCCCGCAGCGATGGAGATGAGGCTCGCGGCCTGACCAAAGACGAGGGCGAGTGCTGCCATCGCGGCGGCCAGCAGGGTCGCAACGAGCAGCGAGCGCACGACCATAGGCGTCACGGCGTCATCTTTTGAAGGGATTTTCATCGGTTCCCGTCCCCTTGCTCTTTATCTTCTCGTACCGCTTCGTAATCTTGATCAGGTTCACGAGCCCGCCTACAAAACCCAGGGTCAGCCCTGTGATGGCGATCCACGGGCCGGTCCCGAGCCTCTTGTCGAGGTAGTTGCCGAACACGAGGCCCGCAACGACCGAGATCGCCAGCTGAAAGCCGACCGCCCCGTATACCGCATATGCCGTGTACGGTGACATTTCTGGCTTCATAGCACTCCGGGACGAAAGTTCAACTCCTCATTGTATTCAGCAGAGACGCATGCTAGGGCCTCTTGGTGTCATTGCGATGACACATAAGGAGTTCATATGCGATTTCCCTGGAGTCAGACGACCGCGGTCGCGCGCTATATCAAGCGCATGAAGAAGGCCGGAGCGAATAAGTTTCCGCTGGTGATGCAGCTGGAGCCGCTGCACGCCTGCAACCTTACGTGTTCGAGCTGCGGCCGTATCCGCGAATACAAGGATCGACTCTCGGATATGCTCTCGCTGGCAGACTGTTTCAAGGCGATCGACGAGTGCGGCGCGCCGGTCGTCTCCATCTGCGGCGGCGAGCCCTTGCTCTATCCCGAAATCAAGGCGCTGGTCGAAGGCACGATCCAGCGCGGCCGCGTCGTGTATATCTGCACGAACGGCCAGGTGCTGGCGCAGAAGCTCTCGCTCTTCAAGCCCCACAAGATGTTCAACATAAACGTGCACATCGACGGACTCG
This sequence comes from bacterium, assembly GCA_041658465.1. Taxonomy (GTDB): domain Bacteria; phylum UBA10199; class UBA10199; order 2-02-FULL-44-16; family JAAZCA01; genus JAJZQH01. Next base: position 2,296 of record JBBAAC010000066.1, on the reverse strand, counting down.
CCGCGACCCACGACGCGATAGTGGAAAAGCAGGGCGCGTTCGACAAGGCGATCTCGGGCGTAGTCGCCGCAAAAAAGGCGGGATTCACTGTCTGCACGAACACCACTTTATACCGGCAGACCGATGTCGAAGAGATAAAGGCGCTGTTCGATTTCCTCGAGGGCTTAGGCGTGAACGGCATGCTCATCTCGCCCGGCTTCGACTACTCGGACGTGGCGGATCAGTCGCAGTTTTTGACGCGCACGGCGATCAAGGAGAAGTTCGCGGCGCTGCGCGAGACGGGCCGCGGCAAAAAGGTCTGGAGCACGCCCCTGTTCCTGGACTTCCTTGCGGGGAAGCGAGAATACCCGTGCACGCCGTGGGGAGCGGTCACATACAACGTCGCGGGCTGGAAGGCGCCGTGCTATCTCATCACGGACGGCCACTACGCCGGATTCAGCGAATTCATGAACAAGACCGACTGGAAGCGCTACGGCCCTGGCCGCGACGCGCGCTGCGCCAACTGCATGTGCCACTGCGGGTTCGAGCCCACCGTGGCCCTCACCGCCACAAACAAGATCCGCGACGCGCTCACGATGGCGAAGTGGACGATGTTCTGAATAGACAACCTTCATCTCCTCCTCTTCCTGTTCCCCACATACCGCTCGACCGCTTCCATCGAAGAGAGCCAGTTTCTCCCTTGCTTGTGTGCTTCCAACTTGCCCTGCCTTGCCAGGAGATTCAAATACTTGGCGGAATAAGAAGTTTTTTCGCTTATTTCCGATAAAGACACATACTTTTCTCTCCTCTTGGAGGATGGTGTCAGCGTCTTCAAATAAATGTTCAGCGAGCGCTCAACCGCCTGCCCGATGAAGAGGACGAGCGGCGCAACATTTCCCTTATCTGCCTGGCTCAACACGCTGTAATATTTCTTCCTGTCGTTTTTCAAAATGATCACAAGTGGATAACCGGCCTGCATCAGAAGCAGGTTCATCGCCAGCCTTGCCGTCCTCCCGTTTCCATCCAGAAACGGATGGATATGCACCAGCCTGTGGTGAAAGAGTGCTGCAAACTCAACGACGTGCATCTTCCCGCTCATCGTCCGAAGCCAGGAGATGAGTTCCCTCATCTTCGAAGGCACCTCCAGCGCGTCCGGGGGTGAGTGGTCCGAGCCGCCTATCATCACCTCGCTCCCCCTGTATCTCCCCGCCCAGTCCTTGTCGGTCTCATGCACGATCAACTGATGCAAAGTCCTGACGAGATGCTCCGACATCGTATGTTTTTTGCCCTCTTCGATCAGATCATACAAAAACTCGAGTGCTGCAAAATGATCCCTGGCCTCCAGATGGTCCTTCAACGACTTGCCCTTTACGGTCATCCCCTCGTTGATGACGAGATATGTCTCCTTGAGAGTCAGTGTATTCCCTTCGATCGCGTTGGAGTTGTACGTCATCTCTATCTCGAACTGCGATCTGAGCTTTCGGACTGCAGGCGGGGGCAATGGCCGTAGCGAGTTGAGCTCGCCGAGCTTTCTCTGAAGGACTGCCTTCAAATTGTCTGTCAGATAAGGCATACCGCACTTTGATCCTTAATATGGCTTAGATGCAATATCTTTCTATACCATATTAGAACATATAACTTATTGAATAACAAGGGATTAATTCTGGAACTACATGTGCCACCGCGGATTCGAGCCTACCGTGGCCCTCACCGCCACAAGCAAGATCCGCGACGCGCTAACTCCTGGAAAAGTTGCGCGATTTTTGCTGACAATCTGATATGGTCTATAAAGTAATGATTTTGCGATAAAAGTTGACTTGGAGAAATGATGAAGAAAACAGCCGAACTTTTTTTTGAACTTGTTCGTAATAATCAGGCGGAACTCTCCACGCGCTTCGGCGTGAGGAGGCTTGGCATCTTCGGGTCCTGCGTGCGCGGTGAAGAAGGCGAAGCCAGCGATATTGATATCTTGGTCGAGTTCGATCGCAAGACGTTTGATAACTACATGGAACTCAAATTTTACCTTGAAATGCATCTAAAACGAAACGTTGATCTCGTGATCGCTGATGCGCTTAAGCCGGCACTAAGGGACGGGATCCTCAAGGAGGTCCGATATGCCGCGTAGTATTCGGGTCCATCTCGAGGACATGGTTGCGTGATATGTTGATCCACGAATACTTTGGTGTGGATGAAGAAATTATTTGGAATCATGACTGTCCGGTTTATTTTTGCGTTTTCACATCCCCCTCCTTTGTAAGGAGGGGCCAGGGGAGGTAGATCGTGGATTTCCCAAGGTCTACCCCACCCGACCTCCCCT